>JAURGK010000030.1 GCA_030833845.1 Crocinitomicaceae bacterium | reverse complement strand
TAAGGTAGCAGTTTTGGCATTGCCATCTTGGTACTGCCAAGCGGCAACGTATTTAAATTTGTCGTCGTCGCGAAGGGTTTCTCCTTCACTGTCTTGGAATTCTTCTCGGAAATGACCACCACAAGATTCTTGACGGTGAAGTGCATCGACGGCCATCAATTGACCTAGCTCAATGAGGTCGGCAACGCGCAGTGCTTTTTCGAGTTCTGGATTCAGCTCATTGGCATCTCCTGGCACAAAAACATCGCTGTAGAATTCATCGCGCAATGCAGCGATTTCATCAATGGCTTGCTTTAAGCCCGCTTCGTTGCGTGCCATACCCACTTTGTTCCACATGATTAAACCAAGACGTTTGTGGAAATGGTCAACAGACTTAGTGCCCTTATTAGACAAAAAGCGCTCAATTGTAGAACGAACTTCTATTTCAGCTTGTTCGAATTCAGGAGCGTCTGTTGAAATTTTACCAGTGCGGATATCGCCCGCTAGATAGTCAGAAATGGTATAAGGCAATACAAAATAACCGTCTGCTAGGCCTTGCATGAGAGCTGAAGCCCCTAAACGATTGGCTCCGTGATCTGAGAAGTTGGCCTCTCCCGTCACAAAACACCCTTCAATGGTGCTCTGCAGGTTGTAGTCTACCCAAACACCTCCCATAGTGTAATGCACTGCAGGATAAATTTTCATTGGCGTTTCGTATGGGTTGTCGTCAGTGATTTTCTGGTACATCTGAAATAGATTGCCATACTTTTCCTCTATCCACTTTTTACCAAGTTCAAGAATTTTTTCATCTGTTGGATTGTGGTCTCCTTGAGCAAAAGCAGATTGGCGTCCTTTATTGCGTATTTCAGTTGCAAAATCAAGGTATACCCCTTCATTGGTATCGTTGGCTTCGATGCCGTATCCAGCATCACATCTTTCTTTTGCAGCCCTAGATGCCACGTCGCGAGGAACCAAGTTACCAAATGCAGGGTAACGTCTTTCAAGGAAATAGTCTCGGTCATCTTCAGCGATTTGTGTTGGCTTTAATCTGCCTTCTCGTATGGCCTCTGCGTCTTCTTTTTTCTTTGGCACCCAGATGCGTCCTGAGTTTCTCAATGATTCAGACATCAAGGTAAGCTTCGATTGGTTTGTGCCGTGAACAGGAATACAAGTTGGGTGAATTTGAACAAAACAAGGGTTGGCAAACAAGGCACCTTTCTTGTGAATTTTCCATGCGGCCGAAACATTGCTACCCATAGCGTTGGTTGAGAGGAAATACACGTTGCCGTATCCTCCGGACGCAATAACAACAGCGTGTGCACTGTGTCGCTCAAGCTCGCCAGTAACGAGGTTTCTGGCAATAATTCCACGCGCTTTACCATCAATCTTAACTAGATCCATCATTTCGTGGCGGTGGAACATTTTTACACGGCCTAAACCAATCTGACGAGAAAGCGCAGAATAGGCGCCCAACAACAATTGCTGGCCCGTTTGCCCTGCGGCGTAAAAAGTACGTTGAACTTGGGTTCCACCAAAAGAACGGTTGTCCAATAGTCCTCCATATTCACGAGCGAAAGGGACCCCTTGCGCTACACACTGATCAATGATATTACCAGAAACTTCAGCAAGTCGATACACATTGGCTTCGCGAGCGCGGTAATCGCCACCTTTGATAGTGTCGTAAAACAATCTGTAGATGGAGTCTCCATCGTTTTGATAATTCTTAGCTGCGTTGATACCCCCTTGTGCTGCAATGGAGTGTGCGCGTCTTGGTGAATCCTGAAAACAAAAAGCCTTGACATTGTAGCCCATCTCACCTAAAGAAGCTGCTGCAGAGGCACCGGCCAAACCAGTACCAACAACTATAATATCAATCTTCGGGCGGTTGTTTGGGGCAACCAATTTCATGTGGTTTTTATGGTTGGTCCATTTGTCTGCAATAGGACCTTCTGGAATGCGAGAGTTGAGTATAGACATAACCTATTGCTTGTTATTTTGTATAAATAATGAGAGGAATGATAGCGAACAACAGCGGCACCAAAACGGCAAAACCCGTGCCTATTATTTTGATCAGTGGGGTGTATTTAGGATGATTCATGCCCAATGACTGAAATGCACTTTGAAAACCATGAAGCAAGTGGTAAGCCAAAACGATCATCGAAATCACATAAAAAAGTACCGCAAAAAGAGCGCCTTCATTTTTAGACGGACTGAAAAAATCCATCACTAATCCGTGTAGGTCTCGATAGCCTTCACCTATTTTGATATTAGAACCTTTGTAGTATAATTCGGTGCCTTTTTCAATAACGTTGTTGTTGTCTTTAGGAATGGGCTGCATGCTTGGTACATGGGTGTAGTAAATTTCTGGACTTTGGCTTGTCATCGCAGGATTATTTTCCATTTCAAGTTTGTAAGTATGTAAAGGAACTTCTTCTTTTATCTTCATTTTCCACCAAAAATTAGCCATGTGTGTGGCAAGAAAAACCAAGATCAAAGTACCTAAAATAGCCATGCTTCTACTTGCAGAGCTTGAATTCGCAGCAGGCTTGTTGTAGGCGTAGCGCACCGGACGCGCCTTGCGGTTTTGAATAGTGAGCACAATGCCATCGACAACGTGAATTAAGACCGCAATATAGGTAACGTAAGAAAGGGTTTTTATAAAAATGTTGTGCCCCATGAAATAGGCATATTCATTGAACGCACGACGCCCTTCTTCACCAGTTTTGAGAATCAACTGGAGGTTGCCTAGCAGGTGACCCACCAAAAAAGTGCAGAGAAATAACCCTGTAAGGGCCATAAATACTTTTTTACCGATAGAGGATTTAAAGAATGCAGAGTTACTCATAAGAAACTTTCATTTTGTAGTGTTGCAAATTTACTTCAACAACAGTTAATTGTAACATTTGTTGCCGAGAATATCTGGGAAAACCAATTATTTAGAACGATTATAGATAATTAAGGCGGCAATTGGTTTCATTTACTTCCAACCGAATCTTTGCTCCCAGAAGCAAGGCCTGATTGTCATCGATATGCCCGGCAGGAAAGCCAAAACAAATAGGTATTGATCTGTATTTGAAATGTGATAATATTATTTCTTCAAGTTCAATGCCAAAAGGCGTATCGGTGTCTTCTAAGTCAGTTATACCACCAACGATGAGCCCTAGAATTTTATTCAATGCCCCCGCTTTGTTTAAAGCAAATAACATTCTATCAATGTGATAGAGATGTTCGGCCAAATCTTCAATAAAAAGAATGCTTCCTTCAAATTGATAACACTCCGGAGCTGCAAGCATACTGTAAAGAATACTTAAATTTCCACCCACAAGTATGCCTTCTGCCTCGCCTAGTTTATTTGCTGAATGCCGCTCAATTTCAAAACTGTTATTTGTGCCATTGAGCACTTCAATGAGTCGATGTTTGGCAGCAGCGCTATTCTTTTCTAAATTGAGTGCCATTGTGCCATGAACACTTTGGTAACCCAGGGCCTGTATTTTATGATGAATTACACAGATATCTGAAAACCCAATAATCCATTTTGGATCACGCAAGAACCCAGCCCACTGCAAGCCATCCAAAATCTGGATACTCCCATATCCGCCCCGAACGCACCAAATTGCCTTAGCAATAGGGTGGTCCAAGCCAACTTGAAAATCTGTGAGACGTTCCATTATTGTGCCAGAGAAGTAATGATGTTGATTTAATAGATGTTCGCTTCTGATGGCAACGAGGCCCATTGCTTGAAGCCATTTTTCTGCAGCGAGTACATAATTTTCTTCAATTGCTTTTGCTGGTGCACAGAGATATACTGTGTCGCCTCGTTGTAAGTTTGGCGGTGCAATAAAACTCATTGTTCAAATATAGAATTGAGTATTTTCAAATCAAATGGAGTTGTGATTTTGATATTTTCATCGTTGCTTTGAACCAAAACAGGCTTGATCCCCATAGACTCAACAACACTCGCATCATCGGTAAAATTAGGGCTAAAACCTTGGCAATATGCAGCCTTTAGCGTTTGAGCATCAAAACATTGAGGCGTATGTATTAAAAAATAATGAGCTCGATCAACAGATCTTGACTCTTGAAAACTTCCTTGACGAAGAGAATCTTTCAAGCCCAAAACCGGAACCACCGCCTTAGACATTTCAAGCCCTTCAAAGCAGCGTTGAATGGTTGCTAAACTCACCAAAGGCCGTACACCATCGTGGACACCAATTTGCTCACCTTCGCAGTGGCGTAAGGCATTTTGTATTGAATCAAAACGGTGTTGGCCACCCACAACAACTTGGTGTGCAACGCTTGAATTATATTCTAATTGTATAGAATTCCAATAAGCGACCCATTCTTGAGGCAAGGTAATGATGAGTTGTGCACTTGGATCAAACCGATGAAATACCTCTAAGGTGTGAATTAGAACAGGTTTATTGTTCAGAAGCAAGAATTGTTTAGGCACTTCTTCTCCCATTCGTGTGCCTATACCTCCGGCGGTTATGATGATACTTCTTTTCATCTAAATTCAAAGATAGACAAACTAATCTTTGCTAGTTGCCAATAACTTTAACTTCCCCGGACAAAGGTCAATTTTGAAGCAATGACCACTGATGTACTCACCATCTGTTTCTGCATGTAAGGTTTGCTGTTCACAATTCAAGCTAAGGGGGAAAGAACAATTGATATAAAAGGCCTCTGGGTGCTTTATTTTTAGACCGCGCTTGACTCCCGATACATTTTTAAAATAATCAAACAAGGAAACTTTACCGAGCAAAGTTAATTTGAGTAAGCCATCATTGATCTTTGCTTTTGGATGAATACATAGACCATCTCCGAAAATGCTGCCATTGCAAAATGCCGCCAAAAGTAATTCGCCGGTGTAGCTATAGTTTTCGCTTTGAATCGTAATAGAAGGTCGTTTGTATTTAAGAAAAGTTCGAATAATGGCAAGTCCATATGAAAAATTAGGCCCAAAATTTTTACGAAATCTTTGTAATTCAAGCACCACTGCACCCCCAAAGCCAACATCGGCAATGTTGGCAAAGTATCTTTTTTCTGCTTCGGTATCAATGAGCCCAACGTCAAATTTCTCATAACCACCACCTTGGATTAAGGTAGCAAAATCTGTGTTTTTTTCAAATCCAGCTGATCGAAAAAAATCATTGCCTGTGCCATTTGGAACTACACCCAAAATGGGTTGAAAACCTGCGTTGGGGTGGGTACAAACACCATTGATCAGTGTATTAAAAGTGCCATCACCGCCGATACACAAAAGATGAGTGCATGTAGCATCAAGGGCGTGAATATAAGCTCTAGCATCTGCAGTTGTTGGGCTGTAGTAACAATTGAACTTGTCGCCAAATTGAGTTTGCAATTGGATCAATATACGCTGATTTTGGCGACTGATTTTTTTATTTCCGTTACAAATACAGTGGATTTGGTGCATGGACCAAATTACGCAAATATTTAGTAATGTATTTGTAAACTACTAGATTGCTGCCATTGCTGCCCGTCGATTTGTGCAGTAATGAAATAGACGTATGTCCCTTTTTCAAGTTTTTCTCCTCCTACATCGTAGCCATCCCATTTGAAATTTGGGTCGTTGTTGGAATAAACCACCATATTTCTAGAATTTAATACCACAATTTGAAAGTCTTCGATTGTAGTATTATTCCATTCAATTTCTAAGTAATCGTTTTGATTGTCGTTATTTGGCGTGAAAATATTAGGCAAGTGAACGTTTGTTTCAACGACAGATTGTGGCATTGATGCTGAAGCCAAGGGAGCATTGGAAAGCGGCAAATTACCGGTAATTGGACCAGCGATTGTAGCTTGGCTTGGCAGATTATTCGTATTCTTTAATTTCAAAGGCGCTTGTTGAAGAAGAAGAGGTTGCTCATTAGGAGTGTTTGTTGTAGGTTCTTGACCACCATTGTTATCAACAACAAAACTGGTTTGAAAAGCGTTGTCTTCTAACTCAATACTATTTTGATTTATTTGGCCTTCTGGGCTTTTCTTTAAAAGGTCCTGCGAATTTTTAGCAGGCTCATCGATCATTAATTTTGTGGTTGTTTTGTGCTTGTTTTTATGCGCTGATACTTGAGTTTGAACAACGGATTTTGGCTCGGGGCGCATGTAATAAATAACTCCTCCAACAAGGCCGCTTGTGAGCACGCCTAGTGCTATTTTGGTAAATAGACTGAGCCCAGTTTTAGCAGCCCCCTTAGTCGCTGCAGCCGAAACTGCAGACCAAAGTGCGCCATTAACAGACACCTGGTGTTGTTGTAGGCCTTTAGCAAAGAGCTCTTTTATATTGTCTTTTTCAGTCATTTAATCTATGTTCTCTATACGGTCTTTCAAATATGCCCTTGCCCTAAGATACTGTGTTTTAGAGGTGCTTTCAGAAATACCTAATTGCTTTGCGATTTCCTGATGCGAATAACCTTCAATGGCAAATAAGTTAAATACGGTGCGGTATCCATCTGGTAAGGCTTGAACCAAATTAAGGAGGTCATCAGCCATGAGCTTTTCTGCACTAAAGCTATTTGTGGAAAGTTTGTGCGAAACATCGTCAATAGCTAAATCAGTGAGTAATTTCTTGTCTTTTCTTAGTTGGTCTAAGCAAGTATTGACGGTGATTTTTTTAAGCCAACCCTCAAAGGACCCTTCTGATTTGTAATTGCTAATATTGGCAAAAATTTTAATCAGTGCATCTTGAAGGGAGTCTTGAGCACGGACTTGATCTTTCATATAGCGCAAGCACACTGCATAAAGTTTAGGGGCATATAAGTCAAACAACGCTTTTTGAGCTTTTGGACGGGCAGCAATACAACCTAGTATGAGTTCTTGTTCCTCCATTACTCTTTAACGCAGACGTATGTTGATTTGAAAAAGTTGCATGCAACAAGCAAGATAGTTTATTTCTTTTAAATTCGTAGGCCAACACATTAAGTTTGACCAATGAAAAGTTTTCTATTTAGTATCAGCCTCGGATTATTCATGTTTAACCAACTTATAGCTCAAAACGCTATTGTCATTCCTTTTATTGCAGAAATTCAGCTCAATGACCGCTTACAAATGCAAGTGACAGCAACACTTGAACAAAAAAATCCCAAATCTGCAATTACTATTTATAATGGCAAGGAAGTTTACCAATTGTCCGTAATAAAACGGATAGAAGACACCATTGTATACCAATTCCCAGCGCAAGATGCCGAATGGAGGATAGCTTTTGATAAAGACTTTTCTGAGGCTCGTGGTTGGTGGGTCAACTACAATAAAAAAGCTCCTGTGCGCTATCCAATCCATCTTTACAATGGCACTCTTGAGTTGCCAACGCCTGGTGATGCACCCATTAATATTGAAGGAAAATGGCGTGTGGCGTTTAATCAGGGAACACCAAATGAGGAAATATTGGTTGGTGTTTTTGAGCAAAAAGTAGGCAACTTAGTTACCGGGAGTTTTCTAAGCGAAACCGGAGATTATCGTTATTTACATGGATATGTTTCAGGACGAAACTTACACCTTCAAACCTATACAGGATATTGGGCGTTTGTAGTTGATGCAAATATCATTGGAAATGATCAATTTGAAGGGACCTTTTACAGCGGAGCAAAATATCAAGCCCCTTTCGAAGCCAAAAGAGATCCAACAATTAAACTCAGAGACGAAAGTAGTTTAACTTACCTCATCAAACGAGATGAGCCAGTATATTTAAATGAGTTAATAAAACTCAATGGCCGAAAAACGTCATTCAACCCGGTTGCCAGTGGCAAAATAACGCTCATTCAAATAATGGGTACGTGGTGCCCAAATTGTTTGGATGAAACCCAAATGCTTTTAGAGCTCCAAAACCAATATGGCAAAGACGACCTAAATGTAATGGCGCTTGCCTATGAGGTTGGTAGCGACACTAAAGAACAAAGAAAACGTCTAAAAAATTGGGTCAAATCAATGAACGTGAATTATCCTGTGTATTTGGCAGGGTCTGCAAGTAAAGAGGTCGCCTCATCACATTTTCCGATGCTCAATGGCATCATGAGTTTCCCGACAACGCTATTAATAGATCAACAAGGAAAAATCATTGCCATTCACACAGGATTTAGCGGACCGGCAACCGGAAGTAGTTTTACAGAACTTGTCGATAAATACAAAGAAGAAATCGAAGGCGCCTTAGAGCAAGACACGCATTAATCAGGAGTATCAATTATATAGCTGATTATCTACCCATTAAGAATGGGTATTTATCGATGTTTTTTAGTGCAATACTTGTTCCGCGGGCAACCGCTCGTAGTGGATCTTCTGCAATGTGCACAGGAAGTTTGGTTTTAGCCTGAATGCGCTTATCTAGGCCGCGCAACATTGAACCACCACCTGCAAGATAAATACCAGTTTTGTAAATATCTGCAGAAAGCTCAGGGGGCGTCATTTCGAGGGCGCTCAATATGGCTTCTTCAATTTTTGAAATGGTTTTATCTAAGGCATGTGCCACTTCCTGGTAAGAAACCATTATTTCTTTTGGAATCCCAGTCATGAGGTCACGACCTCTTACAGCAAATTCAGCTGGGGGGTTTTCTAGTTCAGGCAATGCTGCCCCAACTTCAATTTTAATTTGCTCAGCTGTACGCTCACCAACCAATATGTTGTGTTGACGGCGCATGTATTCTTCAATGTCATTGGTGAAGTCGTCACCAGCAATGCGAATAGACTTATCACACACAATACCACCTAAAGCGATTACTGCAATTTCAGAAGTACCACCGCCTATGTCGATGATCATGTTGCCCATGGGTTCTTCCACATCAATTCCAATACCAATGGCCGCAGCCATAGGCTCATGAATAAGGTATACTTCCTTTGCTCCGGCATGCTCAGCGGAATCTTGTACGGCACGTTTTTCAACTTCGGTAATTCCCGACGGAATACAAATAACCATGCGCAGTGTGGGGTTGAATAATCCACGACCCGGATTGATCATTTTGATCATCCCTTTGATCATTTGTTCTGCACTTTGGAAATCTGCAATCACCCCATCTTTTAATGGCCTAACAGTTTCGATAAGTTTGTGGGTCTTCCCGTGCATTTGTTGTGCCTTTCTTCCGATAGCAACAACCTTACCGGATTGAATATCTTTTGCAACAATTGACGGTTCGTCGACAACAACTTTGTCGTTCCAAATAATGAGTGTGTTTGCAGTACCGAGGTCGATAGCAATTTCTTGTGTCAGAAAGTTAAAAAGGCCCATAATTAAGCACTAATAGGTGTATACAATTTATTCTTATTCGTAGAATATAGCTAAAGGTTACATTCTAAAGGCACATTTAAAAAAATATTTTGATGTGCTTGACTAATGTTTGAAATGACGTATGCCTGTAAACACCATTCTCATTTGATTTGCATCACAATAAGTAATCGACAGCTCGTCTTTAATGGAGCCACCCGGCTGAATGACAGCATCAATTCCTTCGTTGTGAGCAATTTCTACGCAGTCTGGGAATGGGAAAAAAGCATCACTGGCCATCACCGCACCATTTAAATCAAAACCAAAAGACTTGGCTTTGTGAATGGCTTGTTTAAGTGCGTCTACTCTAGAGGTTTGTCCTGTACCACTAGCCAATAGACGTCCGTTTTTGGCAAGGATGATGGTATTAGATTTGGTGTGTTTTACTAATTTATTGGCAAACAACAAATCTTCAATTTCTTGCGACGTTGGCGCAAGTTTGGTTTTAACTTCAAGCTGTTGGGCGCTTTCAGTTGCTAAATCTGCATCTTGAACTAAGTATCCATTAAGTGCGCTTCTAACCAGGGTTTTGGGGAGTTCAAGGTCTTTTTGAACTAAAATAATGCGATTTTTTTTGGATTGTAATAATTCAAGGGCGTCGGGCGCATAGCCAGGAGCAATCAGTACTTCACAAAATAAATCATTGATGAGGGTTGCGCTATCTAATTCTACTTGCTGATTGGCTATAAGTATTCCCCCAAAAGCACTTACCGGATCTGCTTCAAGTGCGGCCTTGTAGGCCTCTATAAGAGTAGGACGAGTGGCAAGACCACAGGCGTTGTTATGCTTGAGAATAGCAAAAGTAGGCGCACAATCCTTGAATTCATTCATTAGCCTCACTGCGGCGTCAACATCTAGTAAGTTGTTGTAAGACAATTCTTTACCGTGTAGTTTGGTGAATAATTCGTCGAGGTTTCCAAAAAACGCACCATTTTGATGAGGATTTTCGCCATAGCGCAAGGGGCTTGATTGCTCTTCACTTATTTTGAGATAGTTTGTTTGACCATCCATGAAATAAGCATTGATCATTGTGTCGTAGTGTGATGACACATGAAATGCTTCAGCGGCATAAGCCTTTCGTTGTGAAGCAGTGGTTTGTGCTCCTTGCTGTTGAAGTAGTTCAAGAAAAGACGGATATTGCTTTACACTTGGAATAATAACCACATCATTGTAATTCTTGGCTGCGGCACGGATCAATGAAATGCCACCAATATCTATTTTCTCAATGATGGAGGCATGGTCGGCACCAGAGGCAACAGTTTCTTCGAATGGATATAAATCAACAATGACAAGGTCAATGCTGCTGAGCTTATGCTCAGCCATGTGTACTTGGTCTGGAGTGTAATCTCTGCGGTTAAGAATACCGCCAAAAATGGCTGGATGCAAGGTTTTTACTCGACCCCCTAAGATTTCTGGAAAATTCGTGATGTTTTCTACTGGTGTAACGGGAATTCCTAACTCACTTATAAAAGCCAAGGTGCCTCCCGTAGACAATATTTCGACATTGTTTGCATGAAGCGCTTCGACAATAGGCCCTAGGCCCTCTTTATAAAATACGGAAATGAGTGCGCGCTGGATGGGTTTTGTTGCTGACATAATATTAGGAAAGTGCAAAGTTACTGTATAAATGAAAAGGCCCACAAAATGCGGGCCTTTTTCTTAAAGATAAATTATTTTTAATTCTATCCAGAACACATTTCACAGCCTTCAGGATCGTCGAGTGAACAGGCAATAGCAGCTTGTTGGTCTTCAACTGTTTGTGCTTTAGGTTGTTCTGTAACAGTTTTATCAACTGTGAACTTGATGGCGTCTGTGGCAGCTTTGGTTCTCAGGTAATACATACCTGTTTTAAGGCCTTTCTCCCAACCGTAGAAGTGCATTGAAGTGAGTTTGCCAAAATTGGCATTTTCCATAAAGATATTTAGCGACTGACTTTGGCAAATATAGGCACCGCGATCTGCTGCTTGCTCAATGATGGCTTTTTGAGATATTTCCCAAGCAGTTTTATAAAGGTCCTTGAGGTGCTGAGGAATCTCCTGAATGTTTTGAATAGAGCCATTTGCAGCCATAATTTTTTGGCGCATGTCTTTACCCCAAAGACCTTCTTTCACTAGGTCTTTGAGTAGGTGCTTATTCACAATGATGAATTCACCAGACAATACACGACGCGTGTAGATATTGGAAGTATAAGGTTCAAAGCACTCATTGTTGCCTAAAATTTGAGCCGTAGAAGCTGTAGGCATTGGAGCTAATAGTAATGAATTGCGCACCCCGTGCTTTTTGACCTCTGCTTTTAAAACATCCCATTCCCAGCGATTTGTTGGCGTAACACCCCACATATCAAATTGAAACACGCCTTTTGACACCGGTGATCCTTTGATGGTTTGGTAAGGCCCGTCAACTTTTGCCAAATCTTTTGATGCAGTCATTGATGCAAAGTAGATCGTTTCAAAAACCTCGCGATTTAAGGCACGTGCTTCTTCAGATTCAAATGGATACCCAAGCATAATGAATGCGTCAGCTAACCCTTGAACTCCCAGGCCGATTGGTCTGTGGCGCAAGTTTGAATTACGGGCTTCTTCTACAGGGTAGAAGTTATTATCAATAATGCGATTTAGATTCAGCGTTGCTTGGTAAGTAACTTCAAAAAGTTTGTCGTGATCAAAGGTGCCCTCTTCAGTGACGAATTTAGGCAGGGCCAAAGAAGCCAAGTTACATACTGCCACTTCGTCTGGCGCGGTATACTCAATGATTTCGGTACATAAGTTTGAAGACTTAATGGTACCAAGGTTTTGTTGATTAGACTTAGAATTTGCAGCATCCTTGTAGAGCATGTAAGGGGTGCCGGTTTCAATCTGTGACTCTAATATTTTGAACCAAAGGTCTTGAGCCTTGATGGTTTTGCGTCCTTTACCCTCTGCTTCATATTTAGTGTAGAGTGCCTCAAATTCTGCACTGTGCGAATCTGCCAATCCCGGGCATTCATGTGGACACATGAGTGTCCAATCGGCGTTTTCTTTCACGCGTTTCATGAAAAGATCTGGAATCCATAGCGCATAGAAGAGATCACGAGCACGCTGCTCTTCTTTTCCGTGATTCTTTTTGAGATCCAAGAAATCAAAAACATCTGCATGCCAAGGCTCAATGTAAATAGCAAATGAGCCTTTGCGTTTGCCACCTCCTTGATCGACATAACGTGCTGTATCGTTGAAAACACGCAACATCGGTACAATTCCATTGGAAGTGCCGTTGGTTCCTTTGATGTATGAGCCTGTAGCACGAATATCGTGAATAGAAAGTCCAATACCGCCCGCAGATTGAGAAATTTGAGCACAAGACTTGAGGGTGTCATAAATACCACCAATGCTATCTTCTTTCATAGTGAGCAAGAAGCAAGAAGACATTTGCGGTTTGGGAGTGCCAGAATTGAATAAGGTAGGTGTGGCGTGGGTAAACCAACCTTCTGACATTAAGTTGTATGTTTTGATAGCAGATGGAATATCTTCCTTGTGTATTCCGACGGCCACACGCATTAGCATTTGTTGAGGTCTTTCGGCGATTTTTCCATTTAAGCGCATCAAATAAGAACGCGTTAAGGTTTTGAAACCAAAATAATCGTAGCGGAAGTCCCGGTCGTAGATGATGCTAGAATCGAGGACTTCTTTATTGTTCATGATGATTTGGTAGACGTCTTCCGCAAGGAGCGCAGCGGGTTCGTTCGTCTTTGGATCAACGTAGTCATAAAGATCTTGCATGACCTCTGAAAAAGTCTTTTTGGTTTCTTTATGTAGATTAGAAACCGCAATTCTTGAGGCCAATAAGGCGTAATCTGGGTGGTCTATGGTTTTAGCAGCGGCAACTTCTGCTGCGAGGTTATCAAGTTCGGTTGTGCTTACACCATCAAATAGCCCTTCAATGACTTTCATGGCAACCGCTTCAGGCGATACCAGAGGGTCTAGGCCATAGCACATCTTGATGATGCGCGCTGTAATTTTATCGAACTTGACGGACTCTTTCTTACCGTCTCTTTTAATAACGTACATATGCTCCTTGTATTTTATAGTTTAGGTTGGTTAAAAATCTTCATCAAGACTAAAAGCTTGATTCTCTTTGCCAGCTAGCACACCAGCTTTTTGGTATTCTCCGACGCGTTTTTCGAAGAAATTGGTTTTGCCTTGAATGGAAATCATGTCCATGAAGTCAAAAGGATTGCTTGCGTTGTAGACGCGTTCATTTCCAAGCTCTACCAATAAGCGGTCAGCAACGAATTCTATATACTGACCCATTAAATCGCTGTTCATTCCAATGAGTTTAACAGGCAAGGCATCAGTAACGAATTCTTTTTCAATTTCAACGGCATTGGTAATGATTTCACGCACTTTCTCCTTTGGCAATTTATTGACCAAATGTTTGGTGTAGAGCAAACATGCGAAATCGCAGTGCAGCCCTTCGTCGCGGGAAATGAGTTCGTTCGAGAAGGAAAGACCGGGCATAAGCCCACGTTTTTTCAGCCAAAAAATTGAACAAAAAGAACCTGAAAAGAAAATACCTTCAACCGCCGCAAAAGCAACCAAACGTTCGGCATACGACCCTTGTTCAATCCAGCGCAGTGCCCAATCCGCTTTTTTACGGACACAGTCGACAGTTTCTAACGCGTTAAAGAGGTAATTTTTTTCTTGGGTATCTTTAATGTAGGTATCGATGAGCAGCGAATAAGTTTCTGAATGAATATTCTCCATCGTAACTTGAAAGCCATAGAAAAATTTTGCTTCAGTGTACTGCACCTCGTTTAGGAAATGTTCTGCAAGATTCTCATTGACGATACCATCGGAGGCCGCAAAAAAAGCCAAAACATGCTTGATAAAATGACGTTCGTCGTTGTTGAGTTTGTTTTCCCAATCGATAAGGTCTGGAGACAAATCAATTTCTTCAGCAGTCCAAAAACTAGCCTCCGCTTTCTTGTAAAAACTCCAGATATCGTCATGTTGAATAGGGAATAAGACGAAACGACTTTTGTTTTCTTCTAAAATAGGTTCGCGTAGTGTTTGTGCCATAGTTTTTGTTTTGTTGGATTCAAAAGAAATCAGGGATACAAAAATTGTTAAAATTCAGGTTTAAATCAATTAAAGAAATTAACATTTAAGAACGGTTTTCAACACAAAATTTCTCAATCCTTTCACAGACAAACGCTTCAGCGCATTTGAACATACTTAAGAAAGATATTCACACGCTCAGCGCCAAGTTTTTGATAATTTTTCTGAAGAAAATTGAAGTGGCGAACCGAAATTTTTTGTAAGAAAGATGATGTCAATAAAATTAATACAAGTCCGTTTTAATTAGGATAAAAAATTCATTCAGTTTTAAACAACGAAATGTTAAAGAACCAAAAAATATATAGCACGGTAAAAGGGCTGGTTTATACATTGAAAAATTACTCAGATGGATTAGGCCACCTGATTTTTACCAATACGTGTTTGCATTGTCAGAATGAATTAACCTTTAGCGAACGCTTTTTATGTTGGTTTTGTTGGGAGAGCCTGGAGCGCACTTTCTTTGAGCATCAAACGGCTCCTACTCGGCTTGATCAGTTATTTTGGGGCAGAGTACAAATCAAACACACTTGTGCACTTTATTACTATTCCAAAGACAACATTTGCCAATCCTTGATTCGATCACTTAAATATGATTTTAATGCACCACTTGGAGTTTTTTTGGGTGAGCATTTGGCCAATGAAATCAAAGAGCACCCCATACGTTTTGTAGACGCGATTATTCCAGTGCCTTTGCATCCTAAGAAGAAATTTGCAAGGGGATATAATCAAAGTGAATTATTGGCAAAAGGTCTTGCAAAAAATTGGAATGTTCCAATTTTAAATAAAGCAACATTTAAGAAAAGAAACACCAAAAGCCAAACTAAAAAAGACCGCTTTGGGCGTTGGGAAAATGTACAAAATATGTTTGAATTGCACCTAGATTTATTTCAATTCAAACATATTCTAATTGTAGACGATGTCGTCACCACGGGGGCTACTTTAGAATCCTTGATTGTTTCAATTCAACAGAAGACACCAGAAGTTCAGATTAGTTTGCTTAGTTTCGCTTTTACAAAATAAAACATGCCTCAAAAAGTACTCATCATAGGCGCTGGATTAGCAGGAATTTGCCTCGCACACCGACTTCTAGAAGCTGGAGCGCACGTAACAATGATGGATGCCGGGCAGAATCATTCTAGTGCTGTGGCTGCAGGAATGGTCAACCCGATGGTCTTTAGAAGAATGAATAAATCTTGGCGACTCGCTGAGTTTTTAAAAGAGGGCAGTGATTTTTATCAGCAAATAGAAAAGCGCACAGGTGGCCAATTTTATCATCCTTTAGTTATACGCCGTTTTTTTTCATCTCAACAAGAAAAAGATCTGTGGGATGAAAAATCAAACGATCAATCCTATGAACCATATCTTGAGAAGATAATACAAGAAGACACCCTCAATCAAAGCGCCCATAATTTGTTTGGAAGTGGCCGAGTTAAAGCTGCTTTTTGGGTCCATGCCGCCAATTGGCTAAAGGAAAATTGGCGTTATTTCACAGATCAGGAAATATTAATAAAAGAAGTTTTCAAAGCTCAAAAATGGGAAGCTGAAAGTAAGCACTACGACGGGATTCAATATGACGCGGTAGCTTTTTGCATGGGCTACTTGCAAAAGAATGAAGCAACTTTTGGATACCTCCCACTTCAACAAACCAAGGGGCAAATTCTTACTATAGAAAGCAGTCAAATAAGCCAAAAAGAATCTTTAAACCGAAAGTGTTTTGTTTTACCCGTGGGTGAAAATCTGTTTCGAGTTGGCGCAACCTACGAATGGAACAACTCTAGCTTGCACACCACCCAAGAAGCAAAACAAACGCTCATTGAAAACCTCAACGCCTTAGGCAGTTTTGATTATCAAATTAGGGAGCAAATTGCAGGAGTGCGACCAACTGTTTTAGACCGTAGGCCTTTGATGGGGGAGCATCCTAAATTGCAAGGTGTATTTATATTCAACGGGCTAGGAACCAAAGGCTACATGATGGCGCCTACCTTGGCCCGAGAACTTGCAGCCCACATCTTGGACAGTAAAGGCCTACACCCAGAAACCTGCATTAGTAGATTTAATGATTTGCTCCTCAACTAACAATTGTTATATGGAGCAGATTAAGTACTTTTGCAACCTATGAAGCACATTCGCAATTTTTGTATTATTGCACATATCGATCACGGCAAAAGTACGCTTGCCGACAGATTGCTACAAACCACCGGAACCATCTCTGATAGAGAGATGCAAGCCCAGGCGCTCGACGACATGGACCTCGAGCGCGAGCGCGGTATTACCATCAAGTCTCACGCCATTCAAATGAATTACAAGCATGAAGGCCAAGACTACATCCTCAACTTAATTGACACCCCTGGGCATGTCGATTTTTCATATGAGGTTTCTCGTTCAATTGCTGCTTGCGAAGGAGCATTATTGATTGTAGACGCTTCTCAAGGAATTGAAGCCCAAACGATTTCAAATTTATATCTGGCATTAGAACATGATTTAGAAATCATTCCCATACTCAACAAAATGGATTTGCCAGGGGCAATGCCAGAAGAAGTCTCGGACCAAATCATTGACCTTATTGGTTGTGATCCCGACGACATCATTCCTGCATCTGGTAAAACAGGCCTTGGTGTAGACAAAATTCTTGAAGCAGTTGTCAATCGAATTCCAGCACCTAAAGGCGACGAAGCAGCGCCTTTGCAAGCAATGATTTTTGACTCTGTATTCAACCCGTTTCGGGGCATCATTGCCTATTATCGCGTCAAGAATGGCGTCTTGAAGAAAGGTCAAAAAGTCCGCTTCTTTAATACAGGAAGAGACTACAATGCGGATGAAATTGGCATTTTAAAAATGGATCTTTCACCAAAAAATGAAGTTCGAGCAGGTGATGTGGGCTATATTATTTCGGGAATCAAAGCGGCAAACGAAGTAAAGGTTGGAGATACCATTACCGCCACTGAAAATCCTTGCCAAACGGCAATCAAAGGCTTTGAAGACGTAAAGCCAATGGTTTTTGCTGGAATTTATCCTGTCGATACCGAAGACTACGAAGAGTTGCGATATTCCATGGAAAAATTACAACTCAACGATTCTTCTTTGGTTTTTGAGCCTGAATCTTCTGCTGCCTTGGGCTTTGGGTTCCGTTGTGGGTTCTTAGGAATGCTACACATGGAAATCATACAAGAGCGCCTCGAAAGGGAGTTCAACATGACGGTCATCACAACGGTGCCAAACGTATCGTATAGGGCCTTCATGAAAAAAGATCCAGACGAAGTATTAATTGTCAATAACCCCTCTGAATTACCGGACCCCTCAGGGATGGACCGCATTGAAGAGCCTTATATCAAGGCCCAAGTGATTACCAAAACTGAGTATGTGGGTGCCATCATGACGCTCTGTATTGAAAAACGCGGTGAATTACAGAACCAAGTTTACCTGACCCAAGACCGTGTTGAAATCACATTTGAAATGCCTTTGGCTGAAATCGTTTTTGATTTCTATGATCGCCTCAAGTCTGTATCGAGAGGTTATGCCTCTTTTGATTACCATCCGATTGGTTACAAAGAATCAGACCTGGTCAAGATGGATTTGCTCTTAAACGCCGAACAAGTGGATGCCCTATCAGCACTTGTTCATAGAAGCAATGCATTTGATTTGGGTAAGAAGATCTGTATCAAACTTAGAGAACTCATACCGCGACAGCAGTTTGAGATTCCTATTCAGGCTGCTATTGGAGCCAAGGTCATCGCTAGAGAAACGATCAAAGCCCTTCGTAAAGATGTAACGGCCAAGTGTTATGGCGGAGACATTACTCGAAAGCGTAAATTACTAGAAAAACAAAAGGCAGGTAAGAAGCGCATGCGCCAAGTTGGACGCGTTGAAGTACCACAAGAAGCCTTTTTGGCTGTTTTAAAACTCAACGACTAAACCCCAAACCTAAATACTATGCAAGCACTCGTATCAGCTCATTCCGGATTGCGTTGGATCGCCTTGATCCTTTTGTTATTGGCTATTATCAATGCATTTACAGCCAAAGATTTTCAAAAGAAACATCGCTTAATTAACCTTTTTACAATGATAAGCTTCCACACGCAATTATTGCTTGGGCTGGTTTTGTATTTTACCTCTAAGAAGGTTCAATTTGTAGAAGGCTGGATGAAAAACGACATCTTTCGTTTTTTTGGCATGGAACACTTATTAGGGATGTTATTGGCAATAGTTGCTATAACTATCGGCCACAGCAAATCAAAAAAAGCAACAGAAGCCGCTTCTAAATTCAAAGCAATTCAACTTTGGTATGTGTTGGCTCTGATTTTGGTATTGGCTTTTATTCCTTGGCCATTTCGTTCAGCCCTAGGTGCAGGATGGTTCTAAAACATTTTCTTCTTTTGTGTGGTTTTGGTTTGTTAATGGTTGCCTGCCAAAACAGCCCCGAACCACAAGGCGAGTTTGAAAAACAGACTCCGGCAGAGCAAGGTGCAAGTTTGTACAGTATGCATTGTGCCCAATGCCATGGAGAAGATGGTCAACTTGGCGCAAGCGGCGCCAAAGATTTAAGCAATTCCTTACTATCTGAGGCTCAAATTTCAAAACTCATTGAAAATGGCAAAGGGGCCATGCCTCCGATGAAAGCTTTGCTTGAAACGGATCAAAATATAAATCTTGTGATTGATCACATTAAAAAGCTGCGTCGATAATGCAAGGTCATGTTACTGTAGATGCTGTAGAAGAGCGCTGCGTATTAGTGGGTGTTATTACTTCTGATATCACTGAAGATGTAGCCCATGAGCACCTCGATGAACTTGAATTTTTAGCAGAAACCGCAGGAGCAATCACAGAAGAAAAGTTTTTTCAAAAACTCCCTTATCCTAACCCTAGAACTTATGTGGGCACAGGTAAGCTAGAGGAGATCAAGCAGTATATCAAGGCCTTAGATATCGAACTCGTTATATTTGATGACGAATTGAGCCCATCTCAACTGAGAAATATAGAAAGGGAGTTGGACTGTAAGGTGCTCGACCGAACGATACTGATTTTGGATATTTTCGCAAGCAGGGCCAGGACTTTTCATGCCAAGACTCAAGTGGAGCTCGCTCAGTTACAATACATGCTGCCAAGACTTACCCGTATGTGGACTCACTTGGAGCGCCAAAAGGGAGGGATAGGTTTGCGCGGGCCGGGAGAATCACAAATTGAAACCGACCGGCGAATCATTCAACAGCGGATTGCGCTGATGAAAGAGCGCTTGCGTGAAATTGACAAGCAAATGACAGTGCAGCGCAGCAACAGGGGCCAGCTAGTTCGCGTAGCGCTTGTTGGTTACACTAATGTGGGCAAGAGCACCATCATGAATTTATTGTCAAAGTCAGATGTATTTGCCGAAAATAAGTTGTTTGCTACCTTAGATACTACGGTAAGAAAAGTAGTCATTGATAACATGCCGCTTCTGCTTACAGATACCGTAGGATTTATCCGCAAACTGCCACAACAACTAATGGAGTCTTTTAAATCTACATTAGATGAGGTAAGAGAGGCGGATTTATTGGTTCATGTTTTAGATATTTCGCATCCCAATTTTGAAGAACAATTTGAGGTAGTCAACGAGACACTCAATGAAATTGACAAAACTGAAAAACCCACCCTTATTATTTTCAATAAAATAGATGCCTACGAGCCTCAAGTTGCCGAATTAAATGAACTTGAGGAAGACATCCGAACCCTTGATTCTTTAAAGAAATCATGGATGGCTAAAATGGGTAAAACGCAATGTGTCTTCATTTCAGCTACAGACAAACAAAATGTGGAAGAATTGAAAGCCATACTCTATGAAGAAGTAAAGGCAATTTTTAAGGTGAGGTATCCGTACAATAATTTCCTATACTGAACTACTTTTAATCAGCAATCAGTTCCAGGTCAATTTGTCTTTTTCGTGTGCTGACCTGATCAATGCGCACCCTTACACGATCCCCGAATTGATATGTGCGTTTGGTTTTTGCACCAATGATTTGGAATTTTTCTTGATCGAAATAGAAGCGGTCGGAAGGAATAGCCATCATCGGCACCAAGCCTTCGCAGTAATTCTCGTCCATGCGCACAAACAAACCATGTTCAGCAATTCCCGAAATAGTACCCTCAAAAATTTCTCCAACAAATTCATTGGCATAAAGCGCTTGGAAAAATTTCGTAGACTCTCTTTCCGCTTCGGCGGCTTTGCGTTCATTTTTTGAAATCCGTTGACAAATGGCCCCGAGTTCAGCTCCGTATTTGTGATTCTTTGTACTCAATTCTTCTTGTAAGATCCGATGCACAACTAAATCGGCATAACGGCGAATAGGCGAAGTAAAGTGTGTGTAGTGTTTAAATGCCAAACCATAGTGCCCAATGTTTTGTGTGT
This sequence comes from Crocinitomicaceae bacterium, assembly GCA_030833845.1. Lineage (GTDB taxonomy): Bacteria > Bacteroidota > Bacteroidia > Flavobacteriales_D > Crocinitomicaceae > UBA952. The sequence goes on along the minus strand of JAURGK010000030.1, from coordinate 4,120 downwards.
CGTAACTTGCCTTAGCCATAGATCGTATGGCCATTGACTGCACTAAAGAGAATTCGTTTTCATGTCGAATTTCTTCGAAAAGTGCATTGAGGTTTGTGGCAATATGCTGCGGATCATTGAGATTTATTTTATGTCCGAATTTTTCAATGAAAACCGCAAACAATTCCATTTTCGAAGGATCTGGATAGTCATGTACACGATAAATCATCGGAAAATTTTCTTGCCCCTTCTTTTTAGGAGAGAGGAATTCTGCCACCTTTCTATTGGCCAAGAGCATGAATTCTTCAATTAGCTTGTGAGCATCTTTTGAGGTTTTAATCACCACGCCGTCGGGCATGCCTTCTGAATTCAATTTAAATCGCATTTCTTCAGACTCAATGCTGAGTGCACCATGCTTTAAACGTTTGTTGCGGTATTTTTTTGCTAATGCATCAATCTTACGCAGCACTTGATCGTTGGCATCTGCCTTTCCTTCAAGCACTTCTTGAGCTTCTTCGTAAGTGTAGCGGCGGTCAGAATGAATTACTGTTTTTCCAAACCATTCGTTGTAAATTTTCCCCTCTTCGTCTAATTCGAAAACCGCCGAAAACGCAAATTTATCTTCGTTGGGGCGAAGCGAACAGGCGAGATTGCTGAGTTGTTCGGGGAGCATAGGTACCACACGATCAACGAGATAAACAGAATTTGAGCGTAAAAAGGCCTCTTGGTCCATGGCAGAACCTGGCCGTACATAATGGCTTACATCAGCGATGTGTATCCCTATTTCAAAATGGCCATTTTCAAGATCTCTGTAAGAAAGGGCGTCATCAAAGTCTTTGGCATCAAAAGGGTCAATAGTAAAGGTGAGTACGGATCTAAAATCTCGTCTGAGTTTCATATCTTGAGGGTCAAGGGCAATACCAATTTGCTCGGCTTCGGCCATAACGGCCTCTGGAAACACTGGACTAATGCCTTGGTTGTAAAGTATGGACAACATTTCGGTTTCATTGTTGCCAGATTTGCCTAGGCGCACTAGCACTTCACCGTAGGGCCGTTCTGCACTCTTTGGCCACACTGTTATTTTAACTAAAGCTTTTTCACCATGTTGGGCTCCATTGAGTTTGTCGTGAGGAATTTTAATTTCAACACCAGATTTTGCATTGTCTGGCACCATCAAGGCATCATTGTTGCGCACTTGAATAGTGCCCACAAATTGGATGCGTTCGCGCTCTAAGACTTCAGCAACAGCGCCCTCATCTCGGTTGTTTCCTTGCTTGAAAACCCGTACTTTAACCTTATCGCCATTGAGGGCCTGACCAATATTTGAAGGCCCGATATAGATGTCTTTCGGATGCCCCTCCACACTGACAAAACCCGCGCCTCTTTGGGTGATAGAAATAAACCCTTCAAGTAAGTTGGTTTCGTTTGCAAGTTTATAGGTGTGATGATTGATGCGTTGTAGCGCTCTTTTGTTAACTAGGGTGCTAAGTGATTCAAAGACGACTTGTCTGCTGCGCGCATCTCGCGCATCCAGCAACGTAGAAACCTGTTTGTGGGTGAGTTCGACACCAGGGTTTTGTTCAAATACACGCATCACAAGAGTCGTGATGCCAGATTTTTTGCGAGGAGCGTCTTGATTGGCTGGTTTGGGCTTGCGTTTGGACATTAGTGTCTGACAACCAATTTTCGGGTTACACTTTTTGAACCCGGTATGTCAAAGACTAAAAAGTAAATACCGCTATTGAGTTCACTCACATTTAACTTGCGGTTTGAATTGAGAACCTCCCGTGTAATGACATTGCCCAAAGCATCTATCATTTTAAGTTGCATTTGATCAACGCCAGTAAATTGGATGTTAACGTATTCTGAACTAGGATTAGGGGCTACAGTAATGTTTATTTCTTCTTTGACTATAGGTTTGGTTGCTGAAACATAATCGAACACCAAATCAACGGAATCAAGAAAAGTTGCGCCATTGGTTGAGGTAATGTAATAACGGTAATGTGCTTGGCCAAAGGTGTTATCATCAGGATCAATGGATACTTTCATTTTGCCATATTCACCATTATTTAAGGTGAATAATACGGCAGAAGTACCTGGAGAAATCCAAGGATTGGTGTTCATTTGGCCAGATGAATAGCAGGTGCCTCCAAAAGGATCTGTTGAATGGCCCCAGCAAAGGGCGTCTGTCCAACCCGCAGGAACACTCAATTGCTTGCGAGTAATGCGCCATTGTACAGGGGCGCCTGTATTATTGACAACATCAAATGGAATGTCTAAAGACGCGTAGTTGTCGGTAATTTCCATGTGAGTACCGCCAGCGAGGTTGTTAGTTTGCCCGTCAATATGAATTTGAATATTGCTTTGTGCAACACTCAAAAAGCAAGTTAAAAATAGGAGAACAGAAAATAGCGCTTTCATCGTGTACTAGTTTTTTCAAAAATAAGCTTTTCAAAGCACTTATCAAAATTCAAGCCATTTTTTCCATCAGTGCTTTTTTCTTACTTTTGAATTCGGCAAGGTTTTTGTCTTGCTCATGAAAAAATCAAACTATGACAAAGCTTATTTCATACCTTTTCGTCTGTGCAGTTGCACTCAATGCCTTTGCACAAGAACCTACTCATGAATCCACCTCGCTACTCAAACAATTGCCTTCTGTGAAATTAGTGGACATGAAAGGAAAAGCCGTCAATACCGATCAGCTCACAACCGGAGGGCCTGTTATTATTAGTTTTTGGGCAACGTGGTGTGCTCCTTGTAAAAAAGAGTTAAATACCATCCATGAGGTTTATGAAGATTGGGTCGAAGAAACCGGAGTAACGCTCATAGCGGTTGCCATCGATGATGAAAAGACCAAAAGTCAGGTGCCCGTTTATGTCAATGGAAAGGCCTGGGATTATACGGTACTGATGGACCCTAACTGGGATTTCAAGCGGGCAATGGGGGTCAATAATGTGCCACACACCTTTTTAGTAGATAAAAATGGCAATATTGTGTATTCGCACAATAATTACGCCCCTGGCGATGAAGAGGAGCTCTATCATGAATTGCTCAAATTGAGCGAAAAGTAAGGTATGAAAAAGTATTACGCGTTTTTTGCACTCTTGTTGACGTGTCAAATTGCACACTCCCAAGGCAATCTGACTGGAAACATGGAAACGGTATTTCAGTACCTCAACGAAGACACAGTCATTAATGCCAAACAGCCGATACAAAAAGGCTTGATAAATTCATATATGAATGTTTTCTACACGCAGGGTAATTTCAAGGCTGGAATGCGTTTTGAGTCATATTTACCGCGCATTCAAGGATATCCGAATCGATTTGACGGAACTGGTCTGGGCATGAGATACGTCGGCTATCAAAATGAATTCATTGATATAACCCTCGGGACATTCTACGAACAATTTGGTTCCGGATTGGCGTTGCGCACCTACGAAGACCGCAATCTTGGCTACGACAACCTGCTCGATGGCATGCGTGTCATTATTAGGCCGGGGAAGGGGTTTGTGGTGAAGGGAGTGTACGGCACACAACGCTTGTCATTTCAACAAGGACAGATTGTTCACGGCGCAGGATTGGTGCGTGGTGTAGATGGCGAGGTTCATCTCAATGAAGCATTGAAAAGCCTCAAAGATGCTTCGCTTGATGTAGTTTTGGGCGCATCATTTGTAAGTAAATTTCAAGAAGATGACAACCCAGAATGGGTCCTGCCACAAAATGTTGGTGCCTATGGAGCGCGCGCAAAACTGACCTACGGTAATTTTTACGCAGATGCTGAATTCATTCAAAAAGAGGCCGACCCTTCTTCGGATAACCAGTACATTTACAATTATGGCCATGCGGCTATCTTCAATTTACGTTATACACAAAAAGGACTCGGTATTTTATTGTCGGGTAAGTCTGTAGACAACATGAGTTTTCGCTCTGATCGCACCAAGGATTTACAAGATGTTTTGATTAATTTTTTACCCTCATTAAATAAAACCCATACATACAATTTGGTTGCCACGCTTTATCCGTATGCAACACAACCCATGGGAGAGGTGGCTTACCAAGCAGACCTGCTTTACACTTTTAAAAAAGGTTCTCAGCTCGGAGGTAAATATGGCACCACAATTGGTCTCAACTTTTCTACGAC
>JAURGK010000020.1 GCA_030833845.1 Crocinitomicaceae bacterium | reverse complement strand
TTTAAAGTCAAGTCCTGTAGCTGTACTGTGGGCATAAGTGAGCTGAAAATCTTTTAAGGCATCAAAAAATAAGTTATCGTTATTGATGATATATCGGATCGTGTGAATTATAGCGGCGCCCTTGTCATAAGTAAGTCGGCCGTTAAAAATGCGTGCCTCATTGAGCGAATCCAAAACCCAAACACTACCGCCTGGTTGGCTCATTACGTTTTGATGAACTTGATTCATGTGCCCACTTTGTTGCCCTGAATACAATTGGGCAAGCATGAGGTATTCTGCATAAGATGCAAAACCTTCATTGAGCCAGATATCACACCAAGAGGCACACGTTACGTGATTGCCCCACCATTGATGAGCCAATTCATGAGCAGTCAGGGTTTTCTCGAAGAAACCTTGTGTTGTCATGGTTTGGTGTTCCATACCTCCTCCGATGGGTGCCATGCAATGACCATACTTTTCATTGGCAAAGGGGTAGGGGCCAAATTGGGTTGCGAATAATTCTAAAAAATCAACCGTTTCATTAATGTCGTCAATGAAATTTGGCAAGGTTTGTGGATTATCGTAGATGTAGTTTTGAATAAGCACAGGGTTTGGGCTTCCTACTGGATTGGCATAAATGCTGTAATCTACATATTTGGCAACAGCAACCGAGATCAAATAATAATCAATAGGATGCTTGTGTTTCCATTCATAGCGAGTCTGGCCATTGCCCAGTGGGGTTACGGATTGAAGAACGCCGTTAGATCCCGCCTTACAGGTATCTGGTACGGTGATGGCCACCGCACATGAATCAGCTTTGTCGGTCAAGCTTTGTTTTACTGGAAACCATTCATAGGCCGAAAAAGGTTCAGATAAGGACCAAACCACCTTGTTTCCCCAGCTTGGGGAACTCCCAGCTGTAAGGCCACTGCCACCCAGTGGATTAGTTTGCGCAGTAGGTGGGGTGCCACTGTAGAAAACTTCAATAACAAAATTGCTCTCGGCCGCCGCAAATACGGGCACGCGTACCCGGTTCGAAAGTCTTGAATAATTCACCACAGCGTTATTCACCTTGATTTGACTTATTTGTAAGGATTCAAAAAGCTCAAATAAGGCAGTGTCTAGGTTGATTTTGGCCTTGGCATGTATTTGAACGCTGCCGTTCAAATAGGTCGAAATGTTATTCATTTCTAAATCCAAATTATAAAAATACACGTCGTATTTTTCCGTTTCAGCTATTTCTGCAATAGTGAGAGAAGCGCTTTTGGTTTGCCATTTTTTTGTAGATTTTCTAAGCGAACAGCTACCTATCTGATCTTGGCATAAAATTGGTAGCACATGCAAAAAAAGCATTAAAAGAAGAGAGAAGAGTTTCATAAGCATGATTTGAACGAAATTACACAATCTATTTTTTCTAAGCATTTAAATAACTAATTTTGTCTAATGCGAGTGCTGTCAATGGTTTTGGCTATATATTTTGGGTTGCTTTCTTTGGCTCCCCAATGGCAAGGCCTTGAATTTTTCAAATTCGATGCTTTGATAAGTCATTACGAAGCTTATCAAAAAGAGTGTAACGAGCCTAGTTTGTGGTCATTCGTCCAAGAACACTACCTGCAGCAAGTCAATGAAAAGCAACATGATCACCGCCAATTGCCTTTTAAGTCTGTACAAACCAATACACTTGTCACCTTATTTATGCCAACTTCAGGCACTCAACTACTTGTACAAAGTTCAGAAATTTCATTTACCAAAGACCTTATATTTTCAGCACCTGAAAGCATTTCCATTAATGACTTTTTCGAATGCTGGCATCCACCTCAATTAGTGTAGCTTATATCTATTAAGTTAAATCACTAATTGTAATCCTTATGTTAAATCGAATTGTACATTGGTCAATACACAACAAGTTGATTGTTGCCGTGTTGACACTCGGGCTCATTGTTTGGGGGCTCTATTCTTTGGCCAAACTACCTATCGATGCAGTGCCAGATATTACCAATAATCAGGTTCAGGTGGTAACATCAGCCCCGGCGTCAAGCGCTCTTGATATCGAAAGACTGGTTACCTATCCGGTGGAGCAAACCATGGCAACTATACCGGAAATTGAGGAAATACGCTCCTTTAGCCGTTTTGGACTCAGTGTTGTTACGGTAGTTTTTAATGAAAATACAGATATTTATTGGGCGCGTGAGCAGGTGCAACAGAAACTTGCAGAAGCTAAAAATAGCATTCCTGCGGGTTTAGGAGAGCCTTCCATGGCCCCACTCAGTACCGGGCTTGGTGAGATTTATCAATATACCCTGCGCGCAAAAAAAGGTTACGAGCGTAAATATGACGCTGCGCAATTGCGCAGCCTTCAGGATTGGGTAATTCGAAGACAACTTTTAGGTGTCAAGGGCGTGGCCGATGTGAGTGGTTTTGGTGGTGAATTAAAAACCTATGAAATTGCCATTGATCCTTTACTACTCAAGGCTCATGAAATAACTCTCGACGAGGTATTTAATGCCGTCGAACAGAACAATCAAAATACAGGTGGTGCATATATTGAACGAAATCACATGACTACCTATATCCGGACTGAAGGCCTCATTACAAGTCTTGCGGATATTGAAAATATTCAAATTAAACATCCGAGCGCTGAGGCACCTGTATTTGTTCGCGATATCGCCAAAGTGCAATTTGGATCTCAAATTCGCTACGGTGCACTCACCTACAATGACCAGGGCGAGGCTGTGGGAGGCATCGTGCTCATGCTCAAAGGAGCGAATTCTTCTGAAGTGATTTCACTTGTAAAGGAACGTATGGCCCAAATTGAAAAAAACTTACCAGAAGGTGTGGAGTTAGAAGTGTATTTAGATAGAACCAACTTGGTTGATAGAGCCATTCACACGGTTACGAGTAATCTTATTGAAGGAGCACTGATTGTGATTTTCGTGTTGGTGCTTTTATTAGGGAATCTAAGAGCTGGATTGATTGTTGCATCCATTATCCCTTTAGCAATGCTTTTTGCCATTTCACTCATGCAAGTATTTGGCGTTTCTGGCAACCTGATGTCCTTGGGCGCATTGGATTTTGGGTTAATTGTTGATGGCGCAGTGATCATTGTAGAATCGACTTTACATCTATTGCAGCGCCGCAAAATTGGTGTGCTTAATGAGGCTCAGATGAACGATGAAGTTTACCATTCTGCATCTAAATTTAGCAAAAGTGCGGTCTTCGGACAGGTGATTATCTTGGTTGTTTATTTGCCCATACTTGCACTTGTTGGTATTGAAGGGAAGATGTTTAAACCAATGTCACAAACCGTGATTTTCGCCATCCTTGGTGCGCTCATTTTATCTTTGACTTATGTGCCAATGATCAGTGCCGTATTCTTGTCCAAAAAAGTTATGCAGCACCTAACCATTTCTGATCGTATTGTGTTGGCCATTCAAAAAAAGTATTTGCCCTTGTTAAAGGCTGTCTTGCGTAAAAAAAGAACGGTGATTTCAGGTGTGGTTGTCTTATTCTTTGCTTCGGTCATTCTCTTTAATCAACTCGGTGCAGAATTTATTCCTTCCTTAGATGAAGGTGATTTTGCTGTTGAAACACGCCTCATGACTGGATCAAGCTTGAGTAGGACAATTGATGAAACTTCAAAAGCATCGCGCATTTTATTAGATCGATATCCAGAGATCAAGCAAGTAGTTGGGAAAATTGGAACAGCTGAAATTCCTACAGACCCTATGCCAATGGAAGCTTGTGACCTCATGATCATACTCAAAGATAAAGATCAATGGACAACTGCTTCCAATAAAGAAGAATTGGCAGCAAAAATGCAAGCAACACTTGATAGTCTGATGCCTCACGTTTCTTTTGGTTTTCAACAACCCATTCAAATGCGATTCAACGAATTAATGACTGGTGCAAAACAAGATGTAGTAGTCAAAGTTTATGGCGAAGAATTCAGTCAATTGGCGAAATACGCGCAGCAAATTGGTGGATTAGCCAAATCAATTGATGGGGTAGAGGACATATACATTGAAGAACTTTCTGGACTTCCCCAATTGATTGTTCGTTATCATCGCGAGGCTTTGGCTCGCTATCAAGTGAATATTGACGATGTGAATAAGGCCTTGAATTTGGGCTTTGCGGGGCAAATTGCAGGTTATGTTTTTGAGGGTGAGCGTAAATACCAACTCGTGGTTCGTCTCAATGAGGCCAATCGTGTCGCCATTTCAGATATCAATCAGTTGTTCGTAAGTAACGCCTCAGGGAATGAAATACCACTCTCAGAGCTTGCAGAGGTGCGCTTTGAAAATGGACCCAACCAAATTCAAAGAGATGATGCCAAAAGACGCATCATTGTCGGGTTCAATGTCAGAGGGCGAGATGTGGAGAGCATTGTCGAAGAATTACAGCAAAAAATGTACCAACGAGTCAAACTTACTACGGGTTATTTTATACATATCGGTGGCACCTTTGAAAATTTAGTTCACGCGCGTCAACGACTACTTATTGCCGTTCCGGTTTCCTTGCTACTTATATACTTCTTACTGTATCTTGCTTTTCAATCTCTTAAACAAGCCACCTTGATCTATACAGCCATTCCCTTGGCATCAATTGGGGGCATCTGGGCACTTTATTTCAGAGGGATGCCATTTTCAATTTCGGCTGGTGTTGGTTTCATTGCCTTATTTGGCGTGGCAGTGCTCAATGGTATTGTATTAATTGCTGAATTCAATACACTTCGCAAAACGGGTATGCAAATTAATAGAGTGGTGCTTGTTGGAACAATCAACAGATTGCGACCGGTACTTTTAACCGCTACTGTGGCATCCCTAGGTTTTCTCCCAATGGCATTGTCGCAGGGTAGTGGAGCCGAGGTGCAAAAGCCATTGGCCACCGTGGTGATTGGTGGTTTGCTCAGTGCTACAATTTTGACCTTATTTATTTTACCGTTGTTATATATGCTTTTTGAACGCCCTTTGAAACTTCGACTCAATAAAACAACCTTGTTGGTTCTTTTATTCTTCTTTTTTGGTGTAAATGCCTCTGCACAACAGGCCCTTACAGACGACCAATTTTTCGAACTTTTATTGAAGCAAAATGGATTGGTTCAGGCAAGTCAAGTTGAAGTTCAAAAACAAATGGAAAGTGCAAGAGGCCAGGCAGCTTGGCAAGCATTGTCGGTTGATTATTTACAAGGTCAGTTTAATTCGGCCTATAGCAAGGATAATAACCTCACCTTGACCCAACAGTTGCCCTATAACGGTGCAATTAGACTACAAAAAGATTTAGGCAAAGTTCAAAGTCAGCTAGCTGAACAAGATTTGAATTTATTGCAGCGAAATTTGAAAAAAAATCTCGACGAACAACTAGAGAACATTCGTTATTTAAACACCAAATTAAAAATCCTTGCTAGTCAGGATTCCTTGTATGGTCTGTTGGAGCAAAAAGTTATTGAACGAGTTTCGTTAGGTGAATCCAAACCTTTTGAAAAAGTTTTGGTTCATTCAAAATTATTAAGAATTCAGGCCAATGAAAAAGCACTGCAACTTGAGTTGAAAAATGCATGGACCGCGATAAATGCGCTTTTAGGTGTATCTGATGCATCCTATACGCTGGCACAAGAGGAAGCGATAGATTTTTTAAAATTGCCATTACAAAGTAATTTAGATAGTCATCCTATCTTGCTTGCTTTAGCTGTATCCCAAACTCAATTAGAAATTAAGCAGATGCAAAATTCTCGCAATCAATTGCCACAATTGGGTGTATCTTATTTCAATCAATCGCTCGTTGGCTGGCAAACCATCGGAGGAATGGATCAATATTTTGGCCCCAATGAAAGGTTCCAGGGCGGTGCCATTCAGACTCAAATCCCCATTGATTTTAAAGCATTCAAGGCTAGAAATACATCGAATTCTTTGGCTTTAGAACAACTTGCCTTTACTAAACAGCAACAACTTTTAGAATTGCAAGCTGAACAAAGCACCCGCTTTGCCCAATTGAGCCAGCGCATTTCCAACTATATGGATTTAGAACAAGATATTGAAATGCAAATTGTTAAGATTCAAGCAGATGCTCAAATTCAATTAGATGGAGGCGAGATTTCATTGATAGAATTTTTGCAATTACAAGACTATGCTTTGGAACTACAACATGAATTGCTTGAGTGGCAACATGAAATTAAATTATTACACATTTCTATACAATGGATACAATAAAAATTACCATGAAAACAACATTATATCACTACTTGCCAATCCTTTTTCTATTATTGGTTTCTTGTGGTTCGCCAAAGCAAAGCAATGTGAATGAAAAGGCTCAAAATGACCTGATCAAACTTAGCGACGAACAAATCAAATCATTGGGAATCGAACTTGGTCAACTGCAAACCGATAACATTTCTCTTAGCGTTTATGCCAATGGTATGATAGAGGTACCACCTCAAAATAAATCATTCATTTCTTTTCCTTTTGGAGGCTACATAAGGCGAATTGAAGTATTAGACGGAATGAAAGTAAGTAAAGGGCAATTGTTAATGGAGGTAGAACATCCTGACATTATTGCTTTGCAACAAGAATATTTAGAAATTCTCGGTCAAATGGAATTTTTAAGTGCAGATTACGAGCGCCAAAAAGGATTGTTTGAGAAAGAAGCAGGTTCGGCAAAAAATTACCAGCAGGCAAAAAGTATTTTGGCTGTAAATAAGGCCAAGCTCGCTGGTCTTGAATTAAAATTAGAAATGGCTAATGTTAGTTTAAAACGCCTTCAAAACGGGCAAATTGAACGTGTACAGCGCGTTGTTTCGCCTTTCAATGGCGTAATTACAAAGATAAATGCGAGCGTTGGTGCGTTTGCGGAACCTAAAGACAATCTAATGGAAATTATCGACTTAAAACATGCACATGCCGAGCTAACAGTTTATGAGAAATATTTGCCATACCTAAGAAAAGATCAACAGGTCAGTCTTCAATTTGTCGATGCTTCTACAAAAACCAATGCAAAGATCTTTTTAATTGGAAGTGAAATCAGCAAGGAACGTACAATTAAAGTACATTGTCATTTTGAGGACCTTCCAAAGGATATTGTTCCGGGTTCCTACCTCAAGGCAGAAATAGCCACGCAAGGTCAAAAATTCACGATCGTGCCCGAAGAGGCCGTTGTACAGCGCAATGGCAAAGACCTACTATTTATTGCTTCTGGAGCTGGTTTTCGGCCAATTGAAATTGAGGTGCTCATGTCCGCACAAGGAAAAGTTGCTATTGGAAGTAAATCACTTCACTTATTGAAAAAGAGTAAGGTGGTTGTCAAGGGGGCCTATGACTTATTGGCCATTCTAAGTAAAGAAATAGAATAAAAATTTAACCAAATAAATAACAATAAAATGAAAAGAAAGAACAGATTAATTTTTATCGCCTTTTTAGCTGGATTCGCAGCACTTGTATCCTGTAAAAAATCATGGGCATGTCATGAAGAAAATATTAGTTCGGCAGGGGGTGATGACTCCCACAACAAAGGGCAAAATTGCATGCAATGCCATAATTCAACAGGTGAGGGAGAGGGTTGTTTTAATGTAGCTGGCACGCTATACAAGAGTGATTTGCTCACTTCACAAAATGGAGGAAAGGTTGAACTATTTACGGAGCCCAATGGCGCAGGTACGCTCAAGTATACTATTGACATAGACAGCAAGGGAAATTTTTATTCAACGGCTGCTATAGATTATGTAGGCTTGTATCCTAGAATAACAAGCCCATCTGGGGCAACAATTGCAATGAGTTCTTCGCTAAGCTCAGGTGCATGCAATAGCTGCCATGGCCCAAGTACCGGTAAGTTAGGCTTGGACTAATGAGGCTTTCTTTGATTCAAATTGTGCAATGAATCCTTTTTCATCTGCCGGTGAAATGAGCAGTTCGTCGTATTTGTTGTATCTCAGTACAAGGCAATGCCATGAAGTGCTCATTTTCCAGCCGGCATACAAGCCGTTGGCCGATTCTATTTTATTGAATGTATTGTAATAGATCCGCTTTTTAAAGCCCATGCTTTGACACAATAAATGGTCATCAAGAAAGGTGTAATGGGTAGTAGTTGGAAGAATCCAAATGATCAATATGCTTATAAAAAGCCAAATAGCACCTAACACAAAGATTGGTGTTTTGTCACCTTCTGTGAAATAAATTAGCCCACTGACGGCGCTATAAACGACCAGCACAAAGGTGCTGATATACCATCGGAATCCATCTCTTTTTGCCTTGAAAACCATGCTTTAGGCCTTACCAAGCAAAGAGCGGCTTGCCCTGCATCAAAGAATTTACCTCATGACGCACTTCTTTTAAGACGCCCTCGTTTTGGGCATGCATCAATGCACGATCAATGAGCTGCACCATTTGGGCAATTTCTGACTCTTTGACCCCTCTTGAAGTAATTGCTGGCGTGCCAATTCGAATACCTGAAGTAACAAACGGTGATTCTGAATCAAAAGGCACCATATTTTTATTCACTGTGATATCAGCTGCTACCAAAGCGTTTTCAGCATCTTTTCCATTAATTCCCTTGCTACGTAAATCGATGAGCATGCTGTGGTTATCTGTTCCGCCAGAAACAATTGTATAACCCAATTGAGTTAATTCTTTTGCGAATACTGTAGCATTGGTTTTCACTTGTTGCATATAGACCTTGTAGGAGGGGTCTAGAGCTTCACCAAAAGCAACTGCTTTGGCCGCAATAACATGCTCGAGAGGGCCACCTTGAATGCCTGGGAATACAGCAGCATCGAGCAATGCTCCAATCGATTTTAGATTGCCATTATTCCAACGCAGTCCGAAGGGGTTTTCAATGTTGTGGCGCATCATAATGATGCCTCCTCGTGGCCCACGGAGGGTTTTGTGTGTTGTTGAGGTGACGATATGACAATGTTCAAGTGGATCATTGAGTAATCCAGCGGCAATTAAACCTGCAGGATGTGAAATATCAGCAAGTACCAAAGCCCCAATTTCGTCAGCAACACGGCGAATGCGAGCGTAGTCCCAATCGCGAGAATAGGCTGAAGCGCCACAGATGATCATTTTTGGTTTTTCTCTTTTTGCCGTTTCTTCCATCAAATCGTAATCTACCAATCCAGTCTCTTTATTGACACCATAGAAAAAGGGCACGTAGAGTTTGCCTGAAAAATTAACCGGTGAGCCATGGGTAAGGTGCCCGCCATGCGAGAGGTCAAAGCCAAGAATCTTATCGCCTGGTTGTAAGCAAGCTAAAAATACGGCAGCATTTGCTTGTGCTCCCGAATGGGGTTGGACGTTTGCCCAAGTTGCCCCAAAGAGTTGACACAAACGGTCGATGGCTAATTGTTCTACTTGATCCACAATTTGGCAACCACCATAATAGCGTTTGCCCGGTAATCCTTCGGCATATTTATTGGTGAGTACAGAGCCCATAGCCCTCATTACTTGTTCACTTACAAAATTTTCAGAGGCAATGAGTTCAATACCGTGAAGTTGTCTATTTTTCTCGGCTTCAATAAGGTCAAAAATGGCTTGGTCTTTCATGGATTGTATTTTTATGCAAATATCGTAAGAATGCTAAAATAAGCGCTTGATTTGATAGAGAGAATGTGTTATTTTATTTGCTGCTTCGTTGTAAATACCTTCCTCTAGCAAAAGATCTATTCGGACTTGCCCGGATGCATGCAGCAATTGATCCTTGGCCCCGATCAATCCAACATGATGAATGCGCCCTTCGCCGTTAATGAAAAATGCAAGATCCATCAATTGCCGCTCCTCAAAAGCTATGATTTGACCGCATTCTGCTTGTTGGTAGGCATCGCGCGGTAAATTTGTGCCTATTTGCCTGTAAACACTCTGAGTGAACCCAGAGCAGTCAATGCCAAAAATAGACCGGCCTCCCCATAGGTAAGGCGTATTTAAAAATTGCAAGGCAAAATCCCATGCATTGAGTGTCTCCAACCTATTGATATGTTGGTAGTTGTAGGGGCCAATATTAAAATCTTTGCTAGGACTAATCATAGACCCAGCACTTATAGTTTGAATACCCATTGGGCCATTGATTTGAATCATAGCATTACAAAGAAATTCACCTTCATCATGCCATCTTCTCCATTCTTTCTCTGTAAGAGGAAGAATTTGCTTATGGTCCACATAACCTTCGTATCCATCTTGCAAGGATCTTATTGCCAACCAAGGAAATTGATAGGATAAAATCTCGATAGGTTCTCCAAAAAGCAATTGGGTAACTTGTTCTGAACTGTCATTGGCACTTGCTCTAACTGGTATGACGCTAAGTGCTGCAAATCCATAGCGTTGCCCTTCAGTCATCCAACTTAATTTCTGATTCATTGCTTCAAAATTAACATTTAAACACAGATAATTGACTAATTTTAGCGCATGAATCTTGGCTCTAGACCTCAAATACTAATCACCAACGACGACGGAATTCATGCCAGTGGCATCAAAGCATTGATTGAAGCGGCAAAACCTTTCGGAGATCTTCTTGTAGTGGCGCCTGATAAGCCGCAGTCTGGTATGGGGCATGCTATAACGATTCATGACCCCATACGCTTAAGTAAAGACAATTCCTACTCGGGTGTTGAGGCCTACGCCTGCAGCGGCACACCGGTTGATTGCATAAAATTGGGTATATACGAACTTTTAGGCCGCAAACCGGACTTAATTTTATCTGGATTCAACCATGGTGAAAATTCATCTACAAATGTGCTGTATTCTGGAACAATGTCTGCGGCTATTGAAGGGGCCATGGAGGGGGTTCCTTCCTTTGGTTTTTCTCTAGCCGATTATGCACCTGACGCCAATTTTACCGCCGCACAACACTACGCACAAAAATTGTTAGCTCATTTTTTTATCAAAGGTTTTGAATCGTCGATTTGTTTGAATGTGAATATTCCCAAACTCCCTTTGGAGCAAATCAAAGGGATTCGCTTTTGTAAACAAGCACACGCCTATTGGGCAGACCGCTTTGATAAACGGCAAGATCAATTTGGCCGGACCTACTATTGGCTTACTGGTGAATTTGCAGACTTAGATCAACGGCCAGACACAGATTTACATGCCCTTAAAGAAGGATTTGTCAGTGTGGTCCCGACGCATTTTGATTTGACTGCTCATGGGCACTTACCTTATTTTAAATCCTGGGAAAATGAAATCTAATTTAAATCCATCTTTTTTTATTGGGCTGATTATAGGCTTATTGTCACCAATGGTTCTGTTGCCGCTGATAGTTTTTATCCTCTCTCAGTCTTATGGTCAGAGTTTTTCTTATCTGTGGCATCAAACTTTGAGCTATCCTGATTTCATGAGTCGATATTTATCTCTTTCATTGATAGGCAATTTGGGCTGGTTCTATTATTTTTTAAATAAAGAAAAGTATTTCCATACCCGCGGCATTATTTTTGGTATGTTACTTTATGCGCCATATATGATTTATGTAAATCTAGGAAAGCTTTTCTAAGTCGTTTTGAAGGAAAAACAACAAGTATATATTGTTTGCGGAGAGGCCTCTGGAGATCTACATGCGGCTAATTTAGTAGCTGCTTGGAAGAAAATCAACCCCTCGGTAGAGTTCAGGGCATGGGGCGGTGATAGGCTTATGGCACAAGGCGTTCAGTTAGATCAGCATATCCAAACCATGAGTTTTATGGGGTTTTGGGAGGTATTTAAAAATTTACCACGCATCGCAAAACAATTCAAGAAGTTAAAAAGCCGACTCAAGCAGTATCGACCAGATTTGTTGGTGTTGGTGGATTACCCTGGATTCAACTTAAGAATGGCCAAATGGGCGCATTCACAAAATATCAAAGTATTGTACTACATTTCACCTACAGTTTGGGCCTGGAAAAAAGGTCGAGCTTTCCAAATTGAGAAACATGTAGAAAAGTTATATTGCATCTTGCCTTTCGAGCCTGAATTCTATGCAAAATTAGGTATCGAGGTAGCTTATTTTGGCCATCCACTTATTGATGAAATTCAACACTTCAAGTTGGGCCAAAATGAAAGTCTCTTGCCAGAATTTAATAAGCCAGTTTTGGCGCTTTTACCAGGTTCTCGAATGCAAGAATTGGCCCATCAGTTGCCCTTGATGCTTGATGCTGCTTCTTGCTTGGAGACAACACATCAAATAGTCGTAGCTTGTGCACCTCATATACAGCTGTCTGTATACAAAAAATATTGTGAGGGCAAAGAAGTCTACCTCTCTACAAGTCATACATACAATTTGTTGTCAGTAGCCAAATTCGCATTAGTTACCTCTGGAACAGCAACTTTAGAAACTGCTCTTTTTGGTGTCCCTCAGGTGGTTTGTTACAAAAGTTCTAGCTTGTCAATCTGGTTGGCCAAAAAGTTAGTGAGTATCAAGTATATATCTTTGGTCAATCTAATTTTGGACGAGCTTGCCGTACCTGAACTTATTCAAGGTGCTTGTACAGCTCAAAGTATGGGTGAGCACTTAGCCTCATTACAAGAAGGCTCCGTTGAAAGGGCCCAACAACTAGAACATTACAAACGCCTAGACACCTTGCTACAAGCTCCAGGGACGAGTGCACGGATTGCTGATTCAATGAATAGATATTTATAAAAGTGAAAATTATTATCACCATATGGAGTTGTATGTTGATACCAATGGTCTTGGCTCAAAATCTGCGCATTCGTCTGTATGATGGTGTGGCAACCAAGGAACTTCAGTGTGTTGTTGGTACTGGTGAATATTTGTTAGAAATTCATCAATCCGATGGTGTAATCAAAAGCTATTTACTGCCAACCTTTGCTCAGGGTAGAATTAAAGTCAATAACAGTAATTTACAATTTTTTCAGGGAGCAAATTTACTTGGGCAAGGCATTAAAATCACTCTTATACAAGGAGCAAAAGAGGATTTTATCAATTGGTCAGTTCCTTTGGTTTCAAGTAAGGTAAGAGCCTATGAATCTGATTTTGAACTCACTGTAGTGAAAGGTCAAATCCAAGTCATCAATCATGTAGATTTGGATACATATCTAGAAGGTGTAGTTTCGTCGGAAGGAGGCTCTGGACATCAAAAAGCGTATTACCAAGCCCAAGCAATCATTTCTAGAACATATGCTTTGGCTTATCAAAATAGACATCAAAAAGAAGGATATGCACTCTGCGACCGCGTGCATTGTCAGGCCTACCTGCACAAAAGATCTGGGAGTGCACTGATCGATTCTGCCGTATATCAAACCCACCAAATGGTACTGAAAGATGCAAGTGGAAAATATTTCCCTACCTTTTTTTCTGCCAATTGCGGTGGACAAACATGTCCACCGCAAGATGTTTGGAATGAACCTATTTCTGGTCTCTATTCTTTTGTAGATACATTTTGTATTCATA
Source organism: Crocinitomicaceae bacterium (assembly GCA_030833845.1). Lineage (GTDB taxonomy): Bacteria > Bacteroidota > Bacteroidia > Flavobacteriales_D > Crocinitomicaceae > UBA952. The sequence goes on along the minus strand of JAURGK010000020.1, from coordinate 30,505 downwards.
CAAAACAAGCCAATTGGCAAAAACGAATTCCCTTGACAACTTGGCTAGATTTTTTAACGGCCAATTATGATTTTCCCATTGCTGATTCTACAGCTATGGCACTTTTACAAGACTTCCAATCCATCAATCGCAGCGCATTTTATCTTCATCCCGTTTATGGTATTCCAATGCGAGATTTACGCCAAGAGTTTAAGTTAAAATCGAGTTTTTTTAACGTTGTGGTCAGTGGGCAGGAGGTGGTGCTAAGCGGCAAAGGATTTGGGCACGGCGTAGGGCTTTGCCAAGAAGGCGCGATGCAGATGGCCAAAAAAGGTTACAACGCCACTCAAATTTTAGAATTTTACTATCCCGGAGCCGTAGTCGTCAAAGATGCTCATTCCCCTACGAAAGAATAATGTTCACTTATTCTGAAAGTACAAAAATCTCTTCGTCGTCTTTTTTGAAAAACTTTTCCGAGCGCGCATAAGCCTCAAGTTCGTCTATGTGATGCAAACGATAGAGTGTTTTTTTTGTTTGCTTTAAGCTGCGATTCATTTCTGAATCTTGGACCTTAATTTGCTTGAGTTTTTGATTTTGTCGGGCCAAAGTGAAAATATCCCAATCATCTAAGAATAAAAAATAAATGCCAAATAAGATGGAGGTGAGTATGTATTTATTCTTAAGCCAATTAGGTATTTTTTTCATAGAAAGTGTTCTTTACTCTTCAGAAAAGCTATTGTACTTTTTTTCGTAAAAAGCAATCCAAGCTTTGTCGTACTCAAACCACTTAGCAGCTTTTTGCAGCATAGGTCTGGCATTCGCAGTACTGTTATCTCGTTTGATTAGTTCTTGTGCACTGAGTATCAATCCTAGGCACAAGGCATCTTTATCTGCTTGTGTCCAAGAGTCAAATTCTTTGTCTGAGATATTCATTAAGTTAGGGATTTCTGTCTTCCAAATCAAATTGGCAGTTCTAGTATCGCGATTGTTATTGCGAATTGCAGCCGAAATCAATAGCGCCCCAATAGGGTGGCGCGTTATTGTTGTATAGGACTCACACGCATCTTGCATTTCAGAAAGTGTCTCGGCTGTTTTTTCTTTGTCCGAATTGCTATAAACAATAGGATACCCATCTTCCTCATCTAAAATATAACGGATGCCATTGTTGAGCAACTCTAATTGAAATCCATTGAGCCACATTTTGTGAATAGGCATTCTAAAAACGCCATTTTCATCGCGTTCTATCGCAGTAGCACAGGCCTCAATTGCTTCTTCAAACGGATCTTGCACCATAGGGTCCTTCATGTCCTTGCGGTAAATACCATATAAACCTTTAGCCAAGAAGATGTATGGAGTGGGGTCATTGGCATATTTTTCTTTGACGGTGTAATCTCCGGCGCGTTTTACCAATTTGATGAAGTTCGAATCTGCATGAAGCTGAGTGAGTTCATCAAGATTGTTGGTTACAGTAATGAAGTTATCATTGTCTACGTAGATGTCGAATTCTTCTTCTTCAACTTCCCCATTTCTGAGGGTTTTCTTAACAGAGTAAGTCACATTGAGTGAAACCGAATAATTACCCACTTTTTTGAAATTTACCTCAATGACATCGCTATTTTTGTCTCCTCTGGTAAATTCCCAGTCTTTTCCTTCCACTCCAGATAAGGTCCATTCGGTAAGTACTTTTTTAGTACCTGCAGGCGAAAAAATACTTCTAATTTCTACGGTGGTTTTGGCGTCTTTTTCGTCGTCAAGGGTGATAACACGCTTAGATTCACGCATTTCAAGTGCAGGTGTTTGGGCTTGTAATTCAAGGCCAAAGCTTATTAGAAATAAGAAGATAAAAAGGCGCTTCATGATTGCAATTTTGTTGGTTTTAAGTTCCATAATTCTATTCGAAATTAATAAAATTTATTGATGACTGTCTATCAATAGTTGAAGGATTTCTTGTGCGGCTAGTGCAATTTTTGTGCCAGGCCCATAGATACCAAAAACTCCAGCTTCGTACAAAAAGCTGTAATCTTGCTGTGGAATAACTCCGCCAGCCACCACCATGATGTCTGGCCGACCAGCCTTTTGCAGTGCCTCAATGACAGCTGGAACAAGTGTTTTGTGACCTGCAGCCAAGGAAGAAACGCCAAGAATATGAACATCATTTTCAATGGCTTGTTTGGCTGCTTCTTCCGGGGTCTGAAATAGAGGTCCAATATCGACGTCAAAACCAATATCTGCAAATGAACTCGCGATTACTTTTGCACCGCGGTCGTGGCCATCCTGACCCATTTTCGCAATCATGATGCGCGGGCGCCGACCTTCTAATTCTTTGAATTGTTCAAGCATTTTTTTAGCTTGATTGTACGCTGGATCATTCATAATTTCCTTGGCATAAACACCACTAATACTTCTTATTTTAGCTTGGTAGCGCCCGTAGGTCGCTTCTAAAGCTGCTGAAATTTCACCAAGTGTGCAACGCGCTTTTGCGCAGCGAATAGCAATTTCAAGTAAGTTTTCTTTACCCTCGGTAGCATTTTTAAGTTCAGCTAATAAGGCATCAACAAGGCCTTGATCCCGATGAGCCTTCAAGGATTGCAAACCAGAAATTTGTGCTTCTCGCACCGCAGAATTATCAACTTCTCGAATGTCAATTTGGCTATCAGATGCATTTTCAAAGCGATTGACCCCGACAATGATTTGCTGACTAGCATCTATGTTGGCTTGCTTTTTCGCAGCAGCCTCTTCGATGCGCATTTTGGGCAGACCAGTCTCTATGGCTTTTGCCATACCACCGAGGTTTTCAATCTCTTCAATGAGTTCCCATGCTTTTGAAATCAATTCTTGCGTGCGGATTTCAAGTGCCTTGCTTCCGGCATATGGGTCTATAAACTTGGTAATACCAATTTCGTTTTGAAGATATAATTGTGTATTGCGTGCTATCCTTGCAGAGAAATCAGTTGGCAGTGCAATGGCTTCATCTAAGGCGTTGGTGTGCAATGATTGTGTTCCGCCAAGAACGGCAGATAAGGCCTCAATACAGGTTCTTGCTACATTGTTAAATGGATCTTGCTCGGTCAAAGACCAACCAGAGGTTTGGCAATGAGTGCGTAGGGCTAACGATTTTTTTGATTTTGGGCCAAATTCTGCAACTAATTTTGCCCAAAGCACCCTCCCGGCTCTGAGTTTGGCAACTTCTGTCAGGTGGTCCATTCCAATGGCCCAAAAAAAGCTCAATCTCGGTGCAAATTGGTCAATTTGCAATCCGGCCTTAAGCCCTGTGCGGATATATTCCAAGCCATCTGCCAAAGTGTAGGCTAATTCAATATCAGCGGTGGCTCCAGCTTCGTGCATGTGGTAACCTGAAATAGAGATAGAATTGAATTTGGGCATCTTTTGCGAAGTAAAGGCAAAGATGTCTGCAATAATTCTCATCGAAGGCTCGGGTGGGTAAATATAAGTATTGCGAACCATGAATTCTTTGAGAATATCATTTTGAATGGTTCCGCTTAATTGTGCAGTTTCTACCCCTTGTTCATGAGCACTAGCAATATAAAATGCCATAATCGGCAAGACAGCTCCATTCATGGTCATGGAAACTGACATTTCATCGAGCGGGATTTGGTCAAACAAACGCTTCATATCTTCAATAGAGTCGATAGCAACACCTGCTTTACCAACATCACCTACAACTCTTGGGTGGTCTGAATCATAACCCCGATGGGTTGCTAAATCAAAGGCAACGCTGAGTCCCTTCTGTCCGGCGGCCAAGTTTTTTCGGTAAAAAGCATTGGAAGCCTCAGCAGTAGAAAAGCCGGCATATTGCCGAATGGTCCATGGTTTTGCTAAGTACATAGAAGCATAGGGCCCACTTAAATAAGGCGGCATTCCAGAGCGGTATTTCGGTGCTTGGATTGCAACGGCTTGTGCTTCCCAATTAATGTTCCTATGTGCTTTAAGTGAAAGTTTAGGCATCTTGCATTGTTTTTTCAAATATTAAAAAGGGAAGCCCTATTTCAGTGGGTAAATTCCCCCACGAATTTGGCGGAATTTCAAATTCATTTTCAAAGCAATTAATTCCTGTGAGCAATAGTTTTTTATCCTTAAATTTTGCTAATCGTATGGAGCGGGTATGTACAATCCTACTTTTGAGTTGTTCGATGGAATCGGTGTTTTCTTCATCGAGATCACAGAGCATTTCCCAGCTTTTTTCAATTAATTCCTGGGTAAGTTTCCCAATTACATAAGAACCGAACAGCAATGTTTTTGTTTGGTCTAATTTCGCTTCAAATTGTAGTAAATTTCCAATATTCAAGGCCATACGCTGTGCAAACTCGCTAGTACCGTTCGTCGAAAGAGCATCGTAGGGCTGCACACACAAATAATCAGTAGCACCAATGACTCCACTCATGCTTTCTGTGGTCTGTCGCAATAAGTTGGTGTAGGGGTCATGAAGGCTTTTGTTACAAAATCCAGTTGTCGCAATGAGCTTAATTTCAATCTTCATTTGATGAATTATAGAAAGTTGCTCTATGAGTTTCCTTATTGCAGTAAATTTTGCAATTTCAACAAGATACTCTGCCCCAAGCCCCAGCTCTAAAAAAAATGTATAACCGTGTATATGCGATTCACTGCTCGATTGCAGCTCCAAAACTCTATGGATATGAAGAATCAAACTGCCAAGCTCCGTTGCACAATTTGCACCAACTTGATTGATTTTAAAACTGCTAAAATAATTTTGCTCTTCCCCGTATTGGTAGAGTACTTTACAATGCTTTTGGGCATCTTCAGAGGCGTTATTTTTAAAATGCTGCATCGAGTCATCATCATTAAAAATGATCATGCAATCAATGTAGGCGGTCTGAATGTCATTGAGCAAAATTTTCCAATCGGTTTGCCGCGAGGCGTGTTCGATAATAACTGCCTCTGCACCCTGCATAAGGGCATCTAATAAAAGTTGATTTGTTTTCTTTTCCTCATTGGCACTTACTTTTAAAAGATTCTTCCAATTCGTTGGAGAATTGAAATTTAAAGGAATTTGAGGGCCGTCGAGATCGGTAATTGAAAATTCAAGCTCCTCGATATCATTGACATATTTGAGTAAGTGGCTCTTTTCTAAAAGTTCAGATTGCAATTGAGCTTGCCAATCTTCGATAGAATGAATTGAAAAAGGTAGAGGTAGTTCGCTCATAAAAATAACTGTCCTCAAATATACTGAATCCTTGGAAGCATTGCAGAATTTGCGGTCATCTTACATGCGAACTCCATCTAATTTTGGTCTATGCCTTTGAGATCTTTCATGTTTTTTTTGATTTTACTTTTGCCAACCTTGCTCCTCAGTCAGGTTTATTGGCCTTTGGCGAGTTGGAATTCATTTGTAGCCCTCAATGCACAAAAAAAGAATGTACAATGGGCCAATCCAGCGGCCTTTTCCATTGATGATAAGAAGGGGTGTTCAATTGAAACTGTACTTCCTTTATCCATCCCAAATTTACTTGGCATTCGAGTAAAAAATCACTTTGCAAAAGCAAATATTTCCTATCATCAAGACTTGAGTTTACTTCTTTGTGAATCATTTATTCAAGGTGGGTTTTCAAATGCCATCGCTCTTGCAATCAATCAGAACTTTAAAATGGGCTTAGCCCTTCAAACCAAATTCCTTCAACAACCTCAATACTATGGTAATTTTTTTACTGCACTCGGTCGCCTTGGCTTGCAGTACCAAATGAATAAAGCCCATTATTTGTCCATGGTCTTGGATGATATTGCACCAAAACAAATGCAAATCATTAGAATAGAACATCTTTGGTGTATGCAGCAAAATCTTCATTTCGCTCAAGGACTGCAATGGTGCCCTTCTAGTTCTCCACAAATTTATTTGAGTATTCAACAAAGCATCAAGGATTATCATTTACAATTTGGCTTAGGTATTCCCATGCAAAGCTTTGAAGTTGCCGTATCGCACAAGCTAAAAAGTTCTTGGGAATGGACAATCATGCCTACATGGCGCCAAGGCATTGGTTACCTTGTTCAATTTCAACTTTCCAGATAATGAAAAATTGGCTCCTCATATACGGAATTGTGTCATTCGGCCCTTCATTGGCTCAACCTAGTCTTTCGGAATTATTAGCCGAAAATCAACAAATTGAGTTAGTTCCTAGCCAATTGGATGCGATGGGTACTTTGGCATTATTTAATGAATTTGAGCTAGAGCAATTACGTGCCTTTTTTCAAAATGGTGGTGTGATTTCTAATTACTATCAACTCCAGGGGATTCTTCATCATTCAACTACTGCTCAAATCAATCAAAAAATACCTTTGCTTTTGCTACCGCCATCTACATTTGTATCTGGCCAATCGCACTATAAAGTATCCAACTATAAGTCTGAGTTTAGAATTAATTACCCTTCATTTTTAAAGCAAAACAACCAATGGCGGCCTCATTTAGACACCAATTATTTAGGGCCAGCGATGGCGCTTCGATACCGCTGGCAATGCAATTATTTAAATTGGCAATTAAACGGGCAGTTAGCTAAGGATAGTGGAGAGCCAATATGGTACCAAGGAAAAAATGGTGGTGTGGACTATCAAACTTTCACGGCCTTTTTAAACAATGACCGAAGTTCCAAGACCATAAAGCGGTTTGTGATGGGGGCCTATCAAATACAATGGGGCCAAGGCTTGCAGCTTTGGACAAGTCGGGGTATGGGAAAGAGTATAGATCTATTGCAATTGGTTCGCAACCCTCTTGGTCTTAAACCCTACAGTGGTAATGACGAACAGCGCTATTTTCAGGGTGCGGCTATTTGTTTAGGCAAGTCAAAGAATGAATTATTAGTTTTTAGTTCCATACGGCATGTGGATGCAATACAAAAGTTAGACACCTTAAGCAATGAATTTAACTTTTCATACAGTTCAGGCTACCATCGCACTCTTTCTGAAATTGCAAAAAGAAAGCAGCAACAAGAGCTCATTTTTGGAATAGCATTCAATCAGAACAAAGAACTATTCAGATGGGGCCTTTGTATTTTGCAACATAGTCAAATTTATAGTAGCGTTGGGGCAAATTGGCAATGGTCGAAAAAGCAATATTATTTTTACGGTGAGGAGGTGCTGAGTCGAATAACAAATGGGGTGCAACCACCTCAATGGGCACATAATTTTGGATTGATTTATTTTTTTGACCCAAAGCTGGAAATGGCGGCCCACCTTAGGTACTATGCGCCCTATTATTTGGCAAATTATGCCAATCCGATAAGCAATATTTCAAGTGGATCCAATGAGCTAGGTCTCATTGTGCAGCTCAAGAGTCAACTGACTCCAAATTGGGCATTGCTTTTAGCCCTTGAACGAGCAGCTGTTTATTTAAAGCCAAACAGTGCACATTTTTATGATGTCATTAACGACTCAAGGCTAGTTCTTAATTATCTTTCAAAGCATAAAACTCAAGCAAGGCTACAATTTTCGCATAGATATCCAAAAAGCAATCAAGCAATTTTGGGCTTGCAATTTAATTGTCAAATTGAATTGGATCAAAATTGGCAGCTGAATGTTGTAGGGCAATTGCTGAAGAATACTAAGGTTATTGGATCATCACGTCAACTAAGATGCAGTATCAGATATATTCCAAAATCTAAGGGCCTTCGTTTGGAGCTAAGTTCAGGGATGTACCAAGCAAATTCACCCCTACCTCCATTGTATATGCATGCCTATTTACTAGGTGTAGGCACGCAAACTATGCTTTTGTCAGGTGTAGGTAGTTTTACAATGGGGTCTATACGTTGGCAAGTTTCAGGTCATTGGCAAATTCAATTTCATTCGGTTTTTACATCAAATTTAAAAGGAGTAGGGGGCGCTAAAGTTCAATGTGGTGGCATGTTTCGGTATGAATTATAATTTTTTTTTAAAAAAAATGTACCAAATCAAATATTGTTGCGTTATATCTACAAGAGGACTGCAAGCCTCTCATGCTAAACTCCTTAAAACCAAAAGACTATGCCTCTCCAACTCTCCCTTCAGCAGCAGTCTTTTCTTCAGGAAGAAGAAAAAACTCAAATCGAGCGTGCTCAAAAAGATCCACGCTTTTTTGCTCCTCTTTATGAGCGATACTATGACGCTATTTTTCGTTATGTCTACCGGCGTGTTGACGAAGAAGAGCAAGCCTATGACATCACTTCAAGCGTATTTGTAAAGGCCCTGCAATCTTTACCAAAATTTGAATACAGAGGTTTACCTTTTTCGGCTTGGTTATTTCGAATTGCGAAAAGTGAGCTTTATCAATCTTTTCGCGATCAAAAATCGAAGCGCACGGTAAGTATCGAAAATGTGGTTGTTCAGCAGGTAGTTGAAGAATGGACAGATACCTATTCTGAGCAAGACAAAGCCCGCTTACTCAATGCGCTAAAGCAACTCAAAGAACAGCAGCTGCAATTAGTTGAAATGCGTTTTTTTGAAAAACGCTCCTTCAAAGAAATTGGAGATATCTGCGGTATGTCTGAAAATAATGCAAAAGTCAAGACTTTTAGAGCGGTACTTAAACTCAAATCTATTTTTCATCAAAAAGAATGATTATGATAAAAATTATACTCGATCGCAAAGAGCCTAGTGAGGCAGAGGTGCGTGCACATCAAGATTTCAATCAAATTTTAGCAGCACATCTGTATCAGCAAAAGGTCAATAACCCCTGGCGTTATTGGTATTACTTGTCTATCACTTGTGTCATGCTCATGCTTGTTTAGGTTTGTACGCTTAAAATAGTTTGTACATTTGTGTATGTACAAATTGCTGCGTTCGATCCTGTTTTCTTTTGATGCCGAAAAGGTGCATTATTTTGTAATGCGTTTATTGAAAATAATTCATGGTATAGGCCCTTTTCGGTTCATTTTCCGTTCTACCTATGTGGTGGAAGATCGCAGATTAGAGACTGATTTTTTAGGGTTGAAATTCCCCAACCCTGTGGGTTTGGCTGCTGGATTTGACAAAAATGCACAATACATTGATGCTTTGGCAGATTGTGGGTTTGGTTTTATTGAAATAGGTACGGTAACCCCAAAATCACAACTAGGCAACGACAAACCTCGACTTTTTCGATTAAAAGCTGATCAGGCCATTTTAAACCGAATGGGATTTAACAATGATGGGGTAGAAAGCGCTGTTTTATCCTTGAAAAAAAGAAAAAATAAAAAAATGTTGATCGGTGGAAACATCGGAAAAAATAAGTGGACTTCAAATGAAGATGCCAAGAAAGATTACCTAGATTGTTTTTGCGCTTTGCACCCTCATGTTGATTATTTTGTCGTTAATGTGTCATCGCCTAACACTCCAAATCTGAGGGCACTCCAAGAAAAAGAACCCTTGCAAGATCTACTACAAACTTTATATGACCATAATCAAATTCAATCCCATCCCAAACCCATTCTTTTAAAAATTGCTCCAGATTTATCTGATAGTCAAATCGATGAGATTATTGAAATTGTGCAAACTACACATACCGATGGCCTGATTGTCTCAAACACAACTATATCTCGAGAAGGGCTGCGCGCAACTGATGAGGTGCTTGAATCATTAGGCGCTGGCGGCATCTCTGGCAAACCATTAACGGCGCGCTCTACGGCTATGATAAAATACATTCATCAAAAAACCGATGGTGCTTTGCCTATGATTGCTGTTGGAGGTATTCATAGTGCTGAAGATGCAATAGAGAAACTGAAAGCGGGAGCTACCTTGGTGCAAGTCTATACTGGCTTCATTTATGAAGGTCCTACATTGATAAAGTCTATCAATAGAGCTTTACTCCAAAATCTCAATTAGTGGAGTCAAATATTTCAAATATTGCCATTACAGAATGTCCTCGAGATGCCATGCAAGGTATGCCTGTTTGGATTCCAACTGAGCAGAAAATTAAGTACCTAAACAGCTTATTAAATTGTGGATTTGACGTTCTTGACTTTGGAAGTTTTGTTTCTCCAAAGGCTATTCCGCAGATGAAAGACAGTGCCCTTGTACTGGAAGGGTTGCAAGAGTCTTCTACTCAATTATTAGCCATTATTGCCAATGGGCGAGGGGCTCTTGAGGCCAGTAAATACGAGCGAATAACATTTTTAGGATATCCTTATTCCGTTTCTGAAACATTTCAGCTTCGTAATACTGGGGCCAACTTTGAGCAAACTTGGATAGAGTTGGACCAAATTACTCAAACGGCCCAGCAGCATAATAAAAAATTGCGCATTTATCTTTCTATGGGGTTCGGTAACCCATATCAAGATCAATGGTCTGAAGAAGTTGTTTGTGATGCAGTTGAAAAACTCTCCAGCCGCTTTGATATTGCTCAATTCGCACTTTCTGACACCATAGGTTGTGCCACTCCAGAAATTACAAGGAACTTGTTTAGTTTATTGGTAAACAATTTTACTCAATATCACTTTGCAGCTCATCTGCATGTTGTAAGGGGTAAGGAGAATGCACTCATTGCAGCGGCTATAGAAGGAGGCTGCCGTCATTTTGATACGGCAATTGGAGGTTTTGGAGGATGTCCTATGGCTAAAGATGAACTCACAGGTAATCTGGCCACAGAAGCACTTTTAGACTATTTAAATCAGCATCAAATTGAAAATAAACTCAATAGGGATGAATTTGATACTGCACGTCAAATTTCAACAACAATTTTTTAAACATGCGCAATAAGAAATCATATTGGTTCATAGGATTGTTAGTATTCGCCTTACTTACTTTTGCTATCTACTATTTTGCAGAAAAAGCCAAGCAACCGCCCATCAAAAAACCAACTTACGTAAAAAACAATGGGGTTGAAATTAGTACTGATTTTAACACCAATACTTTTTCAAGTAATCAAGAAGCTTTATTGCTCAAGGACTTACAGCTCTGCGACAGTACGCTAAAATGGAGTGAAGAACCCAATAGACCCTCTTGTACGCCAAACTTTTTTCGAATTTTCCCTTTAAAAAAAGACTTAGACCTCTCTGTGGGATGTATGGTTTTATTAAAAGCTGGTGTGAATGGTTTTCCGGCACGACGTTTTATAATTTATGAGAAAGAGGGCCAAGAGCTCATTCAGGCCAATGGTTTTGTAGGTTATCCCATCGAATTTCGTCCGAAAAAAGACAATTATGATGATTTAGTCATCAGATTCTTTGAGCGCTATCAAAATGAAAAGTATTTTTATAATTGTCTGTTTACATGGAAGCAAAACAGGTATCAATTTGTCTGTTGTGAACAAATCAACGATGCAAATATTAAACCTGACAAACAAGCACAAGTTTCTGCAGAAGTTTTACAAATCCTCAATGAAAAACAGCTTATTTTTTAGTTTTGGCCTCCTGCTTGCACTTGGGTCCTGTATCAATGGTGAACAAACCTTCAATACAGACTACACACATTTGCTAAGCGGTGGTAATTCAAAGGTATGGATGCTCAATGGTGGCAGAACCAATGGTCAAAAAAATATGAATCAAGCCAAATGGGGGGAGTTGCTTTTTGTTTTTGATATAGAAGGAAATTTTATTTTAGGATCGTTTGCTGATTTGCATCGCGGGTCTTATTCAAAAGGCCGATTTGTATACAATGAAAAGCAGAAAAGCTTGAAAATTTATTTAAAAGATGCCTATTGGGTATTTAAACTCGCCGCTATCCAAGAAGACGGGCTGTTGTTGGAAAAAGTCAAAGGTAGTTTTGCTGCTGATTGGCTTCAATTGGTTCCTTTGCCCATACCAGCTTAAAAATTGTCTATGGCGCCTAGTCCAAAAAGTGCAAAATCGTATTTTGCGGGGTCTAGGGGGTCGAATTCTTTGAGTGCCGCTATTAATTCTTCATTGGCTTGCCAATCGTTTTGCTTTCTTTGAAGCAGGCCTAATTTGCGTGCTACATTTCCTGTATGGACATCGAGTGGTATCATGAGTTTATCGGGGGAAATGCTTTTCCAAAGTCCAAAATCTACGCCACCTCTTTTTGAACGCACCATCCAACGCAAGAACATCACCAAGCGTTTTGCAGCAGACCCTTGCGCTGGGTTAGCAACATGCTTGAGTGTCCGCGGTTCAAGATATGGGATAAATCGTTGACGAAAAGCCTGGATATGTTCAAAAATGCCAGCGTCAGGCACATTGGTTCTAAAGGCATATTCTAGGTTACCTTCTTGGTAACAGGCCTTCAGACCCAGCAAAAATCCATTGAGATCAATTTGATTGAAGGTTCGGTGTGTAAAATTTGGGCAAGTGCCATCTTGATATTCGAGCACATAAAGATGTGGTTCGTTTCCCAAAATGGACAGCAGTTTCTCGCCGCTCTGAATGATGCTTTTTCTTTGCCCCCAAGCAATCGTGGCCATCAAAAAACCAATGATTTCAATGTCTTCTTTTTTTTCAAATCGATGCGCAAGTGAAATAGGGTCAGCACTGATAAATGTTGCATTCTCGAATTCTTGGGCCTTGTGGTTCAAGAAATCTTTTAAAGTATGTGGGTCTAAGTTAAATGAAGAGGCCATCTTGCATGCGTAGACATCGATCTGCCATATGGGCAAATTCTTGATTGTGGGTCACAATTACAAAGCTTTGTCTATGCTCTTCGCGCAGTTCAAAAAATAATTGATGCAAGGCATTGGCATTGGTAGTATCTAAATTGCCAGAAGGTTCATCGGCAAAAATAAGTGAGGGTTGGTTGATCATGGCCCTAGCAACCGCTATGCGCTGTTGTTCTCCACCAGATAATTCATTGGGCTTGTGCTGTGCCCTTTCTTTTAAAGAAAATCTGTCCAAGAGGCTCATTGCAGCAGCAAAGGCATCTGTTTGGTTTTTTCCACTGATCAAAGCTGGGAGAGCTATGTTTTCAAGTGCTGTGAATTCTGGTAACAATTGATGAAATTGAAAAACAAAACCAAGGTGTTGATTTCGAAAAGCAGCAAGTGTTTTTTCTTTTAATGCAAAGGGATTTTTACCCGAAATGAGAAGTTTTCCTGAACTTGGCTCATCAAGTGTTCCAAGGATGTGTAATAAGGTGGATTTACCAGCACCTGAAGATCCGACAATGGAAATCACTTCGGCTGTGCCGACTTCTAAACTGACCCCTTTTAATATGTTCAGTCCATTGATATTTTTGGTGATTCCTTCAGCGATGAGCATTATGACTTAAGTTTTAGCGTGTGTCCCATTTTATCTCTCTTGGAAGTGAGGTAACGCTCATTGTGGCTATTGCTCGGAATTTCAAGCGGAACATTTTCTGTAATTTGTAGACCGTAACCGATCAATCCGGTGCGTTTTTTGGGGTTGTTGGACATCAATCTCATTTTACGGATGCCGATAGCTCGCAGCATTTGAGCACCGATACCGTAGTCGCGTTCGTCAGGCTTAAATCCAAGTTTTTCATTGGCTTCGTAGGTGTCTAGGCCCTCTTCTTGCAATTTATAGGCCTTAAGTTTATTTAATAATCCAATACCTCGCCCTTCTTGATTCATATAAACAATGGCGCCTTTTCCTTCTTCATTAATGAGTTCCATCGCACGGTGAAGTTGTGGTCCGCAATCACAGCGGCAACTGCCAAAGATATCACCAGTCAAGCAAGAGGAATGTACCCGAACCAAAACAGATTCGTCTTCGGTCCATTGCCCCTTGGTCAATACAAGGTGATCTTGGTCATTACTTTGATCTTTGAATGCTCTGAGCTGAAAATCACCATATACGGTAGGCATTTCTACCTGAACTTGCTCAACAATTAATGACTCATGAGCAATCCGGTATTTAATTAAATCAGCAATGCTGATGATCTTCAAATCAAATTTTTTGGCAATTTCGAGTAATTGTGGTAAGCGTGCCATGGTGCCATCTTCATTGAGTATTTCCACAATGATTCCAGCTTCTTCAAACCCTGCCAACCTAGATAAATCTACAGCTGCTTCGGTGTGGCCGGCCCTACGCAAAACGCCTCCTTTGCGCGCACGCAATGGGAAAATGTGGCCTGGTTTGCCAAGTTCTTCAGGTCTAATTTTTGGATCTATCATAGCCAAAATGGTCTTGGCACGGTCGCTAGCTGAGATCCCGGTAGTGCAGCCATGGCCAATTAAATCAACACTGATAGTAAATGGAGTTTCATAGGCCGCTGAATTGTTGCGCACCATCATTTCCAAGCCGAGTTGATCACAACGTTCTTCACTGATAGGTGCACAAATAAGCCCACGGCCATGCGTGGCCATAAAATTGATGAGTTCGGGTGTCGCATTGCGCGCGGCTGTAAGAAAGTCACCTTCGTTTTCACGGTCTTCGTCATCGACAACAATGACAACACGGCCCTGTTGGATTTCCAAAATGGCTTCTTCTATAGTATGGAGATTTGATGACATGTCTTAGGCTGTTGGGATGTGTTTGAGGGTATGTAAAAGGTAAGTCCAAAATTTTTGAACTGACGAAATTTGAACGCACTCGTCAGGGGAGTGTGCAGCCCTGATATTTGGGCCAAAGGAGATCATGTCAACCCCCGGAAGTTTTTCACTAAGCAAACCGCATTCCAATCCTGCATGACAGGCTTTTACTTTTGGTTCTTCATTAAATAATTCAATATATTGAGCGCTCATTAATTTTAATATTCCAGATTTGGAATTTGGTTTCCATCCCGGATAATCACCACTTTGCTCCACCGTAGCACCCATGTTCTCAAATGCGCAACGCAAAGCCATACTTACCTCCTTTTTGGTGCTTTCAACCGAACTTCTTTGCAAAGACTGGGTGGTGAATTTTCCATCCTTGATCACCACTCTTGCCAATGAAGAAGAGGCCTCTACTAATCCTACTATGTCCGGACTCATGCGAAAAACGCCATTATGTACACTGCAAAGCGTAGCTAGGATTTTTATTTGGTCACCTGCACTGACAGCCTCTTTGGCATCAGCTACGGGATGCACTTCAAGTTTAAAGTGTGGTTCAATGAGTTGGTATTCTTCTTTGAGCGTTTTTTCGAATGCACCTACAAAATTGATGATTTCTTTTGATTGTGTAGCGGCTATTTTAGCGGTGGCTTCTCTTGGGATGGCATTTCTTAAGCTGCCGCCATCGAATTCAAGTAGTTGGAAATTAGTTACTTGACTCAGTTCCCAAAGCAAGCGTGCCATCCATTTATTGGCATTTCCTCGACCTTTGTCTATGTCCATGCCAGAATGCCCACCAAGTAAGCCACTGAGCTCTATTTGCATCAATTGGCTATGGGTATGAACGGCTTGCTGTTCGTAAGAGAAATACGTGTTGGTATCAATGCCTCCGGCACAGCCCACTGAAAGTTCATCGTCGTCTTCGGTATCGAGATTCAACAAGATGGTTCCACTCAATAGTGTAGCATCCATTTGTTTGGCTCCTGTCATTCCGGTTTCTTCATCTATGGTAAAGAATGCTTCTAGAGCAGGGTGTGGAATATCATTACTTTGGAGTACTGCCATTATAGCTGCAACGCCTATACCGTTGTCGGCACCGAGTGTTGTGCCATTTGCACGAACCCAATCTCCATCAACAAACATTTCAATGCCTTGATTATCAAAGTCAAATGTAGTTTGGGCATTTTTTTGATGCACCATATCTAAATGACTTTGGAGAATGACCGTTTGGCATTTTTCCATTCCTGGAGTGGCAGGTTTTTTTATAATTACGTTTCCAATTTCATCACGTAAGGTTTCTAAATTCAGACTTTGCCCGAATTTGAGCATGAATTCAATGACGCGTTCTTCTTTTTTTGAAGGACGAGGAACCGCATTTAAGGCGCTAAAGAAAGTCCAAAGTTTTTGAGGTGCTAGTTGATTGATATCCATCTTATGGAAATTTAGGGTATTGTTGAAAATCTGGATCTCGTTTTTCCAAGAATGCATGCTTTCCTTCTTGCGCTTCCTCGGTAAGGTAATACAATAGGGTGGCATCTCCTGCGAGTTCCATTAGGCCATGTTGGCCGTCGAGTTCGGCATTCATGGCGCGTTTGATCATGCGAATAGCTAAAGGGCTTCGTTTCATGATGATTTTAGACCATTCGACTACTGTATCTTCGAGCTGCTCTAATGGGACAACCTTATTGACCATACCCATATCCTCGGCTTCTTTTGCGGTATATTGGTTGCACAAAAACCAAATTTCTCTAGCTTTTTTCTGGCCTACGTGTCTGGCTAAAAAGGAAGAACCAAATCCACCATCAAAACTCCCGACTTTAGGCCCTGTTTGTCCAAATCGAGCATTTTCTGATGCGATGGTGAGGTCGCATACGACGTGCAGCACGTGCCCACCACCAATGGCATATCCATTGACCATGGCAATAACCGGCTTAGGTAAAGAGCGAATAGCCTTGTGTAAATCTAGTACATTGAGTCGTGGCACACCGTTTTCAGAAATGTAGCCACCCACACCTTTTACATTCTGATCTCCACCCGAACAAAAGGCCTTGTCTCCTTCGCCTGTGAGCACAACTACATTGATATCTGCTCGTTCTCTGCAAATGTGCATGGCATCGAGCATTTCAAAATTGGTTTCTGGCCTAAATGCATTGTATACCTGAGGCCGATTGATGGTAATTTTTGCAATTCCTTCAAAAAACTCAAATTTGATGTCTTGATAATTCTTGATGGATTGCCAGTTTCTTTGTGACATGCTACTGATTTAATGATACAAAGATAAAACATCCCTAAGGAAGGATGGTTTAATTTGAAATAATTTCTAGCCAATTTTAATTGAAGTCATGCTCAAACTTCCAGCAAGTAATTCATCGTTAAAAAATTGTATTTCATCTCTAGCATCAGTCAAGCCAAGGGTATAGAGTAGGGGGATGTAATGATCCGTAGTGGGGACAGCCATTTTGATGGCCGTTGGGGCCTCATCTAAATTGAGTAAAGCATCAAATTCTCGTTTTTGAATGCGTTCATTCACAAAGGCTCTGCTTTGATGGGCCCAATCATAACCATAGCCCACTTCGTTGATGCGACTAAAATCTACTGCTCGTAAATTATGTACAATGTTCCCTGACCCGATGATTAAAACCCCCTTGGAGCGCAAATTTTTAAGTTCTTTGGCTAATTCATAATGCGCTTTTAAAGAGCTGTTTACATCAATAGAAAATTGTATTACCGGAATATTCGCCTGCGGATACATGTGTTTGAGTACCGTCCAGGTGCCGTGGTCTAATCCCCATTCATGATCTAGATGCACATGCCGCGAGCTGACTGCATTGACAATTTGCTGTGCAAGTTCAGGCGATCCTGGGGCTGGGTATTGCTGTTCGAAAAGTGCTTTTGGGAATCCGCCAAAATCGTGAATGGTACGTGGCTGGCTCATGGCCGTAACTGAAGTACCTCTGGTGAGCCAATGTGCGGAAACTACTAAAATGGCTTGAATTTCTTCAAGTGATTTGGCCACAGTCCTGAATTCTCGGACAAACTGATTTTCTTCAATGGCATTCATTGGATTGCCATGCCCTATAAAAAGTGCTGGCAACCTATTCGAGTTTTTTAGCGAAGCGCTCCAATTTGATAGGTCTTTGAGTGTATTGATTTTCATCCCTAAAGTGCTTAAAGTGAGGAGGTATGTAAAATCTCTTCTATTCATAGCCCAAAGATACACTTCTTCAAATGCCAAGGTATTGACTTGAGTTAAGTAATTAGATGCAACTTTATTTTGGAGATATCCGTCTATCTACTGAACCCATTTTGGTGTACGCACTCTATTTTTGAGACATGAAACAAAACTACTTGTATTAATTCTAAACCTGGTCTACGCACCAATAAAATGCAAGTTGTATGAGTAATTATTTGGGTGCCCGCATTCGCGTGGCTTTTATCGAAACAAATGTAATTTTTAGATCTGGCCTTCGTGCTTTGCTTGAGCCACGCAACGATTTTGAATGGGTTGGCGAAGCTTCGAGCTTGAGTGATTTTCGAGCGCGCTACAGTGGCACAGCAATCAATGTGATCATGATCGAAGCCGAATTATTGGCAGATCTCGACCAAGCTTACCTTCAATTTTGGATGTCTGCCTGGCCACATGCTAAATTTATCTTGCTTGTACCAAACTTTAAATCGGCAATGGTGCCTTTGTATTTCAAGTGGGGTTTTCAAGGCATGGTCAATAAATGGAATATGCATGAAGAGGCAGTGGCGGCCTTCAGACAGGTTTTTTTTCAACACTCTTATTTACATCCCAACACCAAACGCATGTTAGATGCTCAGCGGCGCACCATACAGTTGCTTGAGCGCATCACTGCTCGCGAGATCGATGTGATAAGAGGTATTTGTCAAGAAAAAACTTGCAAAGAAATTGCCCACGATTTGCAGATTTCACCCCGCACTGTAGAAACTCACAAAATGCGTATTATCGAAAAACTTGACGTGCGCAATACAGCAGGGATCATAGTGCATGCCGTACGTTTGGGTATCATCCCCTGATAATTGATGATGAGCGTTCAGTCTTAGCGAATTTCAATCTCATCCAAAAACAGCCATGGCGTATTTCCCGCGCCTGGCTGACCTTGCGGAATTTTTGAAAGCCCACGGAGGGTCACATGAATTTGCTTTACTTTCTTGTCTGTTTCTTCGATGACAATAGTTTCATCTGTTGAATAACCACAGGCCTGCTCACTAACAACACCAAACTTATTGAGGCCTATCATATAAGTCTGAGGCGCCCAAATCCAGCTGTTTGGGTCATGCAAAGTATGGATTCGGACTTCTTTGACCTTGATGGGTTTGTCAAAAATAATGTCAAAACTGACGCTATCTGTATCAAATCCTAACCATTGGTTCCCCTTCCAAGGGCGGGCACCAAGTTGGCCATCGACAAGCGTAAGGCTGCCGTTGTCGTATTTAGGACTTGGGGGCGTTTGAAATACAATTTGCGCACCAAGGGCTTTGTGTTGAATAACACTGATTTGATTCACACTAGGCTGATATTCCTGTATTACATATTCTGACCAATGCATGAGCAAGTCGTTGGTTTTTCTTTTGGCTGCTGGAATTTCCCAAAGAAGCAGCGTGTCTTCCATGGTTCCTTTTGCAGGAATGCTCTGAATCACAATTCCCCCATTTTCACCGCGCGTTGTGCTTAGCTCGGGCATAGTTGCTGTCTTGGAATAATTTACCCCTTTGCTTTTTAAAAATGGAAAATGAAAAGAGATTAAGTTATGTAAAAAGCTTTCGTATGAGGCTGCACTTTGGGACCACAAGACGTTACTTAATGCTATTGCCCGAGGATAAGCCATGTACTCCAATTGCGCCATATTGGCAATGTATTCAGTCCAGAGATTTCCTTGCGCTCCTATTACATAAGAGGCATCTTCAGCGCTCATGTCTGTCGGAATGGGGTTGAATTCATAGACCCGATCAAGAGGTGTATAGCCACCAATGGCCAATGGTTCAGCTGCATTTCGGCCTTGGTAATGGTCAAAATAACAATGAGAACCAGGGCACATCACTACCTCATGCCCTAGGGCTGCTGCGGCTTTTCCGCCATCGTATCCGCGCCAAGACATCACCGTTGCGTTGGGTGAAAGCCCGCCTTCTAAAATTTCATCCCAGCCAATGAGTTTTTTGCCTTTTTGTGTTAAAAAAGTATCCATTCGGCCAATGAAATAACTTTGCAATTCGTGTTCGTCGTGGAGTCCTTTGTCTTTTATTACCGCTTGGCATTTTGGGCATTCTTTCCATCGAGTTTTGGGTGCCTCGTCTCCACCTATATGCACATACTGACAGGGAAATAAGGGGATAATTTCGTCTAGTATATCCTGCAAAAATTCAATACTTGCCTCTTGTGCGCAAAAAATATCGTCAAATACACCCCAAAGACCTTCTACACCTTGGGCCTGCCCAGTACATGAAAATTGAGGATAGGCAGCAAGGGCTGCTCTGGCGTGTCCAGGCATTTCAATTTCAGGAACGACGGAGATAAATTTAGCTCCAGCGTAGTTCACAATTTCTGTGATTTGTTCTTGGGTGTAAAAGCCTCCGTAGCGTTCTTTATTAAAGGTGCGAGGGGTTGTTGTGTAATGGTTTTGTAGTGTAGAATCTCTAAAGGCGCCAACGGTAGTCAGTAGAGGGTATTTTTTAATTTCAATGCGCCAGCCTTGGTCATCGGTGAGGTGCCAGTGCAGGATGTTGAATTTATAATAGGCCATAAGGTCTATGAAGCGTTTGACTTCATCGACTGTAAAAAAATGTCTTGCAACATCTAAATGTAGTCCTCTCCATTGAAATTTTGGATAATCCTTTACAAAGCATTTTGGAAATATCAATTGCCCTTCTTCTATTTGAGCCAATTGCAACAAAGAAACCCATGCATAAAAACATGATGCATCACTCGAATAAGAAATAGTAATTCTATCTGCAATGTTTATACTGTAGGAGTCTTCAATGACATTTTGTAATTTTTTAAATTGAATCATTGAATTTTGGACAAAAGGTGCTACCGAGATGCCTTTTGTCCAAAGGGCATAATCCTTAAGGGCTTGTCCTAAATCTGGAGTAATTCCTGCGGGGTCTATGAGGAGTGTGCCACTGCAAACAAATTGTCCATTGGCTTTTTGATAAACCACAGGGTTGGGTAAAATGGGGCATACTTGGGCAGTAACAGACCCCATTAATAACAATATGACAAAGAGAGAATACAATTTTTGCATGGTCTAAAATTAGTGAATTCAATCAGATGACTACCTTTGTGCAAACATCATTTATGAAAGTCTACGACAATATTCTCCAAACTATTGGCAACACTCCTTTGGTTCGGATCAACAAATTAGCCAAACAAATTCCTTCCCAAGTCTTTGCCAAGGTAGAAACAACCAATCCAGGCAATTCTGTCAAAGACCGCATGGCCTTAAAAATGATTGAAGATGCTGAGAAAGCGGGCTTACTTAAGAAGGGTGGAACAGTAATTGAAGGCACCTCTGGTAATACCGGCATGGGCTTGGCCTTGGCTTGCATCATTAAAGGATATAAACTCATTTGTGTGCTTAACGACAAGCAATCCAAAGAGAAAATGGATATTTTACGTGCTGTTGGTGCAGAGGTGGTTGTTTGCCCAACGGCTGTTGAACCTTCAGACCCGCGTTCGTATTATTCTGTCTCGAGGCGTTTAGCCAATGAAATTCCAAATTCTTGGTATGTCAATCAATACGACAACCTTTCTAATAGAACAGCCCATTATGAGCAGACGGGTCCAGAAATTTGGGAACAAACCGAAGGAAAGATCACTCACTTTGTTGTTGGTGTTGGCACTGGAGGCACCATTTCAGGAGTAGGGCAATACCTCAAAGAAAAAAATCCCAACATCAAGATTTGGGGCATTGACACCTACGGATCCGTATTTAAAAAATACAAAGAGACCGGTATCTTCGATGAAAATGAGATTTACCCCTATATCACCGAAGGTATTGGTGAGGATATCCTCCCGGCCAACGTAGATTTCGATGTGATTGATCATTTTGAAAAAGTCACCGATAAGGATGCCGCTGTGTATACCAGAAGGTTAGCTCGGGAAGAAGGGATTTTTGTTGGAAACTCTGCTGGAGCAGCTATCAAAGGCTTGTTGCAGATGAGTGAGCACCTGAAGGCTGACGATGTGGTAGTGGTTTTGTTTCATGATCATGGCAGCCGTTATGTTGGTAAAATTTTCAATGACGATTGGATGCGCGAGCGTGGATTTTTAGAAGAGGAAATACTTACTGCAGCTGATTTGGTTGCCAAGCACGGCAAAAAGCCTTTGGTTTCATTGTATGCCGAAGAACTTGTCTCACATGCGGTAGCGAAAATGAGAACATTCGATATTTCTCAAATCCCTGTAATGAAAGATGGACAATTCGTAGGATCTGTAGACGATAGTCATGTGTATCAATTGCTAGTGGATAATCCTTCGCTGCGCGATGCTCCTTTATCATCGATAATGGCTAGTCCTTTTCCAGTGGTGCAGCCAAGTACTTCTGTAGAGGAGCTTTGTAAGCTAATTTCAAAGCAAGTACCGGCTGTTTTGGTAGAATTGGCCGATGGCAAGCATCATATCGTTTCGCGTTATGATGTCATTGCGGCCATGGCATAGCAAATCTAATGCGTATGCGTATTATTTCACTTGTTCCTTCCCTCACGGAGTATCTTTGGGCACTCGGTTTGGATCGAGAAATAGTTGGCATAACTAAATTTTGTATTCATCCACATGCTTGGTGGCAGCAAAAAACAAGGGTGGGTGGTACAAAAAGTGTAAATATGGCAACAATTCACTCGCTAGAGCCAACACTCATCATTGCAAATAAAGAGGAGAATACACAAACAGACATACAAGCTCTGGCCTTGACATATGATGTTTTATTGACTGATATCAACTCTGTAGAAGAAGCTCTGGCGGCTCTTTTGTTGATTGGTGAAAAAGTGGGTAAAATTGAAAAATCACAAGAACTTGTCATTCAAATCCAAAACTCATTTAAAGAAGCCCAAGCGGTTGGTAAAGGGGCACACTTTCTATACTTCATTTGGAAAGATCCATATTTTGTTGTGGGTACAAATACTTACATTCATTCCTTACTAAGCAAGTTTGGGTTTGTAAATTCTTGTCCTTTGGAGCGCTATCCTAATTTAGACGACTTATTGAATGAAAACTGTGAAATGCAATTGGCTCCTGATTATTTGTTCTTGAGCACAGAACCGTACCCATTTGAGGAAAAGCACTTTGCTCATTTGCAGGAACTTTTCCCGCAATCAAAGATCAGGCTAATTGACGGTGAAGTATGCTCATGGTACGGAAACAAAATGGTGGATGCAAAATTTTATTTTGAGAAATTTTGCCAAAATCAACTTTGATTTTGCTAAAAATCAAAAAGCGTCGGCAGCTCAGATGAGGGTTTGGATTTTTCGTTATTGCGCTTCTTGACGGGTGCAATTTGCTCCTGTTGCTTTTCAATAGCAAGACGCAATAACTGGGCCTTGACTGCCTCAAGTTTCAAAATGATATCAGAAAAATCTTTTGCATTATTGACAGTAGATAATTGAGCAGAAGATTCAGAATGGAGCGGGGTTTGAAGGAGCTCACTTCCTTTTTGTTTGAGCGCTTTTTTAGCACCCTCTAGGGTGTAGCCCTCCACCTTAACAAAGTGGTAGATGCGCTTGATTTGTTCAATTTCTTTAACTGAAAATAAGCGGTTTCCTTTTTTGTTTTTCTTTGAAACGGTTAGATTAAATTCCTTCTCCCAAAATCTTAAAAGTGAGGTGCTTACGTTCAAAATTTGTGCAACTTCACCAATGCTGTAGTATAATTTGCTAAGTGTTTGATTTTCAGATAAAGGCATGTACTTACTTAAATATTATTCGAAAATAATTATTATTTTTGCACTGACTTACAGAAAATGAAATTATTTCAAACATTTCTTGTTTGCACTTTTTTAATTGTTTCCCTCAAGGCAAATGGGCAAACAACCAAACCCCCTGCCAATGATCCGCAAGTTGATGCCATCATTAACTATGCAAAGAAATTTTTGGGGGTGCCTTATCGTTATGGAGGAACTACGCCATCGGGTTTTGATTGTTCTGGATTCATTAATTATATATTTGGCAATTTTGGTTTCGATTTGGTACGAACAAGCTATGGGTTGGCCGAACTAGGCACAACTGTAAAGCTTTCAGATATTCAACCCGGAGACCTCATGTTTTTCAAAGGAAGTAATGTAAATTCCACACAAGTGGGTCATGTGGCGCTTGTCATTGAGGTGACGCCCGAGGCTATAAAATTCATTCATTCGGCCAATTCAGGCGTGCGAATAGACAATTTCAAAACCTCGCAATATTACATTCAACGTTATGTCAAGACCAAACGTCTTGACTACGGAACGCCATAATTTTTAAACAAAAAGAGATGGAAAATCCAAAACTCAATGAGCGAAGGCAGTGGCTCTTTGTTATTTTGGCAGGCCTCTTTGTGACCAATGCAGTAACCGCTGAATTGATCAGCAACAAACTCATTGAAATCCCCATCGAAGGTTGGTTTTTTGGTAAAAAATTTGGGCCTTTTGTAACTATAGTCGGCATATTACCTTGGCCGGTAGTTTTTCTTTTGACAGATTTACTCAATGAGTTTTATGGGCAAAAAGCTGTGCGCAGACTCTCGTGGATTACTGCTGGGCTGATTGCCTATTGCTTTTTAATTGTTGGGTTATCAATGTCAGTTCCAGCCGTAGAAATTGCGGGGTCTAAACTCGCCACCAATAAAGCTTATGATTTAGTTTTTGGTCAAGCCCAAGCGGTCATTATAGGTAGTATCATTGCATTTTTAGTATCACAACTCCTAGACGCTTTTGTTTTTGATCAAATTAAGAAGAAAACCGGAAATAAATTCATTTGGCTAAGGAGTACGGGTAGTACACTTCTTTCTCAATTGATTGATTCATATATTGTTCTTTACATAGGTTTTGTATTGCCTGGAGCAATGTCATTGGAAACTTATTTTGAGGTTGCCCCAACAAACTATGCACTCAAAATTATCATTGCGATCTTACTTACGCCCCTTATTTACTTGGGTCATTATGCGATGAAACGCTACCTCGATTCAAAACACCTTGCTTAGTTTTGTTGATATCTTTGACCAATAATACAACTGCAATCAAAGCAAAGAACGTTGCAACCCAAATGCAGTTTTGTGCACTTTGAAGGGTGTTCTTGTAAATAAAAACCGTGAGTCCTGACCCAACTAATATGCCGAGCTCTAAGGCTAAAAATAGGGTGCCAGCTCCTGATCCTCTGCGTTTGGAAGGGCTCAGATCTGCAGTCCAAGCAAATAAGGTTGGGCTTGAAATACCGGTGGCCAAGCCAAAAAAGACGGCTGCCAGGGTGTAGCTCATCATTCCCTCGGATAGCGCGAGCAATGACATGCTCAGTACGAGTACTGTGCATCCGATGACCAATGTTTCTTTGCGGCCAATTCTATCTGAGATGGACGAAAATGCCAAACGCATTATGATCGTAGATAACACATATATTCCAAAAAAATACCCTTTATTTTCTATGTTGAAATACGTGGATAGGTCAGGGGAGAGCACAAATATTACACCAGAGCTTATGGCTGTAAATAGCATGATGGCAGCTGCGTTTCGAACGCTGGGTTCAAAAACATCTTGCCACTTGACTCGAAGATGGGCAAATTTGAATCGTAGGGGTGATGGAAGGGTTTCTTTGATGGGAATTACAAAGAGAAAAGCACAGAGGGAAAAAAAACCTGCACAATAGAATAATATTTCAAAATTAGATCTTGCATAGATGTAAGAGCCAAGCGCTTGACCAACTCCAATACCCAAGGAAATAAAGGTGCCCCATAGCCCCATCGCAGCCCCTTTTCTATCTGAAGGTAAAATATCAGTTACGAGCGCTGTGGCTCCCGTAGGAGCAAAACCCGCGCTGAGACCATGTAGAAATCTTAACAATAAAAAGATTCCTAAAAACTCGAAAAAAGGATAACTCAGGCAGATGATCAATGAAATCAAAATCCCTATATAAATACTTTTTTTTCTTCCGATAAGATCCGCAAGTTTCCCTGCAAAAGGTCTTGATAGTCCAGCAGCTATTGAAAAAAGAAATATGATACTGCCTTTCCAAGTTTGCCCCCCTAAAAGGGTAATGTATGCATTCATCTCCGGTAAGATCAGATTGAAACTCAGAATGAAAAAAAACATACTAGCGCTAATTCGCCAGAAATCTCTCGGATAGGTTCTAAACATGAGTTGCAAAAGTAGTTAAACTAAACCAATGCAATTTTGTTATTCATGTATGAAACCTATATTTGTATTCATTATGTTTATCAGTTTAAGTTCATGCGGTCAAGATGACCCTCAGAATGAAAATAAAGTCAATACTTTCAATGGGCGTGCGCTTCCAGAAAATGTATGTTATGTAGTAAATGGTGGTACCGAACGCCCTTTTACAGGTAAGTATTGGGACCACCATCAAAAGGGAACCTATCTCTGTGTAGCGTGCGATGCCCCCCTCTTTTCTAGTGAGACAAAATACGATAGCGGCTCAGGATGGCCTAGCTTTTATGATGTATTGACCAAAGGAAATGTCAAAAAGATTTTGGATCAATCACACGGTATGGTTCGTACTGAAATCAGGTGCGGAAATTGTGATGCGCATCTGGGACATGTTTTTAATGATGGCCCTAATCCTACTGGCTTGCGCTATTGCATCAATTCTGCTTCATTGAATTTTATTGAAAATGGCCATGAGGGGCAACAAGAAAATGCACAAGTGAATAACAAAAATTATGAGTTGGCCACTTTTGGAGCAGGTTGTTTTTGGTGTATTGAGGCCTGCTTTAAAGACTTGAAAGGCGTAATATCGGTTGTGCCAGGTTATGCTGGTGGGCACTCACCAAACCCAAGTTACAAGGAGGTGTGTACGGGTCAAACTGGACATGCCGAGGTGGCACAAGTTGTTTTTGATCCTCAAGTTGTCTCCTATGATGAATTGTTAGAAGTTTTTTGGTTTGTTCACGACCCAACTCAGCTCAACCGACAAGGCAATGACATAGGAACTCAGTACCGTTCGGTTATTTTTTATCATAGCGAGTTTCAAAAACAACGCGCTGAGCTGTATCTTGATC
This sequence comes from Crocinitomicaceae bacterium, assembly GCA_030833845.1. Classification (GTDB taxonomy): domain Bacteria; phylum Bacteroidota; class Bacteroidia; order Flavobacteriales_D; family Crocinitomicaceae; genus UBA952. The sequence goes on along the minus strand of JAURGK010000020.1, from coordinate 3,947 downwards.
AGTTAGCAAAGGAAAAAGTATGGGATAAACCAATTGTGACTCAAATTGTCGCGCTAAACAATTATTTCGAGGCCGAAGATTACCACCATAATTATTTTGAAAATAACCCGGGCAATCCTTACTGCCAAAGCGTTGTTCGCCCCAAGGTGGAGAAATTCAGAAAAGTATTTGCCGCGAAATTAAATTAATCTTGCTCCGGGGCAAGACGCAGAACAATGCCGTCAATAGATTCATCTAAATGAATCTGACACCCTAAACGGCTATTGGCTTTAACAAAGAAGGCTTGATCAAGCATGTCTAGTTCGGCATCACTTTGCTCGGGTAAGTCGGTATCTGATTCCAAATAACATTGGCATGTAGCACACATGGCCATTCCTCCACATTCACCTTTGACAGGTAGTTCGTAGGCTTTGCAAAGCTCCATGACATTCATATTCATGTCAGTCGGGCCTTCGAGTTCGTGACTCATACCCTCTCGGTCAATTATTGTTACTTTAATATCTGCCATTTATTTTAGTTGTAAACCCTTAAAAGGTTGTTGCCATTGAATTGAGTTGCATATTGTCGGAGTCCGTAGATGCTCCCACTTATGGAAGATCCGTCGTAAAGCGAAAAGGTAGCATTGTTACATGAATCAATGAGTTGAAGGAAGTTCTGGTCGTCGGGGAAAAGTGGGGCAGGGCAGCTACCATCTATATCGGCTGGCGAATGTCGGTCAAATGCCACAAATTCGTCAATACCCTTGCGGTAAACAATGATGCCACGTGAGCCACCATTGAGGTAGGTCCAGCCTCCAACTCCCTGAAGGTCAGAATAGCTTGGGAGTTGAATGTCAATAGTGACATCCACAGGTACAAAGGGCACTGGATGCTGGTTGAGGTTGTTGCATTTAGATGATAGCAATAACATTCCAAACAAGAAGACAATTAGATTTCTCACCTCACAAAATTAAATATTTTCTGTGGCATTAAAGCGCCGCAGATTTTTGTTCCCACTGTTGATAAAGCAAATCTAGTTTTGCTTTTTCTTGTTCATAACGATTAAGGATGGCATTGTATTGTTCTTTTTGGTCATAGTCGGCAATACTCAGTTCATTTTCAATTTCTTTGATGGCTGCTTCTTGAGCGTCTATTTTCTGTTCAATTTGTTGCACCTCTTTTTTTAACTTTTGCTGGGTCTTATCGATTTTTGTTTTTTCTGTAGCGGTGGGTTGATTTACTTTTTGTATAAGACTAGGCTTGCCGATTTTTGGATCTTGATTGGTTTTTGCCGTTTTGTAGTTCAAATACTCTTGAAGGCTGAAATGATGAATTTGAACGCCTTGATTTTCAATATCCCAAATTCGGTTACTCATGCCGTCAACGAATTCACGGTCATGCGAAACAATGATAAACGTACCTTCGTAATGTAATAAAGCCTCTTTGAGCACTTCTTTGCTTTGTAAATCTAGGTGATTGGTTGGCTCATCGAGAATCAGAAAATTAGAGGGGCTCAAAAGCAAACAGCAAAGAGCTAGTCTGGTGCGCTCGCCTCCAGAAAGCACAGCTACTTTTTTATCAATGTCTTCGCCAGAAAATAAAAAGGCACCCAAAATACTGCGTAAATCTTTGCGCAAATCTCCTTTAGCGATAAGGTCTACGGTATCGTAAATGCTGAGTTTGGGATCTAGTTTTTCTGCTTGATCTTGGGCAAAATAAGAGATTTGAACATTGTGTCCGGTAGTTACTTTGCCTTCATGTGTGATGACACCCATAATGGCTTTTAAAAGTGTGGACTTTCCTACGCCGTTTGGGCCCAATAAGGCAATTTTTTCGGCTCTGCCGACAGTAATCGATACTTCTTTGAATAAGCAGCGATTGTCATAGCTTTTGCCCAAGCTGTCTATTTCGAGCACCCATTTCCCTGGTTGTACGGCCAATGGAAAACGCAATTTGAGGCGGGCAATTTGATCTTTTTCGACACTGATGCGTTCGGTTTTATCTAGTTTTTTAATCAATGATTGCGCAAATGCTGCTTTATTTTTTTTTGCCCTGAACTTTTCAATGAGTTCTTCGGTGTGCTTGATGTCTTTATCTTGTTGTTTTTTTGCCTGTTCGAGTCTTTGTAATTCTTCCGCTCTTAGCGCTTTGTATTTTGAATAGGCATAAGGAAAATCAAATATTTGCTGCCGTGAAATTTCAAGCGTTCTTGTACTGACGTTGTCCAAAAACAAGCGGTCGTGAGAGATCAAAATGACTGCGCCTTCAAAATTTTGGAGGTATTTTTCAAGCCAACTGATCGATAGAATGTCGAGATGATTGGTAGGCTCATCTAATAAGAGTATATCAGGTGCATTGACCAAAATTCGCGCAAGTTCCGCTCTCATTTTCCATCCGCCAGAACATGCCGAAATGAGCTTTTGTTGGTCTTCATTACTAAAGCCTAAACCCTCTAAAGTGGCTTTTATTTTCTCTTCCCACTGGTAACCGTCCATGACCAAGAATCGATGATTGAGTTCGCTGAGCTCGTCAAGAAGATTTAAATAAGAATCTGATTGGTAATCGGTGCGTATGGTGAGTTGGTGATTGATATCATCAATTCTATCTCTTATCGAATTAAGCTCTTCATTGGAATAAAAGAGGAAATCATAGACAGATTTTTCAGATTCAATGATAATATCTTGGGTTAGAAATCCAAATTTCAAATTTTTCTGAAAATGAACTTGTCCGTCAGTAGGTTTAATGACCCCAGAAAGTATGCGCAGTAAAGTGGACTTGCCAGCCCCGTTTTTCCCAACTAACCCAACACGATCTCCTTTATTTATTTGCAGACTTACATTAGAAAACAGATGGCCTTGTGGCAAGAAGTAACCAAGTCGATCAAATTGTAACATAATACAAAGTTAGTTCTTTCCTCTTGATGTTTAATTAAGGCATGATTTTTGTTAAACAATGAACAATATTTAAAAATAATAGTTACATTGTCAAAATCTTATCAAAATTAGCATTACATCATGGGCAGACCTCCTACCAAACCAGCAAGATTACGCAACGGATTTTATATTGAAGTTAAATCACAGGGTTCTTCAGCAATTCTGATACGTCGTGACACCCGCGAGCAAATGTTGCTTGCAGCCGAAGATTACGCACGCACTAAAAATGTAACCATCAAAGGAGAGATGCGCAATGACAAGTGGATCGCCGAATAATTACCGGTTTAAATTTTGGTTGTCACTGTTTGCGCTACTCTTACTAAGCATTCCATTTTTTATCTGGCTTGATTTTTTCTTGCTTGCCAAATTAACTGGCATTCTTGTCTTGATCCTGCTTCTATTTGCGATGCGTAAGTGGTTTGCTCAGGCTCGGTCAAATAACAATCGTGTGGAGCGTGTCGTGCTCTCAACAAATGATCTTTTTTTACTCAAACAAATACTTCCGGCATACTATACATTTGATTCTTCCGATCAACGCATATTGAACGATCAGTTAGGGCTCTTCTTAGCAGAGGTACGTTTCAAAGGTGAATGGTCTTTGAAATCGCAAATGATCGCAGGAATTATGGTTGTGCTTGCTACTTGGCAAAACGGTTATACCAATAAACAATCCTGGACCATTATTTTGGATGAGGATCAAAGCGTTTATTTAGAAGATTTTCCGCAAATCACATTTGCCATCTCTGAAGATTCGCTCAAAGGAGCAAGCCTTGCGGCATTACTGCAACATGAGACAATTGCGTCTCTACGCGCACAGCTTGAAATTTTACCATAAAAAGTTCTGTTCAAATAGAACTATAAATCAACTAGTTATATTTCTAGTCAAAAAAAAATTAAAATTTCTTTCAAAAAAGTATTGTCAAACCAAAAACTGTGCATATCTTTGCACCCCGCAATTGAGACAACGGTCTGTAGTTATTGAGGGTTAAAATGTTGAAAGATGAGTAGGGATGGGAATTCTTACTGATTACATAAG
>JAURGK010000003.1 GCA_030833845.1 Crocinitomicaceae bacterium | reverse complement strand
CCGTCAGCTGATAAACCTCCACGAAAAGCTATTCCTTTGACCAATAACTCTGCCTTTCCACTCTGCAAATCTATACGGTAGTAGTCGCTTTTAGAAGGGGCTTTCCATTGCGCTTCAATTTGATAGCGATCCGTATTGCGAGCTAAAAGAAAAGGTGCGTTTGCTTTTCTGTCTATAAAGATGCGCAAGGAGTCATTTTCTAATTGAACAAGGCGATCTAAGGAAAGGTGATATACATACAATACACCTCTGCTCAATTCTTGGTTTTTATGGAGTAATTGCTGGGGTTGAATTTCCAAATCTTGGTAATGCCAAATATCTAAGTTTACCTTTTCACGTTCAAGTAAGGTGTCTTTGATTGCTACCTCACGTGGCACTACTGCAAAATAAAGCAGTTTGCTATCGTCGCTGAAAAGGGGCTTTCTGCCAGAGCTCACTGCCTGATAACGACCATCTTGGCTTTGATCAAAATCAGTAGAGTCACCAAAGGAGGTGGTTTGGAGTTTTTCTAAATCAAAAAGCGTTAGTTTGAAGTTTTTGATTTTTGTGGTATCGGTACTGTAAAGAAAAACCAGTTGCTTGTTACTGGGGCTCCAGCCCAACTCAGACACCAAAGGTTGCGCTTCAAATTCTTTGAGGAGTTTGAGATCCGAGGTTTGATAAATGAGCACTTGCATGGAGTCTTGCTTTGCCTTACGCTGCTTAACCACAGCGAATTTAGAGCCATCGGGGCTTAGCGCAAATTGGGTAATGCTATCCAAAAAAGGTAGTGTTTTTTGGCCAGAGACGTACACGAGCAATCGGCCACCGTCGGTCTTAAAAGGATTGGCTTTTGGCGCCTCGAGTGCTTTCTTCCAAAAGCAATATTTCTCCCATTTATTGGGTTCCACCTTTTCTATTTTTTGAACTCCCAGTTCTTGCAATACCAATAATACTGGCGCATCGTCAGCTTGCTGAACTTGCTTTATTTTTTCTATTTTGAAGAGTGTGTCTTGAGTCAGATGATAAATAAACAAGGAATCTTTGGGCCATTTCTTTTTATCTGCCTTGCTGAGTTCAAGCTGACGAAGTGTATCGTAATCGGGGCTCATACGCCACGCTACAAATTGGTTGTCAAAACCTAAGATGGCTCCACTGGCGCGTGCTATGGAGTCGTGTTTTTGATTTTCAGTGTAAAAAAGGTGTAATTCAGGATTGCCTCTGAGCACCGTTTGCTCATAACTAATGATTTGCCCATTGCGAGAAATCTGTTCTTTTTCAAGACGTTTCCATTTATCATATGTGCTATGATCAAGGGCAGGTTTCTGAGCGCTTAAATTGATGGCAGTAACGAAAAGAAAAAAAATTAGCAGGTACTTCATTGCTTGGTTTTGTGAAAAGAGACTAAATAAACACCCATAAAAATAAACAACATATACAATAAGCGTCCAAGGGTAATGGTGTGGCTGTAATTTTCGGTCCATCCAATGGTGGCAAATACAACCATAAATACGATGACCATAATGGGTTGGGTATAAATATATGCCGCTGAGACGGTGGCACCCACATATTTAAGCCCAAAAATTGTCAAGAGATAAGTAAGAAAAGTAACACCCACAATGACGTATATAATTTTATACCAAACGCTCAGAGGAAAAGTTGAGAATTCCACCTTCGAAAATTCCTGCCAAGTCGGTGGGAAAAGCAATAAGAGCATAAAGCCAATGCTAAAGACATAGGTAATCACTTGCAGCGGACTATATTTTTGAAGTAAGGGTTTTGAAATAACTAAGTATAGCGCATAACTCAGTGCATTGATCAGTAAGAATAGGTCGCCGAGTGTAGAGGAGCCCGCCGAACGGCCTGAGCTCAGGGTAAGTAAAATAGCACCTGTAGCCCCAATAAGCACGCCAAGACCATTGATTTTTGACATCCGTTCTTTGGCTATAATAACAGCCAAAACAAAGACCATCAAAGGGTTGAGCGCCATGATAATTCCAGCATTGAGCGCTGAAGACAAATTTAAGCCATGAAAGAAAAAGAGTTGGTTGATGGCCACACCAAAGAGTCCGGCTGCAAAAAAGCGCCACCAATCTTTGGGCTCAATGCGCTTTGTTTTCTGAAAGCAAAGCAGTATCCAAAACAATGCGACAGCGCCACTGACCCTCAATAAAATAAAGCTAGTTGGGTCAATAAATTGAGGCATGAGGCCTTTGGCCAATACATGATTGGCCCCATAGAGCATATTGACAACAAAAAGAGCAATATGCGCCTGTATAATTTGCGTTTTAGACACAACGCAAAGGTAGTTATTCTGTATCTTTGTTAGATGCACTTGAGCCATTTGCATTTAGTCAATTACAAGAATTACACCGACTTAGAATTTTCATTAGTTCCGGGCGTAAACGGTTTTGTGGGGCCGAATGGCGCTGGCAAGACCAACATTCTAGATGCAGTCTATTATCTGAGTATGTGTAAAAGTTACTTGAACGTCAATGACCGTCAGAATTTGCGTTTTGACCAACCCTTTTTTTCGATTTCAGGCCAATGGCAACTAGATCAAAAAACACATGAGGTTCAGGTTGCTTACAAAGCAGGAGTCAAAAAACAAATCAAGTGGAATAAAAAAGCCTACGAGAAACTCACGCAGCATATTGGTAAGTTGCCTGTAGTATTCATTTCACCTTATGATGGAGATTTGATTGCCGAAGGCTCCGAGTTGCGTCGCAAATGGATGGACGGCATTCTTTCTCAATTAGACAAGACCTACCTTGATGAGATTCAGCGCTATTACCGCTTGCTTGAGCAAAGGCATGCACTTTTGCGTAACATGCACGAGCACCGTTTGTTCGATGCCGATGCCATCGAGGTTTGGGATGCCCAACTCATTCCGAGTGGCAACTATATTCATGCGCAGCGCAAGAATTTTTTAGCCGAATTTATCCCAGTTTTTAAACGTTTCTACGAACAAATTGGCCAAAATTCAGAAGAAGTAGAAATTTCCTACCGCTCGCAATTGCTCGAAGATAAGTTCGAAAACTTACTATTGGCCTCGTCCAAAAAGGACCTGCTCACGCAATATACCAACACAGGGATCCATAAAGACGATTTGATCTTTACCATAAAAGGCCATCCGATTAAAAAATTTGGATCTCAAGGCCAACAAAAATCATTCGTCATTGCGCTGCGACTTTCTCAGTTCGATTGGCTTAAACATCACAAAGGTCAAAAACCAGTTTTGCTACTCGATGACATTTTTGACAAGCTAGACAATGAGCGCGTTGAACGTCTGATTGGGCTAGTCAGTGCCGATTATTTTGGGCAAGTACTCATTACAGATACCGATCCAAATCGGATGAGGGCGCTTTTTGACAAGCTCCCGGGCCAAACCCAACTTTTCCAAATTATTGATCAACAAGCCCTTCCCTTATGAGTTCAGAAAATAAAAGACAATCCGAAGAGCAGCCACTCAATGAATTGGTCTCTAAGATCCTCAAGGCTTATGGCCTACAGGATAAAATGAAAAACTATGACCTCATTGCCGCATGGCCTCAATTAATGGGGCCGGCAGTTGCCAAGAGAACTACCGATATACGTATTGAAAATCAGGTGTTGTATTTAAAAATAGACTCGAGTGTTATGCGCGATGAACTTTTTCATGGCAAGCAAATCATCATAGAGCGTTGCAATCAGCATGCAAAAGAGATAATCATACGAGATATTTGGTTCTCCTAAGATGGTGACCTTAATCACAAAATGGAAAGTCAAGTTTTTGTAATTTAGCAAACAAATCAATCATTTATGTCAAATGCAATATTTAAGGTTCCCGAACCAATCAATGAAATAGTAAAATCATACGGGCCATCTTCATCAGAACGTAACTCCCTTTTAGCTAAATACAGAGAATTCAAAGACCGAAGTCCAATAGATATTCCAATGTATATTGGGGCCAATAAGGTGACAACAGCCAATAAAAAACCGCTGACCATGCCCCATGATCACCAACATATCTTGGGATATTTCAATCAAGGTGATGCTACACATGTTGCTGCGGCCATTGAGGCTGCACTTGCAGCAAAGGCAGCATGGGCTGCACTACCTTGGCAAGATCGTGCTGCAGTATTCTTGCGCGCAGCAGATTTACTAGCGGGCCCTTTTCGCGATAGAATGAATGCAGCCACCATGCTAGCACAGTCAAAAAATGTGTTTCAAGCAGAAATTGATGCGGCTTGCGAGCTTATAGATTTCTTTAGATTTAATGTGCAATACATGACTCAAATCTATAGTGAGCAACCGTCCTCACTGCCTGGTATGTGGAACCGATTGGAATATCGTCCATTGGAAGGCTTTATTTTTGCCCTCACTCCATTTAACTTCACTTCTATTGCAGCTAATTTATCTGCAGCTCCAGCCATGATGGGCAATGTGGTGGTTTGGAAACCAGCCGACAGTCAAATTTATTCCGCTCAAGTAATTATGGAATTGTTTGAGGCTGCAGGCCTACCTGCTGGAGTAATTAATATGGTGACAGTCGATGGCCCTGTAGCAGGTGAGGTAATTTTTTCGCACAAAGAATTTGCTGGCTTACATTTTACAGGCTCTACTGGAGTTTTTAGACAGTTATGGAAAAACATTGCCAATAACATTGAGCAATACCGATCTTATCCGCGTATTGTTGGAGAAACTGGTGGCAAAGACTTCGTTATGGTTCACAGCAGCGCCAATGCTGCAGAGGTAGCCACAGCACTTTCACGCGGTGCTTTTGAATTTCAAGGTCAGAAATGTTCAGCGGCTTCAAGGGCATATCTTCCTGAAAGTTTATGGCCAGCGGTCAAAGAAATTTTTGTTGAACAAGTGCAATCATTTAAGCAAGGAAGCCCTGAAGACACCTCTAATTTTGTCAATGCCGTCATCGATGCCAAGGCCTTTGATAAAATCGCATCATACATTGATTATGTTCATACACAGCCCGATGCCCAGGTGATTACTGGTGGCACTTATGATAAATCAAAAGGATACTTCATTGCACCAACTACCATCGTGACTACCAATCCGAAGTTTCGCACGATGGTTGAAGAAATCTTTGGCCCTGTGCTAACTATCTACGTATACCCCGACAATCAATATTCTCAAACCCTAGAATTGGTTGATCAAACCTCGGAGTATGCACTCACAGGCTCGATAATTGCCACGGATCGTTATGCAATTCAAGAAGCAAATGCCAAGCTGATGAATGCCGCTGGCAACTTCTATATCAACGACAAACCAACTGGTGCTGTTGTCGGACAACAGCCATTTGGCGGGGCTCGGGGCTCTGGAACCAATGACAAGGCTGGGGCTTCAATGAATTTATTGCGTTGGGTATCTGCACGAACCATCAAAGAAACCTTTGTGCCGCCGACCGATTACCGTTACCCATTTCTTGGATAGTCATGAAAATCGCCTCCATACTACTTATTTTAATTTTAAGTAACCAGGCTACGGCCCAGTGGCGTTGGTATTTGCAAGCGGAGGTTGGTGCCAATAAACAGGAAATTCAACAAGTGGGCAGCTTGGTTCAACAAGCCTTTGATCCACAGTCATTTTGGAAGAGTACAGCTGGTGGCGAAGTGCAATTTGGCTATACACTGCTCAAGACCATAACTGCATACACTGGTCTGGGGTATGCACATCAAAATGTGGCTTATCAAAGCACTGAGTGGGCATCAGACGACACTGGTGCGTCTTTTTTACTCTTGTGTAATAAGAATGCTACTGGTGAATTGCTTACATTGCCTTTAGGCTTGGAGTTAAAGGTACTCAGTGTGCATGTGGGAGGCGGGATGCAATACCGTTACCGCGTTCAAGGTACGATGCAAACAGACTTGTATGCATTTGTGCCGGGAGCGCCATCGGCCACCTTGCTGAGCTCAACTACGGGCCCCAATACACAGGCCAAGTTAGATATGGGGTATTTTGCCTATTTACAATGGAACCCAATCAAACGTTTAGGCATCAGGGCCAGTGCCTACCGGGGTTTCAAAGACCTAAGCAATGGATTGGAAGTGGGCGCATATAATGAATGGCAGCAACTTTTTGATAAAGAATCGTTTGGTCTTAAAAATTTGCAATTTAATTTGGGTCTAAACATTAGACTTTCTGAATAAATGAAAAACGCCATGAAACGCACCTCTTTTTGGGTATTTGCAATGGTTTGCATGTATTGTTTTTCTTCTTTTTGTACAATTCAAACCTATGATCTTCGGGTTAATGTTTCTGGAATCTCCTCTGCAAAAGGATTGGTAGAGTTTGCTTTGTATAAAAACCCTGCTGTATTTACGCAAGAGGGCAAGACCTATAGACTCGCACGTACTGAGGCCCAGAAAGGCACCGTTAGTTTTACATTTAAAAATTTGGAAGAGGGCAAATACGCTATTGTCGTTTATCATGATGAGAATCACAATAAAATTTGCGATAAGAATTTTTTTGGCATACCAACCGAAGCCTATGCCTTTTCTAATAATATACGGCCAAAATTAAGTGTGCCGGGTTTTGATGAGTGCGCGATTAAATTACAACAAGACCGCAGTATAGATATCAAAATGATTTATTAATCGCGGCAAGCATCATTTCTATTTGCAAAAGAAGTGGCCTACCGTCGTTTTCAATGACAAAATTGGCCAAGGGACGTTTTTGATCATCTGACCATTGGTTGCTCATTCGTTCTAAAATATGTTCCCTTGTACTTGCGTCCCTTTTAAGGATGCGTTCAATTCTCTGTTCTTTGGGCGCTACTACCAAAAGAGTAGCATCGAAGCGTTTGTAATTGCCGGTTTCAAACAAAATCGCTGCTTCATTGAACACAAGTGCGTTGTTTTGTTGCAAAACCCAAGATTCAAATTCCGCTCGAACTAATGGATGTACCAAGGCAGTTAAGCGTTGCTTGAGATCAGGGGAAGAAAAAAGTTGTTTGCTTAGTACATCTGTTTGAAAGATGCCATTTATATAGAGTTCCGTACCTACCAATTCGACTAATTGATCCTTTAAAGCATTATTTGTAGCATAAAGTTGCTTAGCCACGGCATCGGAATAAAAAACCGGATAACCCATGCGTTCTAAAATCATAGAAACATAAGATTTACCCGCACCTATGCCACCTGTAAGGCCTATCTGTAACATGACCCGAAATTAGGCAAAGAAAATTGTAAATTTGCAGCATGTCTGAAAAAGAATGGTTCGCTAGTTGGTTTGATTCTCCTTTTTACCATGTTTTGTATGCGCACCGCAACGATACTGAAGCCAAGCAATTCATCGATAAATTGGTGGCTGAATTAAATTTGCCATCAAGCGCTAAGGTGCTTGATTTGGCATGTGGAAAAGGTCGGCATTCCATTACTTTGGCTCAAAAGGGTTTTATTGTTACCGGCGCAGACCTCGCTGCCAATAGCATTGCCGAAGCCGAGCAAAGCAGGATAAATTTGGGTTTAGAAAATCTCCGTTTTGTGGTGCACGATATGCGCACTCCAATAGCGGATTCCAAATTTGATGCAATATTTAATTTATTTACAAGTTTTGGTTATTTTGAAACTTTAGATGAAAACCACAGTGTTTGTCAGTCTATACATCAGATGTTGGATGCCCAAGGCGTCTTTGTCTTGGACTTTTTAAATGCAACTCGCGTGATATCAAATTTGGTAACAAATGAGGTAGTGCAAAGGGGCTCAATTGCATTTCATATTGATCGATGGCACAATAGCAACCATATATATAAAAAAATCAAAATTGTAGATTCAGAAAATCAAGAGCATGGGATATTTGTCGAGCGTGTCCAAGCACTTGGCCTAGATGATTTTGAGAGGTTATTTGGGCCGTATTTCCAAATCGTTGCAACCTACGGGGCCTATGATTTGAGCCCTTTTGATCGGCAATCTAGTGACCGACTTATTTTAATTGTAAAGAAAAAAGCATGAATTTTTACTTCATTCAAACTATATTGTTATTGTCAGTGATTGGGGGTGGATTGCTTGTGAGCCTACTCAATGCCACGAACAAAAACCAATACATCAAACTTGCGTTGGCCTTCAGTGGCGGATTTTTATTGGCGGTGATTTTTCAACACCTCTTGCCAGAACTTTATGGTTCTCATGTGGGCCATCATCATGCATCCGATGATGCTTTGCCGGTTTTCCATGTGGGGGTTTTTATTTTGATAGGTTTTTTAATTCAATTGATTTTAGAGTATTTCTCAGGTGGCATCGAGCATGGACATGTACATGTGCACAAAGGTCAGGCCATGCCTTGGGCTTTGTTTATCTCCTTATCAGTGCATTCAGTTATAGAAGGAATTCCACTAGGTAATATGTTGCAAGTTGGTATTGATCTAGGCCATGATGCTGTGCCCTATAATGCTAGCTTTTTTTGGGGTATTGTATTTCATCAGATTCCAGTGGCCATTGCACTGATGACACTCCTATTGGCCACTAAAATTAAACCGCATCAGGCTTGGATGGTACTATTGGCCTTTGGTTTAATGACCCCACTAGGAGTGATTTTAGGGCTAGGTATTACAACCGATCAACTCGGCTTGAATGTGAATGTTATATTGGCAATCGTGGTAGGTATGTTTTTACATATCTCCACCACGATTATCTTTGAAACAACTGAAAATCACAAATTCAATTTGCTCAAATTAGTGAGCATACTCATAGGAGTTGGATTAGCCTTGGGTATTTTTTAGATAGATTAGAACGGTAAATCGTCGTCATCATCGGTACTCGTACCAACCCCTGGAAGTGGATCTGAGCCCATATTCATTGGAGAAGGGCCGCTTGAAGGCATGCCCATTGGTTGGCTTTGCCCTTGTTTTTCAATTCTCCACGCTTCAATGGTATTGAAATATTTAACTTCACCTTGAGGGCTTGTCCATTCTCTACCACGCAAATTAAAAGAAACCTCCACATTTTCATTTATCTGGAATTGATCTAGCAAATTGCATTTGTCTTGAGTAGTTTGAAAGAGGATATCCTGGGGATACATAGAGGTGGTATCCGTGACAACGAATTCTCTTTTTTGAAATTTGTCAGAGATGCGTTGCGTATCTGAAATGACTTTGATAGTGCCTGTAAATTTAAACATGACGGTTTATTATGTATTAGTAAAAGTTTAATTATTAAAAGAAAGCAGGGTAAGCCATGCTTCGTTGAGTTGGTTTTGAGCCAAAAGTGTTTTGGCTCGTTCATGCAGGGCTTCTTCTAAGGCCCTTGGGTCTTCTTCGAGCTCTAGGAAAATATGAGATAATTCGAGTAGTTTGTATTCGTTGACATCGGTCTCATTAGGCAATTCTTCTATGCCCGCTAACTGCCCAAGATTGTTTGCACTTAGTATTTTGCTTGCTTTGATGTCTTGTGGCAATTGGTCATAACCTATACCGCAGGTAGTGATAGGTTTTTTAACTTCAAAAAGCGCATTTGAATTGGCGTGACAATACCAATCGCCACCCATGCGTGCAACCAAATCAATTTTATGTTGATCAATGAGGCCGTTTTCGGTGAGTAGGTCTTCTTGAATGTGGAGCTGTACCACCTCGCAAATGATGAGGTTACCTGCACCACCTTCTTGACCAAGTTCAATGATTTGCTGTACCTTACATTCAAACTGAACCGGCGATTCGGCAACCCGGAAGGGGGCCACTGCGACAGAAGCCAAAGGGGTAAATCCAGATTTGACAAATTCATCGACCTCAGGTGGGTAGGGAGAACTGGCCAAGCTCATTTGATGTACCATTTTGTAATTGACAATATTGATTACTACTTCGGGGTGGGCCTTGGCATTAAGAAAGGTATCTTTGCTTTGTCCTGTTCGCCCAGATCTTGCGGGTGAAAAAACCAAAATGGGTGGGTTGGCACTGAACACATTAAAAAAGCTAAAGGGAGCTAAATTTGATTGCCCGTTGCTATCTAGGGTAGATGCAAAAGCTATCGGCCTAGGACCAATGGCGCCGAGTAATAGTTGGTGCAATCGTTGAATTGGTAATTCTTTAGGGTCAAGGCTCAGCATTTCAATTCAAAGTTAGCCAAATTTCGTAAATTGGTAAGGTGAAATTACGTACTTCTGCGACTTGTCTTATTATTTTGCTCACACTTGGGGTCCATGCCCAAAACAAGCGCAATGATGCCGGTCAACGCCATGGCAAATGGACCTATTATGGTAAAGATTACCCAAAACGCCATATACCTAAAGACCTCAAGGTAGAGGAGGGGTATTACGTCAATGGTAGGAAAGAAGGTATATGGACTAAATTTTTTAGCAATGGTCAGGCACAATTGAAAGGAACATACCGAAATAACCGACCTGAAGGAGACTACACAAGGTACTATTCTAATGGGCAAATTGCCGAGCAAGGTGAATTTCAATCCAACAGATACAAAGGAGCCTTGGTCCGCTATCACCAAAACGGCCATGTGGCTTACCGCGCCAATTTTAATAACCAAGGTCAGGAAAGCGGAAAGGTAAGTTACTACCATGAAAATGGCAAAATAGCTTTGTCCTATACTGTAAAAAACGGAACTCTTCAAGGGGAGGTGTTGCGCTATGATACGAGTGGGAATTTGCTTTCGTCGTTTAAGGTTACAGAGAGCGGTCAAATTGGAGCTATTCAAAAACACAATGCTCAGGTGCAAAATCTGAATCCAAAACCAAACGTTGCTTCAAATTCTCAAATTTATCCGCCAAAACTGACCAATCCTAAAACCAAAGGACTACGCTTTGTACCTAATGGATACAATAAAGTTTACAACGATAACGATGAGATTTGGATGGATGGTGAATTTAAAAATGGCCAACTTTACGATGGAAAGGTTTATGATTATGATCAAGATGGAATTCTTCGCAAAGTGCGCATTTTTAAATTGGGCAAGTATCATTCGGATGGGCAGCTCTAATCTTTAATATTTACTTATTTTTATGCCCAAATTTGCAATATGAAGGCATATGTATTCCCGGGCCAAGGGGCCCAATTTTCTGGAATGGGCAAGGACCTATTCGAACAATCTGAATTAGCACGTTCTATGTTTGCACAAGCAAATGAGATCCTTGGCTTTGATATTCAAAGCATCATGTTTGAAGGCACTGATGAGGCCCTAAAACAAACCAATGTAACCCAACCGGCAATTTTCCTGCACAGCACTATTTTAGCTGCCTGTTTGGGCGATCAATTTCAACCAGATATGGTTGCTGGGCATTCACTTGGTGAATTTTCAGCGCTTGTTGCTAATAAGGCTCTTTCTTTTGAAGCCGGATTGCGCTTGGTTGCTAAGCGTGCTGCAGCCATGCAAAAGGCTTGTGAGTTGGCACCAAGCACCATGGCAGCGATTTTAGGTCTTGATGATGCTATTGTAGAGAACATCTGTTCTACTATCGACGGCGTTGTGGTTCCTGCCAATTATAATTGCCCTGGTCAGTTGGTCATTTCCGGAAGTTTAGAGGCCATCGATGCGGCCTGTGCTGCCTTGAGCGAAGCGGGTGCAAAACGAGCTTTGGTTTTACAAGTGGGCGGGGCATTCCACTCTCCATTGATGGAACCTGCAAGAGAAGAACTTGCCGCAGCCATTGAAGCAACTACTTTCTCAAATCCGATTTGCCCAGTTTATCAGAATGTCAATGCCATGGCCATAAGTACGCCAGATGAAATCAAAAAGAATCTCATTACGCAACTCACTGGCGCTGTTCGTTGGACACAAATCATGCAAAATATGTTGGCCGATGGATGTACAGAAGTAATAGAAGTTGGTCCAGGAAAGGTATTGCAAGGTCTATTTAAGAAAATTGACCGTGAAATTCCTACTTTCAGCGCAGCACTTTAATTTTTTTTTTGTGGAATAATACCACGCCAGGCATCTATATCATAAACATGCTTATGAAAAACTTGACTTTGGTGTGGATGCTCTCAGTAGCCTTAAGCACATTTGCACAATCTGGAACCGGTGATGTGATCGGTTCATTTGTAAATTTTGATAGCCAGCAACCTATCGCAGGGGCAAAAGCCATTATCAAAGAAAATGGACGTGTATACTTGGCGCTTTCAAACGAGGATGGGCGCTTCCGTATTGTGGGTTTGCCAGCCGGCACTTATGAAGTATTTGGGGTATTCCAATCAGACAGCACCGAAAAAGTAGTGGTAGAAGTTCCTGTGGAGGCCTATGGCAACGCTGGCACAATATATTTTCAAAGCAAAACTCAAGATACTAAGGCCATCAGAGTTGGTGGTGGCAGATATGAGAAAGCACGCATCCGAATTGGAGAAACTCCAGTAACTACACTTTCGCCCAAAGAAATCAAGTACCGGCCAGATAAATTCAGCGTGGTGGATATGGTGGCTAATACCAATTCAGATGTTAAAAAAGCTGATGATGGTCAATTGATGTTCCGAGGAGCACGTAAGGGAGACATGATTTATGTACTCGATGGCATCAAATCCAACGAAGTTTTCAATGTTCCTAGTTGTGCAATTGGTCGTATTACGGTATATACAGGTGGGCTTCCAGCCAAATATGGCGATACCCTTGGTGGGGCGGTCATACTCGAAACAAAAAGTTATTTTGACCTATACAGAGAATGGCAAATCAATCAGCCTGATCCAACTCAACGCTAGTTGGGTAGTGTATCTCCCACAAAAATAAACCCTGAGCGGGTACAGAAACATAGGCTTCAGAACGGTCCTGAGCAGCAATGATCTGGGGCAATTCTGAGGCCTTTATTTTGTTCAAACCAACCTCCACTAGTGTTCCAACAATAGCCCGTACCATGTTTCTTAAAAACCGGTTGGCA
This sequence comes from Crocinitomicaceae bacterium, assembly GCA_030833845.1. Taxonomy (GTDB): domain Bacteria; phylum Bacteroidota; class Bacteroidia; order Flavobacteriales_D; family Crocinitomicaceae; genus UBA952. The sequence goes on along the minus strand of JAURGK010000003.1, from coordinate 122,351 downwards.
CTAATTTCAAAATAGAGGCCATCTTTGTCGCCAAACCATTGGGCGGCATACACTTCGCAAATATGTGTTTTTACATCGGTATGCATTTTGGCAAAAGAGGAGAAATCTTGTACGCCAATGAGGTACTTGGCCGCCTCATTCATTGCTTCAATGTCAAGCTTTTGTTGCAAATACCAACTTTGCTCTGTTCTAAAAGGATCTTTTGAGTGATGTATAAAATACCGATAGGTTCTACGCAATGCATCAAAGCGAGCATGTGTATTTTGTTCTACTTGCTGCGCGCCATAAAAAGCAATGTCTGGTGGGGTCATGCGGTTGAGCTTGAAAACAAGCTGGGCTGGATCCCAAGATTTGGGTAAGTCTGCATGAAAAAAGTATTGCTTGGCATGAACACCCGCGTCTGTTCGGCCACACCCCACTATTTCAATAGGGGTTTGGGCATGTAATTTCGATAGTGCAGTTTCAATTTCCCCTTGGATGGTACTTGCCTTGGGCTGAATTTGCCAACCGTGGTAATGTTGTCCATTGTAGGCCAATTCTATAAAATAACGTGGCATTATTTAAGATCTTCAGTTTGCACAATTCCAATTGGTGCCATAAATAAATTGTAACTGAATAAGCCATCGAGTTCACTAACGCTTGCCCAAATAAGGTGCTGGCCACTGATTTGAAGGTGGGTATCATCAAGGGTCGTGTTGATAGCTGCACCTAAATTGATTGGATTAGACCAATCCGGACCTTCGCGCTTACACATAAAAAGGTCATAGCCACCCATGCCCGGATGGCCATCGGAAGCAAAAAACAAGTATTGACCGTCTGGGGTTACGTAAGGTGTGGTTTCGCGCCCTTCTGTATTGATGCCTTGAGGCAAGGCACTCACTTCTGCTTGCCAAACGCCATTTATTTTTTTGGCCACATAAATATCGGTAGCGAATTTATTGGCATTGCGATCCGAAACGAAATAAATTTCTTCTACATAGGTAAATTCATCGAGCCAAAGGGTATCGGTTTTCGTTGGAGCCCCTTCAAAATAAGTTGAATTGAGGCCAGCAATATCATTGACGATGCGCATATCATCCCAGAGATGAGGAGTGCTGGCTGTAAACTCAATGATGTCAGACCCTTGAGTACTTGCCTCTTTTGAGGCTGTTGTGTTGAGGGTACCGAGTGCACTCAAACCATCTGCGGCAACATATGACAAGGCATCGAAGCCTTCGGTATTTAAAAGTTCGTCATTGACAAAGGTGCGCACCCAAGCACCGTAGTTGAGTGTATCAATTTCTGCCTGATAAATATCTTCAAAAAAGCGCTGATCGTCTGGATTAAGATTGGCACCTTTGGCATCGGGATTGCGCGTAGTGTAGTAAAGAGTATGGCCGTCGGCACTCAGAATTGGACTATATTCGTCATAGTTGGTGTTGAGTTGGTCACCCAAAAGTTGCCGTTCATTGGTTTGTCCTTTCTCCAATGCAACGAGTACAAATTCACATTGTAGACGGAGCTCTTCGAAGCCAAGAAGCTTGAAATCCTTTTCAGATTTTATTTTTGCTTTTGCTTTTTCAATATGCCCTTTCGCTCCTTGTATGTCGTTGAGCGCAAGATCGATTTGAGCGGCCAAATAGAGCTGATCGGTTGAGCTCTCTGAACCTTGTAAGGCCAAAGATTTTTGGCTATGCTCTTTGGCGTAATGATAAGAACGCAAATCAAATTCCGTTGTAGCTAACCAATAATAGGCGTTTGCATTACTGGAGTCTATGGCGACGGCTTGCTTTAGAAGCATGTAAGCATTGCTGCTTTGACCCTCATTGAATAGTGTGATGGCATTGGAGGTGATGCGCTTGGCTTTGAGCACATCCTTTTTTGCTACCTGCTGGGCTACTAGGCCCAAGGGTAAAAACAGTAAGAGAAATAATATTTTCATGTAATGATATATCTTACAAAGTAAATAAAACTATTAAAATCAATAACTTTGAGCAAAGGATAATTATGCAAGTTTTTCGTTGTTTATTGGTAATAATGTTATTCTTAGGCTCCTGTTCAAACCAACCTAAAAAAAATAGGGCGAGAGCTATACCACCAATAAAGCCAACTTACAATGAATGGACCACCCTTACCCCAGGGATGGAATACAAAGAAATGCTGGCGCCAAAAAAGTCATTTATTGGAGATTCCAAACTCTCCATATTGCGCATGGATCCTAGCTTATTTCAATTTGATGTCTATGCAGCTACTCAATACGACAGTAAGCCCAGAACTCTGAAAGCTTGGGCCAATAAATTTGATTTAGTGGTAGCTTTTAATTCGGGTATGTACAGTGTAGAAAACCCTTTGCAGAGCAGGGCTTATTTACAAGCAGGCAGGCACAAAAACAACAGTAAATTGACTCCGGATTTTAACTTGATGTTGGCCATGGGCCCTAAACCCAATTCGAACCGTTCCAATATTGAAGTACTCGATCTTACTTGTTCTGAGTGGGACATCGAAAAGCACAACTTTGCAGGTTTTGCACAGGGCTTGAGGATGATAGATTGCAACGCTAGCCCAATGTATTGGCAGAAGAAAATTCAGTCTTGCAGTATGCTCGTTGCAGCAGAAGATGAAGAGGGCAGGTTTTATTTAATTTTTACGCGGTCTCCTTATACACACAATCAGATGATAGATTTTATCTTAGCTATGCCAGGTGGATTACATGATGTGATTTACCTTGAAGGAGGGCCCGAAGCTTGTTTGCTGATTGATGTTGATGGTCAGCATATCGAAAAAATAGGCTCTTGGGTATCTGAAACTTGGGAAAGCGATGGTAACCGTCATTTTTGGGAACTACCCAACATCATTGGTGTTAGAAAAAAGTGACATTAATCATATTTTTTATTGCTTTTTTGTCATTTTTAAAGAATCAATTCTTTCAGATCTTTGAATTGTTCTTCGGGACAAAACTGCTGGGCAACACACACTCAACGACTGTAACTGCTCCAACATGGAAGGATTCAAAAGAGCATGGGTTTAGTATCAATTTTTCCTCTCCATTCAGTGGTTTTTAAAAGGGGCTTCTCAACAAGAGGGCCCCTTTTTTGTTTCATTTCAGGAAGAGCATTAGCCAGCCCTACAAAGCGTAATTTATATACATCATAAAATAATGTTATATTAAAACTATCACTCACTAATAGTATTGCTATTATTTTTGCTCAAAATTACCTTTATGGACTTAGTCGATCGTTTTCAAATCCCTATACTTCAAGAGATAGCTCTACGGAATCCTCAGTCAACCGCTCTGGGTCAAAAGATCATTGAAGGTAGTATACTATTGATTGATCATTTAGGTTTTGAGCAGTTTACTTTTAAAAAACTTGCTCAAAAAATCTCTACTACTGAGGCATCTATCTACAGATATTTTGCAAGCAAGCAAAAACTATTATTGTATTTGGTAAATTGGTATTGGGGTAGGTTAGAATGCCGCTTACACTTACAAACCCAAGGAGGAACTCCCAAGGAAAGATTACAAAAGGCCTTGGAATTGATATTGATCCCTCCCTTGTCTTCAGAAGCACTCAACATTGAAAAACCATTGCAGCGCATAGTGATTCATGAAGCTTCCAAAGTATTTTTAACCAAGGCTGTGGACCAAGACCACCAAACAGGTTATCACCTCATTTATACCGAAATTGTTCAGTATATTGCTGATTTGGTACTGGCCTATCAACCCCGATGTGACTATCCTCAAATGTTAGTCAGCACCTTATTAGAGGGCAGTCAGCTACAGCGCTTTTTTGAACAACACCTTCCGGAGGTGACCAACACTAGCCTCAATGAGGATGCAGTGAATGAATTCTATATCAAATTAATTTTTAGTTACCTAGACAATGAATAAAGACGTCACCAAACCCTTCGAGCGCTTTTGGGCGCTATTGAAACCAGACCGTAAAGACATATCAGACATTTATTTATTTGCCATCATCGGTGGGCTACTAAGTTTGGGGCTGCCCTTAGGTATTCAAGCAATCATCAATTTTATTCAAGCAGGAAAGGTAAGTACTTCATGGTTTTTACTCGTAGGATTAGTAGTCTCGGCCATTGGTTTTAGTGGCTTTTTGAATATTGCCCAATTGAGAATCACCGAGAATTTACAACAACGTATTTTTACTCGGTCGGCATTGGAGTTTGCAACCCGCATACCAAGAGTCCAATTCAAAGAGCTATTATTGCGCTACGCCCCCGAGTGGACCAACCGCTTTTTTGACACCCTCACCATTCAAAAAGGTATTTCTAAATTACTCATTGATTTTACAGCTGCTACGCTGCAGATTTTATTTGGTCTGATACTTCTTTCTTTCTATCATCCGTTTTTTATCATTTTTGGATTTGCCTTGCTCTTGCTTTTGGCTTTGATTTTTCGCATGACTGCAAGAAAAGGTTTTGTTACCAGTTTGGATGAATCAAAGTATAAGTATAAAGTTGCCAATTGGCTTGAAGAAATCACAAGAAATAGAATGACCTTTAAGCACCTAGGCAGCAATGGTATACTTCTCAAGCAAGCAGATAATTACTTGCAAGGTTATCTCAAGAGCCGAGATGCGCATTTCAAGATTTTAGTACAGCAGTACAAATATTTAATTGGCTTTAAGGTTCTTATTGCCTTGGCTTTGCTCATAATTGGAGGCTTACTTGTACTCAATCAACAAATGAACATTGGTCAGTTTGTCGCTGCTGAAATCATCATTGTTTTGGTACTCAATTCAGTTGAAAAGTTAATTGTCAGTCTTGAAATGGTATATGATGTCTTAACTGCCATTGAAAAGATAGGTGAAATTACTGATCTCCCACTCGATCATCAAGACGGGCTTGTTATAGAGCATACCGAATCCTTTTCGATTGAATTAGATGAATTAAATTACCAAACAAATTGGAACAATGCGCCCTTGCTTCAAAATTTAAGCTGCAGTTTGAAAGCAGGAGGAAGTTATTATATCGGCGACAAAGAAGGCAATCAAATACAAGGTATTTTTTTACTGATTTGTGCGATGTCTTATCCAACAGGTGGCCAAGTTCGGATCAATGGAATTCCTACTACCAACTTAAACACCAAACTTTTGCGCAAACGCATTGCGAGTTTATCTTATCACGATCACTTGATTTTTGGTTCGGTAATGGAGAATATTCAAATGGGTCGGTCTTTCGATACAGCACAAATCATTTCTCTTGCCGAATCAATAGGTTTGGTTCCCTATGTACTCAATTTAAAAGATGCCTATCAGACGGTGCTCAATCCTGAGGCTGGAACCTTAGATAGGCAGCTCGTTACTCTTGTTTTACTTTGCAGGGCCTTACTCGACCAACCTGCAGTTTTGCTCTGGGATCTGCAAACACACTATTTATCCGATACCAATTTAAAGTTGGTTATGGCTTATTTCAAGGACCATTACAAAGGCACAATTATTTTGGCAAGTGCACAATTAAAGTCACCGGCTGCTCAATTAGAAAACCTTCGCATATGTTAAATATTTCTCCGCAAAATCGCAACTATGTCGAAATAGATGCATTGGTTTCGACAAAAATTTTACAAAAGTCACCGAGGAAGTTGATGCGCAATGCAATTTATGCTTTGCTGATTTTTTGCCTTCTCATTCTCTTTTTACCCTGGACTCAAAATATTCGTTCGAATGGTGAGGTATTGACCTTGCGTCCTGAACAACGCCCACAAACAATCAATGCTTTGATAGGCGGCCGCATTGAAAAATGGTTTGTCAAAGAGGGGGACTTGGTTAAAAAAGGCGATACCATTATGTTCATTTCAGAGACCAAAGATGGTTACTTTGACCCCAAGCTCGTTGGCCGGACCGAACAGCAGCTTAAGAATAAGGAATTGAGCGTGGTGTCTTATGGAGGTAAAGTACAGGCCCTTGATGCACGCATAGATGCTTTAATTGAGACCGGAAAACTAAAAGTTCAGCAAGCGCGCATTAAGGCCCAACAGGCTCAACTGAAGTTAAAGTCAGATAGCATGGAAAATCAGGCGGCACTGCTCAATTATGAAATAGCCAAAGACCAATACGACCGCTTTGAAAAGCTTTACAAAGAAGATCTCAAGTCCAAAACAGAAGTGGAAACGCGTAAATTAGCCATGCAACGAGCCCAGGCTTCGATGATCAGCGCCCAACAAAAATTACTTCAGAGTCGCAATGATATCATAGATGCTAGGGTAGAATTGAATTCAGTTGAAACAAAATTTCAAGATGACATTTCCAAGGCTGAATCGGAAAAATTTACTGCCTTATCGAGTATGTATGAAGCTGAAATTGATGTAAGCAAAATGCAAAGCCAAGTGACAAATTATTCTATTCGCAACGGCATGTACTATATTTTAGCACCACAAGATGGCCGAATTGCGAAAACGCTTTCAAGTGGAATAGGAGAAACAATCAAACAAGGAGCTGCCATTGCTACTATCATGCCGTCCAACTATGACTTGGCAGTTGAAATGTTTGTAAGGCCAATGGATTTGCCTCTACTCAAAATCGGGCAGCATGTACGCCTCCAATTTGATGGTTGGCCGGCAATAGTATTTTCGGGTTGGCCAAATGTCAGTTATGGCACTTACGGAGGGACTGTTTTTGCAATTGATCAATTTGCTAATGAAAAAGGTGAGTTTCGGGTACTGATTTCTCCGGATCAAAAAGACCACAATTGGCCCGAAGCTTTGCGAGTAGGTGGTGGCGCTTATGCAATGTTGTTACTAAACGATGTGCCTATTTGGTACGAATTATGGCGTAATGTCAACGGATTTCCACCAGATTTTTACAAAGAAGAGGTCAAGAAAAATGAGATCAAAAAACAAGCCGATGCCAAATAAACTTTTTGCCGCAATAGGTACGGTATGCTTTGTATTGAACTTTTGGGCACAGTCTTTTGAATTGAGGCCAGAAGCGTTTATGCTTCAAGTTTTAGAAGGTCATCCTTTGGCCAAACAGGCTAATTTAATTCCTGAATTTGCGCAAACCTATGTCCTCAAAGCGCGTGGTGGATTTGATCCAAAGCTCAATTACAATTTATCTCAAAAGTACTATGGAGATAAGCTCTATTTCAGCCTTTCAGATGCGAATTTTAAGGTGCCAACTTGGTATGGTCTTACGCTGCAAACGGGTTTAGAACAAAATAGAGGTACGTATCTTGATCCTCAAGGGCTTACACCAACTAATGGCTTATGGTATGGAGGCATCAGTGCCAATCTTGGCAATGGCCTATTGATTGACGAGCGTCGTGCTGAATTGCAAAAAGCTAGGGTTTACTTAAAAAGCAGTCAACTTGAACAGCGCTTGGCCTTAAATGAATTATTACTAGAAGCTGGTTATGCCTACTGGGATTGGTACAGTGCCTATCATTCTGAATTGATACTCAAAGAGTCTTTACAAATTGGTGAAATCCGTTTAAGAGCAGTTCAACGCATGGCAGAATTAGGTGACCGCCCCTATATTGATACGGTTGAAGCCGCCATACAATATCAGAATAGAGCAGTTGCCTTGGCCCAACAACAAGCAAAACGCATGGCGACTTCGGCTTTTTTAAATCGGTATTTATGGCAACCTGATGGCACTCCATTAGAGCTGAGTGAAGCGGCTGCGCCCATAGCTGCAGATACCTTAACAACACAAATTCCGAAACTTTTGTACACAGGCCCTCTAGACAGCCTCATTCTTGAACATCCTTATATTGGTGTTTTAGGTTATAAGTTAGATGTGTTGTCAATAGAAAAACGCTACAATATCGAACAACTTAAGCCTCAAATTGAATTGAAATACAATCTACTCAATGAACCTATTCAATACAATCCACTCGCTCAATTCTCTATCAATGATTATAAATGGGGAGTAAGCGCTCAAATGCCCTTGCTATTTCGAAAAGAGCGAGCTGCATTACAACAAACCAATTTGCAAATCGAACAAATTAACCTAGAGAGGCAGGACCGCACTGCACAACTATTGGCAAAAATGCAAGCAGCTCGTGCAGAATATGTACTGGCCCTAGAACAATTAGAGATTTATAAAATCAATGCGCTCAATACCAAGTTATTGCTCAATGCAGAATTGAATTTATTTGATACCGGCGAAAGTTCTTTATTTATGGTAAACATGCGTGAAAGTGCTGCCTTCTCTGCAGCACTCAAGCTCATTGATTACCAAGCCAAATGTGAACAACTTTGGTTAAAATGGGAATTCTTACAAGCTAGTTTAGTACGATAACTGCATAGTAAAGCGGCATTCCAAACGCAATGTTAAAGGGAAAGGTCATGCCGAGAGCCATTGGTATATACAGACCGGGGTCAGCCTTTGGTGCGGCCAAACGCATGGCAGCTGGCACGGCAATATAAGAGGCACTTGCTGCTAATACTGAGAAAACAAAGCGATTGGAAATATCAGCAGTTATCCATTGGGATAACCAAGCAACCACCACGCCATTTACTGCAGGAATAATTACGGCAAATAGGGCCATTGACCAACCATGTGTTTTGAACGCCTTGATGCGTCTAGCGGTGGTCATGCCCATTTCTAATAAAAAAATTGCAAGAAATCCTTTGAAAATATCGGTAGTAAATGGTGCAATATCTGCAGCTTGTTTGCTATCCGAAAGCAAGCCAATGATAAGGCTTCCGAGAATCATGAGCACGCTCCCGTTAGCAATTGAATGTCGGAGTAATTCTCTTAAAGAAAACCGGGTGCCTTGGTGATCATAAATGCGTAAAAGCAGTACACCCACGATGATTGCCGGAAATTCCATAAAAGCCATTACAGCCACCATATGGCCGTTGAACTTTAAGTTCTGCAGTTCTAAAAAAGACAATGCGGCAACAAAAGTAACTGCACTTACCGAACCATATGCCGCAGCAATGGCTGCAGCATTTGAATTGCCAACACGGCTACGAATAACAAAAAAGCTATACAAAGGAATAATTCCAGCAATTGCCATACCGAACAACAATGACCAAATGATTTCTGTGGTAAGTTCGCTATGTTGTAATTCTTGCCCTCCGCGAAATCCAATCGAAAACAGCAAATACAGTGAAATGAATTTGAATGAACTCTCTGGTATTTCTAAATCACTTTTGATGAGTACGGCTATGATGCCCAGGATGAAAAATAAAATGGTTGGATTGCTCAGGTCGTGGGATAAAAAGTCTAGATTCATTTAAAAAGGGTTTACAGAGGTGAATTATGGGTTACAAATTGGACAATATTGTGGGTCTTCTTCTAATTTATCTTTGCGCCTGACAAGCTCTTCATGTCGGCATTCAAAGCAATGGAATTTGAGGTATTGGTAAGAATTTGTTTGATTTTGACAAGTACTACAGGGTAAATTGCCTTCTTGTCCTTCAACCCAATAACCTATAGCCTGACAATTCGGACAGAAACTGTGCATTCGGTCAATTAAATTTTGAGCAGCACGACGTATGTTTATTTGTCTTTTAGGATTAAAGTGAGAGCGCAATTCTGTTTCTAATACCCAATCGGGATGGGCTTTGAGTAGCCGAAATAATTCTGATTTGCAGCTAATACCTTTTTGAATGACAAGGCCAGTACTTTCATCTTTGAGTATGAGCCCTTGCTTTCCAAAGTCAATGCGATTTAAGAAATGATCTAGTTGAGCCGCATTTCTATTGTTGAGCCGCTCAAAGCACAAATCCAAACTCAAGCTGTAGCCATAAACTTCTATTTGGTTCAATAGATCTATATAAACCACCCATTCTTCATTGACGGTTAAAAAAGGATATGCTGGATGTAGTCCAAAAGATCCTTCGCTGGCAAGCCCTTGTAGGGTGTTAGAGAATTTCATCCCGGCCAAACACTTTTCTTTCACTGTGATTTTCGGGCCTTCAAGTCTTGGAATTCCACCACAAAAAGTACCAAAAGCATCGGTGTCAAAGTTAGAATCAGTGATCAGCGTGGTGCCAAACGGACCAAATAAAGGCTGAAGTATTTGGTGCTTTTGGTGTTTAGTGCTGATCAATAATTGCGATGGAAATTTGACCATTGATTTGAAGAATGGTTTTAGAGTCAAGATTTTTCAAGGAATTGATGAGTTGCTGTTTTAATACAGACAATTCTTCGATTCTTTTTTCGGTTTGCTTGTCGGAGGATCCAAACATTTCCTTGTCTCTGAGTGTTTTGTGGCTAAGAAAGGTCATTTTGTGTTGAATAAGGTTACCAAGCATTTCTATAGCCTCGGCTGGGTTGTAATTATTATTAATCAATTGAATTTCTTCTGTCATGTCAAAATTTTGTGCAAATTTGGCACATTATTTGCATAAACAATTATTTAATATAAATATCTTATACATAAAAATATATTATGAATTATACGCTTAATCAATTGCGCATTTTTTTGAAGATTGTACAAAAGGAAAGTATTACCCGTGCTGCCGAAGCACTATTTCTTACCCAGCCGGCAGTGTCTATTCAGCTTAAAAACTTTCAGGATCAGTTTGACATTCCACTTACCGAAATTGTAAACAAAAAACTTTACGTAACCGACTTTGGCCGGGAGGTAGCTGCTGCAGCCGAAAAGATTCTTGAAGAGGTATATGCCATCAATTACAAAACGGCACAATACAAAGGCCAATTGAGTGGTCGTTTGCGTATAAGTGTGGTTTCCACAGGAAAATACATCATCCCTTACTTGCTCGCAGATTTCATGAAGAGGCACCCTGCTGTAGAACTTGTATTAGATGTCTCAAATAGGGCTAATGTAACTTTAAATCTTGAGCGCAATGAAACAGATTTCTCATTGGTTTCTGTCCTACCTGAGCGGCTTAATTTGGAGGAGATTACTTGTATGAAAAATCAATTGTACTTGGTTGGTCAAAGGCTCCTAGTTTTTGATGAGAGTAAGGACTGGCGTGAACAATTAGAGGACATTACCTGGCTGAAAAGAGAAACAGGTTCGGCAACACGAAAGGCGCAAGATGAATTCCTGCACACACATCATATCCATGTGCGCAGACATATCGAATTGACTTCCAATGAGGCTATCAAACAAGCAATTATTGCTGGTCTGGGCTATTCCATCATGCCCTTGATTGGGATTAGAAATGAATTGCAACTTGGCCAATTATGCCTAACACCAATCAATGATTTACCAATAGAAACACATTGGCGCTTGGTTTGGCCAAAAGGCAAGAAACACAATGCCGTAGCCGAGGCATTTAAAAAGTACATTTCAGAAAATATTCAACAAATAGTAGCTAAAAACTTTGGATTTATCGATGCGCTTTCTGCTGTTCCAACACCCATGCCGATATCCAAGTAAGTACCTGTGGGTCTATGGTTTGTTCAAGTTCAGCATATTCCGGTATGGTGCAGCTGTGGCATTGTTGAAATAAATGGTTGGCTCCTTCTAAAATATAAAAAGTGCTCTTTTGTAGGGAAGATGGGCTCATCGCAGATTTAAATCCATCTTGATTGCTCTTGGCTGGCACCTGAACGTCATTACTGCCATTAATAACTAAAAACGGGATGTTTAGTTGGTCTAAATAGGTCTTAGTTTCAAAGGCCAAGAATTGTCTTGCCCAAGCATTGTTAAAAAATGCATTCATTTGAAAGAGCACTTCTTTTTTGGTACCATTTTGAAGTAGTTTTTTGGGAATGCTATCCCAAATTTCATCGAGCCAAGTGGCGTATTGATTTTCAAATTCAGAGCGCTTTGTATGGAGCGCAATTTCACCACCTTTTTGATATAACCTTTGGTTCCACAAACATTCCTGCTCGTTGTAACCACTAATTTGAGGAATTAAATATTGTTGTGCATAGAGTACTTCCGCTCCACTTGTTCCAACTGAAGCAGCCTCTATGATTCCTTGAATTGGTGTATTATGAACCGCAGCGCGTAGTGCTGTCATGCCGCCTTCCGAATGCCCATATATATAAATTGAGGCCTCAGGAAATGTTTTTGTAAAATGTTGAACTATTGCGCGCAAATCATTTGCAAAATCTACTTGATCGGAATTCTCAAAGACCCCAGTCGAACTGCCCGCACCTCTATCGTCATATCTGTATGATGCAATACCCACTCTAGCAAGATGGTCTGCAAGCACCCAAAAAGATCGGTGTCCAAAAATTTCGCAATCTCGGTCTTGGGGCCCCGAGCCCGAAACCATGATGACCAATGGAAATTTTTTTAATGCGTTTGTTTGTGGCATGCACAAGGTGCCGGCCAACTCTACTTTATTATTGATTTTAATTACTACTTCTTGTTCAGCATAAGGAAAAGGAGCCTTGGGATCTTGAATTTTACTTTCAACAGCTTTTTGCAGCTGGATTTCTTTATAAAAAACTGCACGCCAACTCAGCCCCGATTGTTTCATTGTACCTACCAAAGAATCGCCTTGTAGTTTGGCGCTGTATTCAAGGCCAATCATTTTCCATGCAAACCACAAACTATCGCTAAATAGGTGAAATTCATCCATGTTTTGTGGTTTCATTTTTGGCTGATCTGGAATGCTAACCACTATCTGACCATCTCTTCCAATCCCTTCAATTTGCAAATCCATCAATAAGGACTTTCCAGCAACCTGAAAATTGCTGTGCCATATCCCTTGAATTTGAGAATGAATCCCTTCTTGGTAAAGAAAAAATAGCGCTAGCAAAAAGAGTTGTCTTGCTTTGATGCTTAATGTTTTAAAAGATGTCATATCAAATGCTTTATGTGAAACTAAACCTATTTCAAACCTTCGAAAATCAAGTTTTACCTTTGTTCAAACTCCGGAAACAGTGATAAAATCCCTGCTTCGGATGCTTCGCAAATGCCTCTTTCAGTAATGAGTCCAGACACTAAGCGTGCTGGTGTAACGTCAAAACCATAATTAGCTGCCTTGGTGTTTTCGGGGCAAATCAATACAGACTCAATTTGTCCTGAGGTTGTTTTCCCTACCACATACTTTACTTCATTTTGATCGCGTTCTTCAATTGGAATTTCTGTAAGTCCGTTTTGAATAGTCATGTCAAGTGTGGTAGAGGGTAGGGCTACATAAAACGGAATTTGATTGTCTTTGGCTGCCAAGGCCTTCAAATAGGTGCCAATTTTATTGGCAACATCTCCTTGGCGAGTTGTTCTGTCTGTCCCGACAATAACTAGATCTACCATGCCATGCTGCATGAGGTGACCACCTGTGTTATCTACGACCAGTGTATGATCTACCCCGTGTTTGGTAAGTTCATAAGCGGTCAGGTTGGCACCTTGGTTCCGAGGGCGAGTTTCATCGACCCATACGTGTACTTTGATACCCTTTTGTACGGCCTGATATATTGGACTTGTAATCGTTCCCCACTCTATGCAACCCAACATTCCTGCATTGCAATGCGTTAAAATATTTACAACCGCTCCATTTTTCTTGGTCGCTAATGCTTCAATAAGAGGCAAGCCATGTACACCAATCATTCGACAAGTCTCTATGTCTTCTTCTACAATTTTTGATGCTTCAGTCCAGGCAGCTTCTAAAAAATCATGTGCATTATCAAGTGCACTTTGCATGCGGTCTAGCGCCCAAAATAAATTGACAGCAGTTGGCCGAGATGCACGAAGTGTGCTAAAAGCTTCATCGAGAAAACTACCCTCAAGGCCTTTTTCAATCATTTGACGCACCGCCAAGTAAATTCCATAGGCGGCAGTGGCACCAATTAAAGGTGCGCCACGTACGGTCATGTTACGAATAGCTAAGTCGGCATCTTGATAGGTTTTTAACGAAACCACTACAAATTCGTGTGGTAATTTTCGTTGGTCTATCACCTCAATGTGCCGAGAAGGAGTGGTCCAGATAGTACGAAGTTTAGTTGACATAGCGTAATACAATAAAAAAGCCCGTATGAACGGGCTTTGAAAAAAAATTAAAGGCCGAACGCCGATTTGACTTGATCTACATAATCGAGCTTTTCCCAAGTAAATAGCTCTACTTCCTTGCTTACTTTGGTACCGTCTGGTGCCGTAAAGTGCTTGGTGACAATCTCGTTCTTACGACCCATATGTCCGTAGGCAGCAGTTTCTTGATAAATAGGATTTCGTAACTTGAGTCTTTGCTCAATAAAGTACGGGCGCATGTCAAAAATCTGACCAATCTTTTGAGCAATATCACCATCGGTCATATCTACTTTAGAGGTTCCATAGGTGTTCACATATAAACCGCACGGTTCAGCCACACCAATGGCATACGAAACTTGAACCAATACTTCGTCGCAAAGACCGGCGGCAACCATATTCTTTGCAATATGACGTGTGGCATAGGCCGCTGAACGGTCTACTTTCGATGGATCTTTGCCAGAGAATGCACCCCCACCATGAGCACCCTTTCCTCCGTAGGTGTCTACGATGATTTTACGTCCTGTCAGACCTGTGTCACCATGTGGCCCACCAATGACGAATTTTCCAGTCGGATTGATATGGTAGGTAATGCCGTCATTAAACAAGGATTGAATGGATGGGCTCAATTTAGCCTTAACACGCGGAATAACTATTTCGACAATGTCTTTTTTAATTTTTGCCAACATCTCGGGTTCCGGAGCGAAGTCATCGTGTTGGGTAGAAACAACAATGGTATCGATTCGCTGTGGAGTGTTGTCGTCGGCATATTCAATGGTTACTTGAGATTTTGCATCAGGGCGTAAATAGCCAATGAGTTCAGATTCATTGTTGCGAATCGCAGACATTTCCTCCAAAATTTTATGAGCAAGGTCAAGCGCTAGCGGCATATAATTGGCCGTTTCTTTGGTGGCGTATCCAAACATCATGCCTTGGTCGCCAGCACCTTGGTCTTCTGGATTACTGCGCTCAACCCCTTGGTTGATATCTGATGATTGTTCGTGGATTGCCGATAATATACCACATGAATTGGCATCGAACATGTATTCAGATTTAGTGTATCCGATTTGTCGGATAGTTTCTCGTGCAATTTTTTGCACGTCTAAATATACACTCGATTTTACTTCGCCAGCCAAAACCACCTGCCCTGTTGTTACAAGCGTTTCGCAAGCAACTTTTGAACTCGGGTCAAAAGCCATAAAATTATCGATAAGTGCATCAGAAATTTGATCCGAAACTTTGTCTGGATGTCCTTCAGAAACGGACTCAGAAGTAAACAAATATGCCATTATAAATATTGATTAAAGTGCAAAGTTACAAAATAAATTTGCTTTGATTGCGGGCCATTTTGCGCAATAAAGGATTGGGTCTATAACGGTCTTCACCGTATTCAGCAAAGAGCATTTCTAGGCGTTCTAAAACCCAATCAGAACCCAATTCATCTGCCCAAGCCAACAAGCCTTTGGGATAATTTACCCCTTTGGTCATGGCTAGGTCAATGGCCTGAGCACTTGCTACTTGCATAAATACGGCGTCGGCAGCTTCATTGATAAGAAGTACCAATATTCGCTCAAAGATCTGTTTGCCAAGTTCATAATCTTCGGTTGGTGCTTGTATATTGCTTGGGTCAGCATAATTATAAAATCCGCGGTTGGTTTTTTTACCTAAAAACCCAGCCTCCATGTGTCTTTTTTGAGTAAAAGACGGTTTGAATCTTGGATCGAAATAAAAAGCTGCAAATACAGTTTCTGTGACCGTATAATTGATGTCATTTCCAATGAAGTCCATGAGTGTGAATGGGCCCATTCGAAAGCCGCCGATGTGGGTCATGGCCCAATCTATGGTTGCAAAATCGGCCATTCCTTCTTCGTAAATTCGCAAAGCTTCACCATAGAAGGGTCTGGCCACCCGATTGACAATAAAACCTGGGGTATCCTTGCAAACGACAACTGATTTGTTCCAAGCTGTGATCAATTGTTCTATTTGCTCGATATGCTGTACAGCGGTTGCTACCCCTGGTATCACTTCTACCAAGGGCATTAGCGTCGCTGGATTGAAGAAATGTATTCCTAAAAACCGACTTGGATCGGCTAAACAGGCTCCAATGCTTGCGATTGAAAGAGAAGAGGTGTTGCTAGCTAAAATACATTTTGGCGAAACAGCTTGTTCAAGTTGTTGAAAAACCTGATGCTTGATGGCAAGGTTTTCTACGATGGCTTCTATGACAAGTGAAGCTTCGCTGTGTTCGCTCAGTTGAGTAGTATAATTAAGGTTATTTACTATTTCATTGGATTTTTCAGTTGTAATTTTCCCTTTTTCAACCAATCTTCCCAAACTTTTTTCAATTTGAGCCTGTGCAAATTGAAGTTGTTGTGGATTGGTGTCGCTGAGCACCACCCGATGCCCACTTTGAGCTGCTACTTGGGCGATGCCTGCACCCATGGTGCCAGCCCCAATGACACCAATGATCTCTTTGAATTTAGTTTCCATTAAAAATCGGTTTTCTTTTTTCAAGGAAGGCTGTTACTCCTTCTTTAAAATCATTTGTTTTTCCTGCAAGTGTTTGCAAAGTTTCCTCAAGCTGTAATTGATTTTGCAAATCATTATTGAGCGCAGCATTCAATGCCTTTTTAGTCAAACCTAGGCCAATGGTTGGCATTTGTGCTATTTGCTTTGAAAAATCTGCAATGAATTGATCAAATTCTTCATCGGCTACTGCTTTGTAGATCATATTCATTTGTTCTGCTGCTTTTGCACCCACCTTTTCACCGGTGAGCATCAGTGCGGTGGCCTTTTGAATTCCAATGAGCCTTGGTAAGATAAAAGTTCCGCCCGAATCTGGAATCAGACCAATTTTGGAAAAGGCTTGAATAAAAGATGCACTTTCTTTGGCAATCACAATATCGCAAGCCAATGCAATATTTGCTCCAGCTCCTGCAGCTACACCATTTACTGCAGCAATAATGGGCTTCTCTATTGAGCGAAGTTTTAAAATGATAGGATTATAGTGTTCACCAACAATTTGCTGTAAGGCAGGACCTTTGGGGTCAGTGGCTTCTGCCAAATCTTGACCTGCACAAAAGGCCTTACCGGAACCAGTTAATACGATTGCCCTCACACTACTTTTGCTTGCGCAATCATCTAAGGCCTCTTGCAGTTTCAATGCCATAGCACGATTAAATGAATTGAATACCTCTGGCCTGTTAAGGGTAATGGTCATGATGCCATTTTCAAAATGAGTGCTTATTTCTTGCATGCTTTTTTATGTGAAAACGAATTTAAACTTGATAACGTTGCAATAATGCTTTTGCACGTTCTTGAAGTGTTGTGCATAAATTACTGGGTTCAAGCACAGTGATTTCACCAGCATAACCTAATAAATTGCGAATGAATTCTTCTGTTATCAAAACCTTTAATTCAAATATACTGAACTGGGATTGTTTTTCAATGCAAATTTGAGAACTATGAAAAGGCTGGCTATCTATGTACCTTGCAGCAATGGCATCTGCTTTGAGAATAATTTTTTCAGGTTCAGCCTTGTAGGCTGTGATGCCAATCGCATTTTGAAAATAAGCCACAGCATTGAAATCTTGAGGAATATAAGATGTTTCGTCTAGTAAGGAGAGGTCTGCCATGCGGTCTAAAGCAAAAGTAATGATATCCTGCTTTTGAGTGTCATAACTGATTAGATACCAGCGATTTCTATATTCTTTTAAAAATAAGGGACTGACCTTTCTAGGCTTTGATTGCATTTGTTGGAAGCTTGTATACAGGAACCAAACCTTCTTTTTGGCTTGAATGCCATCCAACAAGAGGGGTAAAAACTCGTTGCCACCATTGGAATAGGCGGCTTCGAATTGAATATACTGAGCAAGTTCTTCAGATTGATTCCCAACCGAAACGCGGTCAACAATTTTGTCAATTGCCAAACCAAATTGTTGGAAAAAAGGTACTTCTCTAAACTGTTGAAGTGTTGATACTGCAAAGCGAATAGAGGAGAGTTCCGCTTCAGAGAGGGGAATGTCATTGATGCTAAAATCTGGATCTTCATAAAAATACCCCCCATTCTTCTTGCTATAGCGGATAGGAGCGTCATGCTCCATCTTCATGTTAAATAAATCCTTTTCAATGGTAGAAGCACAAATATGGGCCCCTGTTTCGGAACCAAAAAGCGACTCCTCACACGCAGCCCTGAGTGCTTCTTTTGAAGGATAGGGTTTGTATTTGTTGCGCAACATTCTGTCAATGATGCGGTAGCGAATGAGGGCATTTTTAATATGCGGCATTGGAAATGTTAGAGCTTACTTGTACCCAAAGAGCTTAAAAAACTTGATTGCCTGTACTACTTCATAAGGCACATCATCTTCCCAACTATGCGCATTAGCTTTGATTTTACTTAGTACGTCATCGGAAAGTATATGAAGTAAACTGGTATCATACTCTTTTAATGAGGTAATTTTATCATTGGATTGCATGTAATTAAGCAAACCCATCATATTGTTAGGCAGCTTGATATTGTCTAGGTGATACAAACTTCCGTCTTCGACATTTAAAGCAGGATAAATATACAACTTGACATTGTGGCCAAAGCCACGGCCAAAAGCTTCTAGCAAGCCTCCTGGAAGGTTGTCGTAGTATTTTTCGTCAAAAATGATATGTAAATTGTAAATACCCATGATGACCCCCACAAGATTTCCTCTGGCGATCGATGAAAGGTATTCTAGCATCTTGTAGTGTTTCAAATAATTTGACACCATGACCGTGTAACCTAACGAACCTAATAATTCTGCCCGATCCAAGAAATCTTTGTCTGAAATTTTTCCATCGGCCGTGAGGTCTTTGAGTGTTAGTTCAAAAACGACTTCAAGTTGCTCTGGCTTCACACGTTTTTCTTTTGCAAAAGCCTCGCGCGCACGCTCAATCATATCAATATGCACCTTTGTAACGGGTCTAAAGCGGCCGCGCATGAGGAGTATATTTTTTTTGTACAAGGCCGTTGAAGGTTGGAGTACATTTTTTGCAAGATCGAACATAGTGGCGTTGGTAATGCCACGTCGTACAAGATTGAGGGCTATGATGCGGTTGTCGGTCTGTTCAAAATCAGGACCAGAAATACGCAGCATATCTATCTCCATGCGGTCCGGAGGCAAGCGGTGAACAATCCCATCTATGAAATCATCAATATTTTTTGACTGATAATAACAGGCATAAATCAAATTGACACCTAAGATGCCCAAGGCTTCTTGTTGTGCTTTGTGGCTGTTGTCGTGCATTTTGATGTGCAAGATCACATCATTGGGTTTTTTATTTACACCTAATTGAAAACGCAGACCTACCCAGCCTTGCCCTTGATTGGTTTTGTGGTAATTGAGAGATTCAACGGTATTGCAAAAGGCAAAAAAGCGTGCATCTCGATTTTTAACTGGTAAAATTTCCTGAAGGTGTTTGAACTCTGTCTGAAGCATAGTAAGCAAGCGCTCTTCACAGACATAACGTACGGTTTGGCCATACATAGAGTCCGAAACTTTCATGTCATAGGCAGATTGGGTATAGGCAATGGTCCCAGAACTTCCACCCGCTTTGAAAAAATTGGCCGCTACCTCTTGTCCTGCACCAATTTCGGCAAAACAGCCATAGATGTCTTGGTTGAGGTTAATTTTTAAGGCCTTGTCTTCGGTAGTTAATCGACTTACACTCATATCAATGGGGGTCTTTGAAAGCTGGATTGGTAATAAAACTTGAATCAGTAAGTGTCAAAAGAAACTTTTTGAGGTTTTTTTTCTCAATGGCACTGAGTTGAACTCCGCCTTGATTGGCAAATTCAATAAGAGGGTCTATGGTAGGGGAGATATGTACACCACTCGAATAGTGCTCAATGACCTCATCTAAGGTTTGGAATCTGCCGTCGTGCATATAAGGTGCACTTAAGGCAATATTGCGCAGCGTAGGCACCTTGAATTTGCCGTAGTCTTCTACATTTCCTGTAACGGCTCCGCGCCCAAGGTCAGTAAAATTGGCATCGAGGCCATTGTTACTGTATTTCTTCACTCGCATGAGTGGCCCATTGTGGCAATGAAAACAATCTGCGCCGTTCAAATTCTTGAATAGGTCATAGCCATCCCATTCACTCGGAGAAATGGCCAAAAGAACCGAGGTTTCAGCGCTCGTGAGCTGTATGCCGTTCTCGAATTTATACATGACATCATATTTCGAAGAAGCCGAAATCATGGTGCGAATGAATTGTGCAATGGCCTTGGCAACTTTAACGGAGTCTATACCAGGTTCGCCAAATGCGCGATAGAATTTGTTGCGATAATTGATGTCTAGATTGAGTTTATAAACTGCATCAGTCCAGCTTTGATGCATTTCTATTGGGTTGGGTACGGGCTCAAGAATTTGTTCCTCTAGTGTGGAAGCACGCCCGTCCCAGAAAAAGAACTTATCCCAACCTAAGTTGATGAGCGCCATTGAATTGCGGTTACCGGCAATACCATCAATTCCCGTTGAATATTTGTTTGGGTCTGAAAAGCTGCTCGAAGGTCTGTGGCACGACGCACAACTCATGGAGTCGTTGCCCGAAAGTCGTTTTTCGTAAAATAACCACCGCCCAAGTTCCACACCTTCTATCGTCATGGGATTGTCTGCAGGGATATCCATGGCAGGAAAGTGACTCGGGATTTCTAAAGCATAGGGAGTTGGCTGAAAATTAGCTTTGTCTTTTCTGCAAGCGCTCAATGCTAAAAATAAAATGAGGAAGAAGCCAATTCGATTCATCAATAGGTACTGATTGCGTGTTTGAAGTTGCTGGCCACTTTTTGGGTAAGGGCTTGTTGCCCACTTGCTGTGTGCGTTAGGTATTCATTTTTCAAATCAATGCTGTTTTGATCTTGATTTAGAAAAGCTAACAAATCCAATTTTAATTTGAATTCATGCGTGTGGTTACCGATTTCTGTCCAGCTCATGTTGTCCCATTGTAGGTTTTGAGCATAGGAATCAGTGCCGATATGGAAACTAAAAGAATGATCTAAAAGCAAATTGGCATCTGGTATGGTATCCACTTTTCCTTCCACATTAATAAATATATAACCGGTGTTCCATCCCCAATGCATGGGTCCAGCATTTGAAATATTGAGAGGGTTATTGTTGGCAAAAGCACTAGGGTCCAAATGATTAAGGCTGCTGTCAACACCCAATATCGCACTTATTTGGGAGTATTTTTTGTAATCATCTGCTAACTTGAAAAGCAAGTTGCCATTTTCGCGGTAATCGAAAAGAGCCGCCTGATGAATTGTGGCACCATTGCTCGTAAATAAAGTAAAATAACATTTGAGCTCAGAAAATTTTACTTTGTAACCTTGTGGGGTAGTGTAGATGCTATCCATGTAGAATTCTTGATTCCCAAAAATGGGTTGCATTGCTACTTGAATATAAGCAGTGGGCGATTGTGGTTTGTCCTTTTCGCAGGCAGCAAATGCGAGCACAATAAAAACGCTTATAAATATTGCTCTCATCTAACAAAAATACATCAAAACGCTCAAAATGTTCTTAATTTTAGGAAAAGTTCGCCTCGAAATAGCTAAATGCCTACACAGACCCCCAAATCTCTTCAAATATATGCTGCCTCCGCTGGTAGCGGCAAAACCCATCGCTTGGTTTTGGCTTATCTAAAAATATTGCTCACCGATCAAAACTATCGCCAAAAGTTTCGCCATATTGTTGCGATGACCTTTACTAACAAGGCAGCCAACGAAATGAAGGAGCGGATCCTTCAAACTTTAAGTGGCCTTGCCTTTCCACTCAGTGCAAATGCAAAAACCAAGGCCTTAAAAAAAGACTTGCTTAGTGAAACGGGGCTTACAGATACACAAATTCAAGTGAGAGCTGCTGGTGCCCTAGAAGGCATCTTGCATCATTACGAGGATTTCCACATCTCGACAATCGACAAATTCAACCTCAGACTCATCCGCTCTTTTAGTCGCGATTTGGATTTACCTGCAGATTTTGAAGTGGTGCTCAATGAAAAATTAGTGCTCGATGAAGTACTCGATTTACTCATTGCACGTCTGGGCCAACCTGGTGCTCAAGAATTGACGCAAATGATGATTTCATATGCAAAATCTAAGGTTGCCGATGGCGAATCTTGGGATTTTAAGAAGTCTTTAGTTCAATTTTCAGAAGTACTCAGCCAAGAACGCAACCTCAAAGAGGTAAAGCTCTTACTACAAACTTCTTTTGCGCCAGAGGCCTATGAGGCCTTCAAAGAAGAAGCTTCAAGAGTCAAAAGTTCGTTTTTGGGAAGATGTGCCTCTGTTTATCATTTGGCTGCCCCATTTCTTGGTACCCACTTGAAAACTGCCACAAATCAAAAGCGAATTGAGGCCTTTGTTAACGATACCAATTGGGGTTTAGGTAAGAAAACTGGTCCATTCTATGCAAAGACATTTCTTGAAGCCTTGCAGGAAAATAAGTTTGATCTTCCCGATTCAGTCAATACAGCCCTTTTAGATTTGTATACCGCCTACGAGGAGGCCTATGCCGACTACCTGCTGATTGAAACCCAGCGGAAAAATTTTTACAACATGGCCCTCTTGCAGCATGTTGCCGAGCAAACCAAGGCCCTGATGACTGCACAGCAACAAATACGCATTTCTGAATTCAACCAACTGATCAGTCAATTAGTTCAAGGCGAACAAGCTCCGTATATATACGAACGTTTAGGAATTCGCTACGAGCACTTTTTACTCGATGAATTTCAAGATACATCTCGGCTTCAATGGGTCAATATGATACCTTTATTGCTCGAAGCCATTTCCTATGAACGGTCCAATTTAATTGTGGGTGATGCCAAGCAAAGTATTTACAGATTCAACAATGGTTTAGCTGAGCAATTCGTAAGCCTTCCAAAGCTGTACAACCCTGAGCAAGACACCCAAATGGAGCTTACCAGTAGACGTTTTGAGGCCAGTGCTGAAAAACGAACCTTAAAAGACAATTATAGGTCATCAGCGCAAATTGTTGAATTTAACAATAGCCTCTTTACACAGCTCACTTCTAATTTACCAGCAGAGCACAAAGAGTTTTACACTGACCTGCAGCAAAATCCCAAATCCTCAAAACAAGGATTTATTCAAATTGAGTCCTTAGCAAATGACTTACCTGACGAACTGCTGCACCAAAAAATAAAGGAAGAAATCCAACATATTTTAAGCGATGGCTACCGGCCATGTGATATTTGTATTTTAACCGAAAAAAACAAAATAGGTAATGCCATCGCCTTAGCTTTAACCCAAGCTGGGATGCAAGTAGTTTCGCAAGATTCCTTATTGCTGTATTCAAATCCAGTGGTTCAGTTATTTTTAATTTACTTAAAAAAACGTGCTCGCCCGGCCAACCCAACCTTGGGCAAACGACTCGCCGAAGCCTACCTGCGAGTGAAGCAAAAATTTGATGTGGCTGCCTTTATGGCGTATTTTAAATCCTATGAAAAGGAAGGTAAAACTTTTCGATATTTTGATGAAAAGTCTTTTTTCAGGGACGAATTTGGCTCCCAAGATGCTATTTTCATGCCCTATGAACACCTCTATGATTTACTGCAAAAAGCGTCAATTTGCTTCCAAATTGATGAAACGTCTGAACCTTTTGTACACCATTTCTTTGACGTAGCTTTTCAATACCAATTGAATCGAAACGCTGAATTGCTGCCATTTATTGATTTTATTGAACAGCAAAAAGATAAATTGGCTTTGCAAATGCCGGAATCCACTGAAGCCATTCGCATCATGACCATTCACAAGGCAAAAGGATTGGAGTTCCCGGTTGTACTTATTCCAAGTCTCGATTTTAGAATTGAGATCTTTGGCACGAATAAATTTTTAATGCCGGTAGGTCATAGCGTGGCCTATGCTTATCCAACGGAGGCTATTCCAGCATTTAAAACTTTTAAACAAAAAGAGTTGGCAGCCATTTTTATGGATAAGTTAAATTTATTATACGTTGCACTTACTAGGCCCCAAACACGTTTGTATGTATGGAATCACTACAAAGAGAATGGGTTTGGTGACCAGGTGCATCAAGCACTTATATGTGTCCCGGAATTAGAAAATACTTCAGAGCATATTTTTACTTTGGGTAAGTGCACAGCATTACAATTATCAAAAGATGAGTACAAAAAACAATTGGCTGAGCAAACAAAGTTCTACCATCCCAAGGCTCTTTTAGACCAACTTTGGTATCCATCATTGGCTTTCCGAAGTCCGGAGTTGGATTTGGAAAAGGACCAATTATTCGGATTGGCCTTCCACAGTGTGATGGCACTATGTCCAAATGCTGAGGCGCTTTCTTCAGCATTGAATCAGGCACTGTACACCGGCGCACTTGCCTCAGATCAGCGCCAAGCTATCACACACGCAGCACAGCGTTTTTGGGATCACATTACACTTCGTGAACTTCATGTTGGAGTCATAGAAGAATATAATGAGCAAAGAATTATTGCCGATCTAAATCAGAGCAAGCAGCCAGATAAAGTGTGGAGAAAGGCACAAGAATTCATTGTTATAGATTTTAAAACCGGCCTAAGAAAAGACAAGGATATCGAACAAATTTCCCACTATGCCCAATTGCTTCAGGAAATATTTAAATTACCCGCCCGTTCCATTTTATATTATACACAATTAGACCTATTCCTTGAGCTTTAAATCAAAACCGGCATTTTGGGCTGCCATTTTGATGAATGTATAAACCAATGGATGTGGTAGGTCTCTGGTAGAGGAAATTTGTGGGCAAAAACAGGTCGCTAAAAAAAACAGATGCGTTTTTATTGAAATAATTTCGGGATCATCAAATTGATTGATGGCCTCAATGTCAATGAATTCTCCAATGAGCTGTTCTTGTAAGAGTGGATACATGCTAAACCTAGTTGCGCTGAGTTCAATAGAACTACAGTTTTCATAAAGTTTAGCCATTTGTGAGGTTTGGGCAAATACTTCAATGCGCTCGAAATGCTCCCCCGATACTAAATTTTCGGAAATGAGTTTTTCGCCAAATGGATTCATGTTATTGGCCGAAATGAGGTATTCAATAAAAAGCTTAAAACACTCGCCAGTCAATAAAACTGGAGATGAAATTTCAACTAAATGCTTGAATATTCCGTTGAGGTAAAAAGGATTGAGGTAGGGGCCAGGAGCTACCCAAATCGCATCGTATTGGTCAAAACCATTGCGTTTGATTTGCAGTGCCTCGTTGATTTTTATCCAATAGTAGTTGAGTTCTATATCTAGAAATTCGGCCGCATGATCCAACGATAGGTTGGTCGCATGGTGCGAATTGTAGGTGAAATTATAGTCGCCTATGATTGCTATTTTGAGTGCTTCACTCATAATGGCGAGAGGTATAGCGAACTATCTTTTGAACCAACCACGCAATTTGGCATTGGTAATTTGGATAGATTCCTCGGCGCTTGTCTGAGGGTCTACATACCATACCTTGCAGCTGAAAGTTACTTCATATAAAGAATAGTCTCCGGTGCCGTCTGAGGCTTGTTTTAAAATTGTAAAAGTTGCTGTTTGCCCTGGGTCTGTTTCCCTTGAAATCCAGAATTTACCTGTATTATCTGTATAGGCCACCTGTACACCATTGATGTTGTTGGTTGCCATCGTGCTGACATCTTTAAATGGAACAGGGTTGCCTGAGTTGGTCATGTGAAAGTCATTGAACATTGGCAATGTGGGTGCATTACTTCCTGTAGCATCCCATTCAAGTGATCCAAAAGTGAGCGTAATACTCTGTGGACTGGCCATTGAAGCCATACCTGAGGTGTAAATCACTTTGGATAGAATTGGTGCTGTATTTACAATTTGTGTATCCAAAGCAAAGCCAAGATAATTGTTGACATTTTGAGTCAGTTCAACTTGCGTTCCGTTGATATAGCCAATGAAACTTGCATTTAAATCAACTTTGTTACTTGGTGGAGGAATGATTTCGTGTTCTATACAAGCAGATCCAATAAGTAGTAAGAGTGATGCGAGAAAGGCAAAGCGCGTCAGTTTCATGCGTAGTTGTTTTGAGGATAATAAGTCAAATTTAATCTTATAAACGCAAATGTCCAAAAAAAGATGCCTTTGCCTCAGAAATGGGACGTATATTTATTTGAAATGCTGCATAAATTCCTGAATGCTCTGTTGCTTAGCAATTTGGGCTCCGTTGGAAATAAGCTCATGCACAGCTTGTGCTTTGGGTAAAGTATTTTTTTTTGTACCAATTTGAACTTGCAAATTTGGCGCCAGACGAACCAAGGCTTCAACGAAATTGGATGGGTTTATGTTTTCGATAAGATTTTGATCTTTTGAACGGAAAAAATAAACGCGCCAAGGCTCTTCCAAAAGTAAAAATACACTCACAAAATCTTGGCCAATTTGAACAAGTCCTGATACCTGGCTATAGACTTTTTCTAAGACTAGATTCGAAAACAGATCGATGAATTGTTGTGCTTTATTTGGATCTTCAGTACTAAGCGCTCTCCACTCCTGGTCATGTAATCCATTGACAATGAGAAATTGCTTGAATTCATCTTCCAAAGCAAAGAGTTCCTCTTTAGAAAGTGTTTGGAATTTAATCATTATTCGGGATCACTTATGCTTACTTCAAGACTGATGTCTAGGAGTTCATCCACACGTTTTTCAGTGATAGCTTGCTCAAGTTCAAAGGTGTATTTTCCTTTGAATGGCACTTTTCTACGTTTAAAATGTAATTGGTGTTCAACGATTGTCCCTGATTTTTTGCCAATCCAATTCCCGGACGGATCGGCCATTTTAATTTCATAAGGTTCTCTAACGCTCTTGCCAAAGGGTGGGGTAGTCCTTAAAAAAACCCAAAGATTGTTGTAGGGATAATCCGTGGTGCTTCTAAGGGTAAAGATGAAATCATAAAGTTGCGAGGTATCTTTGATCTCTACTGTAAATTTTGGCCTGACGTCCTGACTCCAATGCGTATTGTTGAAACGAAAAGCTTTGGTATAGATAGCGTCAGTGTTGCAGCTATAGAGCAGTAAACCAAGGGCAATAAGACTAATTAGCTTTTTCATTTTTAACATTCCCCTGACTAGGTTTACGCGGTTTGCGATTGGGTCTTTTACGCTTGTTATTGTTGAAGTTTTTTTCAAATCGTGTGAGGCTATCTTGGCCAACAACATTTTGATACCCAATTTCTTCCACTTTTTCTTTGACTTGGGCAAAGTCAGCAAGATCTTTGGGTTTGACACCTTCTTTATTCAATTTTTTAATTTCTGCCACTCGCTCCGGACTCAGCGCAACCATTCCTGTTTCACCTTTGTAGGCGTACCAAATAATGCGCTTGAATACATCCGTTTTCATGTGTATGGCGTCACCTTTCTCTGTATGAAGTTTGCCATCTACCTTAGGCATAGATTTAATTGCATCTAGATACATGTCAAGTTCATAATTGAGGCAGCACTTTAGTTTACCACACTGACCGGCAAGTTTCTGAGGGTTCAAGGAGAGTTGTTGATAACGAGCTGCAGAGGTAGATACAGATCTAAAATCTGTAAGCCAAGTGCTGCAACATAATTCTCGGCCGCAAGAACCTATACCCCCTAATCTTGAGGCTTCTTGTCGAGAACCAATTTGCCTCATCTCTACACGTACCCGAAAACGTTCGGCCATATCTTTAATGAGCTGTCTAAAGTCAATCCTTCCTTCGGCAGTGTAGTAAAAAGTAGCTTTACTGAGGTCTGCTTGGTATTCCACATCAGATATTTTCATATCTAACTTCAGGTTTTGGGCAAGTGTTCTAGATTGGGTAATCAAGTCGCGTTCGAGACCGCGACCTTTGATCCATTTATCTATTTCTTCTTGATTGGCAATGCGAAGAATCTTTTTGCATTCTAAAGCTTTGAGTTGGGGTGCTTTTTTCTTGACTTGAATCCTGGCAAGTTCACCAAGGGCAGATACTACTCCTATGTCCCAACCTGGGTTGGCATCAATGACCACAACATCTCCAGTTTGCAATTGTAATTGCTCGGCGTTTCGATAAAATGCCTTACGTGCATTTTTAAAACGCACTTCAACGAGATCAAACTGTGTTTGTCCACTGGGCAAACTGATGTTGGCTAACCAGTCGTAGACCTCGAGTTTATTGCATCCGCCACTACTGCATGTGCCGTTGTTTTTACAACCTTTTGGAGTTCCTCCTCCACTACTACACGATGCACAGCCCATTTGTTATTTTTGATGTAAAGTTACGAATTAATGTGTTTTGTATCACGCTTGATGGATGTAACGCATGGTTTGAAAACAGAGTTGGGTAAATAGTATACGTGCGTTTGCATTTCTATCTATTTGGTAATAAGCTTCATCCAAAGATTGCATGAATTCTCTTATGTTGTTGCCAGAGATAAATGGCGCAAATTTTTCTAAGAATATGGCCTCTTCATCCGAAACTTTGGTTAGGGTTTGCCCCATGTAATTGGTCAAAAGACTTTGACGTAACATGTGCAAGCTGTATTGAATGAAAAGCTTTTGTCTTTCCTTGCCGATAGAAGCCAAAGATTCAGCCCAGTCCATCATGCCGAGCACTTCTTTTTTGTAGCAAACACGCATAAGTTGAATAAAATCTTGGCGTTGTTGGTCTTGATTTTCGGAAGTTTCTAAATAGGCAAGTGCACTCAATAAAGAGCCATCGGCAAAAGCAGCAATGGCCTCTGCATTGGTTGGGTTTTGTTGTTTTGTAGCTTGCAGGTAGTTTGCAAGAGCAATATTTTCAATTTTTGGAACGCGAATGAGCTGAGTTCGAGATTGGATAGTCACCATCAGTTTGTTGGCGTCTTCTGTTACGAGCAGAAAAATTGTTTTTACTGGCGGTTCTTCAAGAATTTTTAACAGTTTGTTGGCGCAATCTGCATTCATTTCTTCTGGTTGCCAAATGATCATGACCTTATAACCACCTTCGAATCCTTTGAGATTGAGCTTGCGAATGATCTCTTTGCTTTCTTCTGTACCAATGATAGGCTTACGCATTTTATTATCAATGGCTTCAGTCCAGTGAAATAGATCAAAATAAGGATTGGTTTGAATTTGAGTGCGCCATTCACTTAAAAATTGATCCGAAGTTTTTGCTACTGCTTGCACCACTGGGAATACAAAATGAAGATCTGGATGTTGAAGTTGGGCTATTTTCAGACAAGATGCACAAGTGCCACAGCTATCATGAGGCAAACGGGCCGCACAAAAAAGATATTGAGCAAAGCCTAAGGCCAAAGGGAGGCTTCCATAGCCTGCCTGACCTTGAAATAATTGGGCATGGGCAATTTTACCTCCATTGATGGCATCAATGAGTTCTTGTTTGAGAGATTTTTGGCCTATGATTTGCTTGAATTGCACCCTCAAAAGTAAGGAAATTGCACCAATTATTCAGCGTAGCCTTTCAAGAGCAAAACGATTTCACCTTTGGCTTCATGCTCTGTAAAATATGTGGCTAATTCGCGAAGTGTGCCGCGGTGGTAGGTTTCAAATTTTTTTGAAATTTCTCTGACCACACAGGCTTCTCGTTCTGGATTGAGCCATTCACACATCTGTAACAGAGTTTTAGAAATCCGATGAGGCGATTCATATAATATAATGGTTCGCGTTTCCTCTGAAAGCGCCTGAATGCGTGTCTGCCGACCTTTTTTATGAGGTAAAAATCCTTCAAAAATAAATTTATCGGAAGGGAATCCGGAGGCAACCAAAGCAGGGACAAAAGCTGTAGGGCCTGGCAAGCATTCTACTTCAATTCCAGCTTGAATGCAAGCCCTAACTAATAAAAAACCAGGATCTGAAATTCCCGGTGTGCCAGCGTCAGAAACTAAAATGCTTGTTGTGTTTTGTTCAATTAATGATACCGTCTTTTCTAAAAAGCGGTGCTCATTATGAGCATGGTAGGCTAAAACTTTCTTTTTGATTTCAAAGTGCTGCAACAATTTATTTGTTACGCGGGTGTCCTCGGCAAAAATGATATCAGCCTCTTTTAAGATGCGCAGGGCACGAAGGGTGATGTCTTCGAGGTTGCCAATAGGAGTGGGGACAAGGATGAGTTTTGGCATAATTTTAAGCAAAAACGGCACGCACTACCTCTTCAATCTTAGTGCATGGTATGATTTCAATTTGGAATTTGTGGCCCTTGATACCTTTAGAGTATTTGGAAACAATGATTTTTTTGTAACCCAATTTCTCAAGTTCGCCCAAGCGTTGCTCGAGTCTATTGACAGGCCGCAGTTCACCACTCAGGCCAATCTCTGCGGCAAAGGAGATGGTTTTGTCAATGGATAAATCAGCATTAGAGGAGAGAATTGCCATAGCCACAGCGAGGTCAATAGCAGGGTCGTCAACTTTGATACCACCGGCAATATTTAAGAAAACATCCTTGGCAGCGAGCCTAAAGCCACATCGTTTCTCTAAGACAGCCAAAAGCATGTTCAATCGCTTCACATCGAATCCTGTAGAGGATCTTTGAGGTGTGCCATAGGCAGCAGAGGACACCAAGGCTTGCACCTCAATGAGCAAGGGCCGAATCCCGTCAACCATAGATGCAATCGCCACCCCACTCAGGGATTCGGAACCGATGGATACTAAAACCTCGGAAGGGTTCGCTACAGGAAGTAATCCATTGCCCTGCATGCTGTATATTCCCAATTCATTGGTTGATCCAAAACGATTTTTTATACTTCTTAGTAACCTGTAAATATGATGACGATCACCTTCAAATTGTAAAACAGCATCCACCATGTGTTCAAGTACTTTTGGCCCTGCAATGGTGCCATCTTTGGTGATATGACCAATTAAGAAAATCGGTATGTCTGTTTGCTTGGCAAATCTTAGCAAGTTTGCTGTACATTCTCTTACTTGCACTACCGAACCAGGCGAACTCTCAACACTTTCCGTATATAAGGTTTGGATGGAGTCAATAATGAGCAGTTGTGGTTGAAGTGATTCTGCTTGATCAAGTACCTGTTGAAGGTTGGTTTCGGTGAGTAAAAAGCAGTTCGGGTTGTCTAGGCCAATTCGCTCCGCGCGCATGCGAATTTGTTGTTCGCTTTCCTCTCCTGATACATAAAGCACTTTGAGCTGTTCCTTGATTGCAAGCTGGAGCAATAGTGTTGATTTACCTATTCCTGGATCGCCACCAAGTAAGTTGATTGAACCCCGAACAATTCCCCCACCAAGCACTCTATTGAGTTCAAAATCTTGTAGGGCAATGCGACTTTCTTCACTTTTTTGAACTTCTTGAATCAATACTGCCTTGTGTGCTTGGCTCGATTTGGAAAAGCTCACCACATGTTTTGGAGTTTTTTCAGTGCGTTCTTCAATAAAAGTATTCCATTCTTTACATGCAGGGCATTTACCAAGCCATTTTGGTGTTTCATAACCACAGTTTTGACAAAAGAAGGCACTTTTAGTTTTGGACATCACACTTATTTTCTAGAACAAAGGTATTCAAAAAAAAGGGAGTCTGGTATTGGTTTTTAAGGACTTAATACGTAAGATTGCTGAGTAGAAAAATATTTTTAGAAAGTTTTTTTTAATGATTGATTGCCACAATATCAAAAAATATAATTTTGCCGAGTAAATAGTAGTCTATCCTATGTCAAAAAGAAGAGCCATTATCAGTTACGACAAATTGTCATTAGATCAGAAAAAACAAATTCTCCGTGATTTTCCTGACGGCTATATCAATCATCTTACCACCATCAAAACACCGACTGGAGAGGTGTTAGATGCGCTTGTATGGGAAACTGACGAGGTCATTTATTTGGTGAAAATAAATAAGATCCAGCCCAAGGCAAAACCTGTCGAAGATGACGACGACGACTTCGACGATTTCGACAAGCCAGATGATCTCAAAGATGACGATCTCGACGACAACGACGACGATGACAATGACGACTACAATGATGATCCGTCAGACGACGACGATTCTGAAGAAGATTAATACCCTCGAACCCAAGTTTTTTTAACTTTGGGTAATGAACCACCCATCCATAAGTACTGAACTATCTTCATTACTGCTTAGTTCTCCCTCAATTGATCAAATTGGTGCCTTAGAGCGAATTGCTCGAATACAATCTAGGAGTATCAAAGGCGCTGCCAAACTCCAAGGATTGCGCATGGCGCTTTCCATGATTGATCTGACCACCCTGGAAGGAAAAGACACTACAGGTAAAGTAAGGCAAATGTGTTACAAAGCGCAGCACCTACATGACCAAGCCGATGGACTACCGACTGTAGCTGCAGTTTGTGTTTATCCGAGCTTTGTAGCAGAAGCCAAAAAAGCATTAGGCACATCGGGTATCAAAGTAGCCAGTGTCTCAACAGCATTTCCTTCAGGTCAAGCGTCATTTGAAATCAAAAGACTGGATACTCAATTTGCTATCGACAATGGTGCCGATGAAATTGATATGGTTATTTCACGGGGTAGATTTCTTTCTGGAGACTATCAATTTGTATATGATGAAATTGCTGCAATCAAAGCTATTTGTGGTCCGGTGCGCTTAAAGGTCATATTTGAAACAGGAGAACTCGATACCCTTGATCAAGTGAGAAGGGTTTCGGATTTGGCCATTGGAGCAGGCGCAGATTTTATCAAAACCTCAACAGGTAAAATTCAACCTGCAGCAACCTTCCCTGTTGTACTGACTATGCTTGGCGCCATCAAGGACCACTTTGATAAAACCGGACAGATGGTTGGTATGAAGCCGGCGGGCGGCATTTCCTCTTCAAAGTTAGCGCTTCAGCATCTTTTAATGGTTAAAGAAGTGCTAGGGGAGGCCTGGCTAACTAATGAATATTATCGTTTTGGCGCAAGTAGTTTGGCCAATGATTTACTGATGCAATATCAAAAACAACTGACTGGTCGATACCAGTCTGCAACTTACTTTTCAATAGATTAACATGAGTACAGCTAATTGGGATTTAGATCCTTCTATGGAATCAACGGCCATTGTACAACTTCAACCCAAATACGACTTGTTTATAGGGGGTTGTTGGCAAAAGCCGAAATCAGGAAAATATTTCGCAACCTATAATCCAGCAGATGAGAGTGTGCTCTCCGAAATTGCCTATGGCAATCAGGATGATGTCAATCTTGCGGTTGAAGCTGCACGCAAGGCATATAATGAGGTTTGGTCAAAAATGTCTGGGGCCGAGCGCGGGAAATATTTATTTCGGATTGCCCGAATTATGCAAGAAAAGTCGCGAGAGCTGGCTGTACTTGAAACCTTAGATGGCGGCAAACCCATTCGTGAGTCCAGAGATATTGATATTCCACTGGCTTGCAATCATTTCTTTTATTATGCGGGTTGGGCAGATAAATTGGCCGAGGCCTTCCCGGGTCAAAAACCAACAGCACTTGGTGTGGCAGGTCAAATCACCCCATGGAATTTCCCTCTGCTCATGCTTGCTTGGAAAATTGCGCCAGCTTTGGCCTGTGGCAATACCGTTGTATTAAAACCAGCCGAAACCACCTCTTTAACCGCGCTCAAATTTGCTGAAATATGCGAGCAAGCTCAATTGCCTGCAGGAGTGGTAAATATTGTTACAGGACATGGTGACACCGGAGCCGCATTGGTTGCAAATCAAGATCTTGACAAAATTGCTTTTACTGGCAGCACAGCTGTTGGCAAACTGATCCATAAGGCTTGTATTGGTACTTCAAAAAAACTCACCTTAGAACTAGGTGGAAAATCAGCGAATATCATCTTAGAAGATGCGCCTATTGATCAGGCAGTTGAAGGGATCATTAATGCTATTTTTTTTAATCAGGGCCATGTTTGTTGTGCAGGGTCAAGGTTGTTTGTTCAAGAATCAATAGCCTCAAAAGTCATTGAAAAATTAAAATTTAGGCTGCAAAGCATCTATGTAGGTAATCCTTTAGATAAAAATACTGATATCGGTGCAGTCAATTCTAAGAAGCAACTCGAAACAATTGAAAAATATATTGCCCTGGGTTTAGAGGAGGGAGCAGAAATTTTTCAACCCACATGCAATCTTCCTTCTAAAGGATATTATTGTAAACCTACTTTGTTTACCGATGTGGCACAAAGTGCAAGAATTGCTCAAGAAGAAATTTTTGGCCCGGTTTTGACCATTCAAACTTTCAGAACTTTAGAAGAAGTGGTGCAAAAAGCCAACAATTCTCCTTATGGTCTTGCAGCAGGTGTCTGGACAGTTAACGGAGCTCGGATTTTTGGACTTTCGCAGCAACTAAAGGCCGGAGTTGTTTGGGCCAATACCTACAACAAGTTTGACCCAACTTCTCCTTTTGGTGGGTATAAAGAAAGCGGATTTGGCCGAGAAGGGGGCCGCCATGGGTTAAGTGCATATCTTCAATTTAAGAACTAATGGAAATACTGAAAACATATAAATTATACATCGGGGGTCAATTTCCACGAACCGAAAGTGGTAGGTCCTATCTCGTTTCTTCGCTAGCTGGTGAACCTTTGGCAAACGCCTGCTTGGCTTCTAGAAAAGACATAAGGAATGCTGTACAGGTAGCACGCAAAGCGCATGGCGCTTGGGCTGCAAAAACTGCATTAAATAGAAGTCAGATCATTTACCGAATTGCAGAAATGCTCGAGGCAAGGAAAGGCCAATTTATTGATGAATTGTCGGAAGCTGGTTTTGGTATGGAGGAAGCCAATGCTGAAATTCTATCTTGCATCGACCGCTGTGTGTATTATGCCGGGTGGGCCGATAAGTTCCAAGCCCTGATCAGTAGTGTGAACCCGGTGGCCTCATCTCATTTTAATTTTTCAACACCCGAGCCTATGGGTGTAGTAGGGGTATTGGCATGTCAAAATACACCATTAATTGGATTCATTTCACAAATTTTACCAATCATAATTGGTGGTAATACGGTTGTAGTCTTGGCCAATTCAAAGATGCCATTGAGTGCCATTTCTTTTTGTGAAGTATTGGCAACTTCAGATGTGCCGGGCGGTGTTGTCAATGTGCTGACCGGAAGTATAGATGAATTATTACCCACCTTGGCCAGCCACATGGATGTGAATGCTTTAAGCTTGGCTACAGTGAGTAATATGCCTAAAGTATTTGAAGCACAAGAACTGGCTATTGAAAACTTAAAGCGTACGCAGTTGTTGGTACACGATTTTAAAAATCAGGACGCTCAAGGAATGGAGTTTATTACAGATTTCCAAGAAATAAAAACTACTTGGCACCCCATTGAACAAATTGCTGGTGGTGCAGGTGCTTATTGATTTAAGAATTCATTATATTTGGTTGAACCTAAATAAAAATACACATGAAAAATTTTACGCTTCTCCTATTGGTTTTATCGGTGCTAATGAGCGCTTGTTCAATGGAAAAAAGATTGTATCGCAAAGGATACAACGTACAATGGCATGCGAGTTTAAAATCGAAAAATCAACTACCTGAGTCCAATTCAAACGAAGTGAATACGGCTTTGGTTGAAAAAGATAAATCACAACAACTAGTTAAGGAAACCGAAAATGCTCCGATACAAGCACCCTTATCAATTACTACAACAGTCCCAACTCAAGATGTAGCTTCAGTTCAAATCAACCCAACTCAAATGCCAAGCATACCAATGCAAAATCATTTTGTCAAGCACGAAAGTTCTAAAGCCTCAGTACATTCGGGTATAGTTGATCATTCCAAGGAAAAACGTTTGGTAAAGCATATTGAAAAAATGAAGCACGCTCAGGATTACAGTGATGATGTTCCGGTGTTGCTTTTATTTTTATTGTGCTTTATCATTCCGCCTGTTGCTGTTGGATTAGCCACAGATTGGGATGTAGAAACAGTGATCTATAACATCATTTGGTGTGTCTTGTGTGGCCTTCCCGGTGTAATACACGCACTTATTGTG
Source organism: Crocinitomicaceae bacterium (assembly GCA_030833845.1). GTDB lineage: Bacteria > Bacteroidota > Bacteroidia > Flavobacteriales_D > Crocinitomicaceae > UBA952. The sequence goes on along the minus strand of JAURGK010000003.1, from coordinate 86,621 downwards.
GTGAGTCGTAATCGTTAACATGCTTAGGTATTTAATATTTGGCGGGTTGTTGATCCTTCCTTGTGTATTGATCATCTTACCCGCCTCTTTTTTTGACGAGGGGCAGTCATTGTGTTTGTCCGTGCTGTTGCTGAACAAAGAATGCTATGGGTGTGGTCTGACGCGTTCCGTCCAACACTTCATTCATTTTGATTTCGAACAGGCCTGGCATTTCAATAAACTGGTTGTGATCGTGTTTCCGACTTTGAGCTACATTTGGCTAAAACAGACTATCAAAATTTACCAACAACTTAAATCAGAAAATGAGCAAGCTCAAGAGTAGCTGCTGAAATCACTGGTCGAATTTCATTTGGGTTAAATCGACTAGATGTCCATTGGTCATCCTCAAAGACTAATGTTTGCATTCTATCAAAAAAATTGATTTCCAATGCAGCGCCCATCTGTTTGACAAAATGGTTGATTTTATCCATCGAGCAACCTGAGGCCTTGACACCATCTTCATTGGCTACCAAAACCAAAGCTCGATTTGAAAAAACAAATCCTGTAGCATTCATTGGCTTGCCATGTGTTTGCCAAGTATTGGTAAAGGAAATAACTTGCTCTACTAACCAAGTGCTTTCTGTTTGATTCAGTTCCCTATTTCCAACATATACCCACGTACGGGCATAGGTTCCAAATTGTTCAACTATGTTAGAGATCTGCGGCATTGGCTATAAGTTCGGCAATATCTAAAACTTCGACTTGGGCTTCTTTTTCGAAGTGCTTGACCCCATCAGTCATCATTGTATTACAAAATGGACACCCCGTTGCAATAATTTGTGCTTTAGTTTGAAGGGCATCTTCAGTGCGCTCAATGTTTATTTCTTTATTCCCTTTCTCGGCTTCTTTAAACATTTGAGCACCTCCAGCTCCACAGCAGAGTCCATTGGTTTTACAACGTTTCATTTCCACTAATGCGGCATCTAGTTTTTCGATCAATGCTCTTGGCGCCTCATAGACATCATTGGCACGTCCTAGGTAGCAAGGGTCGTGGAAAGTAATTTTTTTTCCTTTAAAAGTTCCGTGGTCAGCTAGGGCCAACTTACCGGTGTTGATCAACTCTTGAATGAGTTGGGTATGATGTATTACTTCATAAGAGCCACCCAATTCAGGGTATTCATTTTTAAGTGTATTAAAGCAGTGTGGACAAGCGGTGACTATTTTTTTTACTTCATAACCATTCAGTAATTCAATATTCATTAGCGCTTGCATCTGAAATGTAAACTCGTTTCCAGCACGCTTTGCCGGATCACCTGTACAACTTTCTTCTGCACCTAATACGGCAAAATTTACTTGGCATTTGTTGAGAATCTTGACAAGGGCCTTGGTTATTTTTTTGGCACGGTCGTCGAAAGAACCTGCACATCCAACCCAAAATAGAATTTCTGGACTTTCTCCACAAGCCATCATGTCGGCCATAGTTCGAACTTGTATACTCATGATACTTTACTTTAATCTTCTTTTGCCCAATTGATGCGTTCTGTTTGTGCAAATTGCCACGGAGCACCATTGTTTTCGATGTTTGTTAACATGCCTGTTAATTCAGTTGGCACTTTAGATTCTTCCATTACTAAAAACCTTCTCAGGTCAATAATAATAGAAAGAGGATCAATATTTACAGGGCATTCTTGGACACAGGCATTACAACTTGTGCAAGCCCACAACTCTTCTTCTGTTATATACGTACCCAATAGACTTTTTCCATCTTCGGCATCCTTCCCATTTTTACGTTTAAAATCACCAAGTTCCACCATTCGGTCTCGGGTATCCATCATGATTTTTCTTGGTGAAAGCAATTTTCCAGTTGTATTGGCTGGACATGAGGAGGTACATCTGCCACACTCAGTACAACTGTAAGCATCCATGAGGTTTTTCCAAGTCAGGTCAGTGACATCTTTGGCGCCAAAGCGCGAAGGAGTTGCATCATTTTCGGGAGTTGCATAGGGATCAGCATTTGGGTCGAGCATGAGCTTTACTTCACTTGTAACGCTTGCCATGTTTGTCAATTGGCCTTTGGGCTCTAATTTGGAGTAATACGTATTTGGAAAAGCCATGAATATATGAAGGTGTTTGGAATAAGGGAGGTAATTCATGAATCCATAAACCATAATAATATGGCCCCACCAACCAATTTGTTCTATTAACTCTAGTGTCTGATGGCTTTTTCCTTGAAAAAATAGAGGTCCAAGCCATGAACTTATAGCAAAACCATTGGTTTTACCTTCATAGGAGCGCAAAACCTCATCGGCGCCATTCATGGCAAATATGCACGCAATCAATACGATTTCCATGATTAGAATGAGGTTGGCATCCTGTTTTGGCCAGCCAGCTAATTCTTTCATAGTCAATCGAGGTAATTTTAACAGGTTGCGTCTTGCCAAAAATGCTACCGTCCCCAAAAATGCAAGAACGGACAATACTTCAATAAAGCTGATCATAAAGGTGTAAAAACCACCTAGGTCGTCTTTGAAAAATCTATGGGACCCACTGAGCCCGTCTACAATGATTTCTATGAGTTCGATTTGGGTAATGACAAAAGCTGCGTAGAGCGCAAGATGCAATAGCGCGGGTACGGGCCTTGAGAACATTTTCTTTTGACCAAGCGCTACTAGGAGCATTGTTCTCCAACGCTCTAGTTTATTATCTGATCGATTTAAAGGAAGACCCAAGTGAATATTTTGGGCAATTTTTCGAAGATTGAAAGCGAAAAATCCAAAACTGATAAGCGTGAATACGCCAAAAATAAGTTGCTGCATAACTGTATGTTAATCGGGTATGCTATCGAGTATTTTTAGTAGTTTATCCTCGTTTTTTTTGTTGAGCTGCAAACCTTTTGACTTGCCCCCAACTAAAGATAGATGAACATAGCGCTCGGGGTGAGCTTCTAGATCTGTGACTAAATTTTGCAAATCATTATTGGTGGCAACAAGTTCAGCATAAAGTTTGTCGTCGTGTATGAGCTTGCCGAGTGTTCCTTGACCTCTTTCAATTTCAGCCAATATAATATTGAACTTCTTTAAGGTGGTTTGGGCCTCCAAAATAGTGTTCTTGAAATCTGCTGTTACAAGCTCATCGGTTATTTTTTTGGCATTACCAATGATGGCTGTAATCTGATCATTGCTCTTGCGCAGGTTAAGTGTAATGGCCTCTACATTGGACATTATTTTTGAGAATTGTGCGCGTTCGGCAGCCACAAAATTATGGAGGTCATCGGCGACGGTTCCTAATTTTTTGATCGTTAATTTAACCTGCTTGAGGCTTCCTTCAAGTTCAGAGGTTGCTGTTGTATCCCAAAATGATGCAAGAGAACTGACCATTTTGTCGACAGAAAGCATCATGGTTTGCAATTTTTGCGAGACTGGATCAGCATAGGCCTTCACCTGTGAAACGACATCAACCGAAACCCGCCCTGGTATGGTGGCTCCTGCTTTGTAATAAGTGCCATTTCCAGCCAAAGGCAGATGCACAATGAGTGCTTTGGTGAAAAAATCTAGAGACCCAATTTCTACAAATGCACCTTTTGGTAGTTGGATGTCGGGGTTGTGAATATTGAAGGTCATCTTTACTTTATGCAAAGAATCACCTTTGGGATTGGAACGAATACTCATTACCTTACCAATTTCAACCCCATCTAAGGTGACGTTCGAAGAGACCATTAACTGCCCTGAATTTGGAAAATATGCGGTGTAAACATCATCTCCTCCAAAAAAGCTATTGCCTTTAAGAAAATTGATTCCAGTAATAAGAATCACAATCGACAGTAGGGCAATGATTGCCGCTTTGATTTCTTTTGAAAATTTCAAACTACTTTTTTTCTGCTAATTTAATGGCTTTTTCAATACTGATGCGTTCGCCATCGAGGAAAGCTACCACAAACGCATGTGTAAAACCCATTTCGATCAGCTCGTTTTTATATTTTTTCGCCCCTTGTAGGTCGTTGGCAAAGGTTCCGGAACAATATTTAAAAAGGGCATTGTCTTGATATTCAAATATTTCTAAACCTTTAAAGTGGCTAGAGTTGCGAGCTATTGGTTTGGTAGCCGTTTCAATCTGTACCCGAAATACCAGTCCTTGCTCTTTTTGAGCTGTATTGGGTAATTCTACGGGTAAGCTTGGTTTGGTTTGGGTATTATTTTGGGTGGTATTTGCATTGTTTTGTTGGGTGTTTCCTACAATAGTTTTTCCTTCCGTTGCATTTTTATAATTGGTAAAAGCCTCAAACATGGCAAGGGCCATTTTCTGTTGACCCTCAGGGGTACCAATCAATTTTTCTTCAGTTGGATTCGGTAAAAATGCGGTCTCAATCAATACGCTAGGCATTGTGGTTTTGTATAGCACCAAAAATCCGGCTTGCTTCACACCGCGGTCATAACGTCCGATTTTTTTGAACTCTTTTTGAATCATTTCTGCAAAAAGAATCGATTGACGATGAAAAACAGCAAGTTGAAACTGTAGGGCAATAATTCCATCGGGGGTAAGGTCATAGGATCGGTATTTGGCTCCCTTATCATCTTCGAGGTTGATACTGGCATTTTCTCTTTCTGCTACTTTTTGTTGGGCATCTGTTCTATGTAAACCAAGTACATAAGTTTCAGATCCATAGGCAGTTGTGCTTCCGGCATTGGCGTGTATACAAATGAAAAGATCGGCGTTATTGCGATTGGCAATGCTGGCCCTTTCTGCCAATTCCACAAAAACATCAGTAGTACGAGTGTAAATGACTTTAATGTCGGGGTATTTTTCTTTGATTAAGGCCCCAAGTTTGAGTGCCATAGAAAGGCAAACTTCTTTTTCGTTGTTGTGCGCACCATGGCAACCGGGGTCATGCCCTCCGTGCCCCGCATCAATGACTACTGTTTTGATCTTTCCTCCTTGGGCCAAAGAGGCAGAGTTAAAAATTAGTGCCATGCAGGCCAATAAAAGGACTGCAATACCGTTTTTTTGCAAGCCATTGAAAATTGGTAGCTTTGTAAGTTTTTCTTGCATAGTACAAATCTAAGTAAGCAACTTGAGTAGAAATCATCGCTTTTTACAATTTTTCTTCGCTGCATTGTTAATAATGTCGGCAAAAGGATTTGTTACAGCTCAGGATACCCTTTTTGTAAATGGCGAAAGTTTGGATCAAATTGTTACCTACAAGGCCTCTGAAAAGATAATCCACGATGTAGTGCGGCAGCGCATCTATTTATTTGGGGATGCGCAAGTAGAAAGTGAAGGGTTCGCAATAAAGGCAGGTTACATTCTCATTGATATTGATTCGAATATTGTTGAGGCGAGCTATAGACTAGATAGTTTGGGAAATAAAGTAGAATTTCCAGAGCTGACCGAAGGTACAGAAACTATTTTTTGTGAAACTATTCGGATGAATTATCAAACACAGAAAGCCTACATCAAAGCTTTATCCATCAAACAAAATGAATTTTATTTTAAAATGGGTACTGCCAAAAGGCAGTCAAATGAAGAAATACACCTGCGCCAAGGCATTCTCACCACCTGTGATTTGACTGAACCGCACTATCATTTTCAGTTAAGTAAAGGCGTATTGGTGCCCAATGAGCGTATTGTGACCGGCCCAATGAACCTTTGGGTATCGGGCATTCCAACTCCGCTAGGGCTTCCTTTTGCCTTTATTCCAACAAATCAAAAAGAAAGGTCAAGTGGCTTATTGTTTCCAGAATTTATTCCTTTATCAGCCTATGGCTTTGGTTTTCAAAATTTAGGTTGGTATTTTCCTATCAATGACCACTATCAAACTTCGGTATATGCCAATTTATACAGCAGAGGATCTTGGGGTCTTAGAAATGATTTAGATTATGCCAAACGATACGGCTACAACGGCAGGCTATCTATTGGGTTTCAACAATTTAATAGTGGTTTTCCGCTGGGTGATAAGCGCAATAAGCTGAGTATCAGCTGGAATCATCGCAAAGCACAAAAGTCCAACCCCTTTTGGGATTTCTCGTCCAATGTCAATTTTATTTCCGACAATCAATCCAAAAATTCCTTAGACCCAATCAATCCAGAATACTTTTCAAATTCATTTAATTCGGATATTAACCTTGCTAGAAATTTTCCGGGTAAGCCAATAAATAGCGGTCTGAAAATGTCTTTAAGACAAAATTCAATTGCTCAAAATGTTTCGTTAACTAGCCCGGTTTTCAACTTCAATGTGACGCGTGTTTTTCCATTTAAAGATCTTTTTGAAGTGGCAGATAGAAATTGGAAAAAAACCATTCAGCGCATTGGCCTGACTTATAATCTAGAAGCCCAAAACCGTTCTCAATTCAAAGACTCACTCATGCAAAATGGAGATTTTAATGCCATTTCACAGCAATTTATGAATGGTGTGAGCCAAGCGATTAGCATTCAGACCAATACGGGATTATTTAAAAATGCCGTGAAAATTAATCCAAGCTTAAATTATGGCAATAAGCTCAATTTTCAACAAATTGTAAAATCCTACAATGCCATTGAGAATAACACACAAATTGACACCTTGCGCCAAATGGCAATGAGGCATGAATTAAATTTTAACCTTACCGCCACAACGGTCATTTATAGTTACTATAGATTTGTAGGTAAACGACAATCGCGGCTCAGGCACTTGATGACTCCTAATATTGGCTACCGCTATACGCCTGGATGGAACCCACTCATTACCATAGATGCCGGCCCCAATCAGAGTCAAATTACTTATTCGCCTTTTGAGCGAAGTATATATAACGTGGGTTCTAACCGCGAGGCTTCATTGCTCACATTTGGCATTAATAATACGGCGGAATTGAAGTTTAAGTCAGATAAAGACACCCTAACGGGCTATCGCAAACTACGACTCATTGATCAATTTTCTCTAACTGGATACTATGATTTTACAAAGGACACCAATCAATTATCTGATTTGTCTTTGAATCTAAGAATTAGCCCAGCTTCATGGATTAATTTTGTATCCAATGCCCAATGGAGCCCCTATGCTTGGAATACAACAGGGCAACCCTTTGGCAAGTATGCATGGCAAAATGGCCAGGGTTTGGGAAGACTGAGCACCACTAATCTTACCACTTCTATGGTGCTGGCACCCAAAAAAGATCGCCAAAAACTTCAAGATCATAGCCAAATGTTCAATGAACAGGATTGGAATGCTGATTTTAATTATTATGCCTTGCATCCAGAAAGGGCCGTCTATTATGATATACCCTGGAAAATGACTCTTTCTCATGTGTATTCCATTAGGGCTAATCAAAATATCAATACTTCTTCTCCGAGTAATTGGCTTTTTGTTCAAACCCTTGTATTAAGTGGAGATTTGAGCTTTACCAAGCGTTGGAATCTATCGGGGAATTTGAATTTTAATCTACAGGAAGGACGCCTCACCAATGCTTATTTTGCGCTAAATCGAAACATGCATTGTTGGGCGCTTTCGTTTTATTATGTACCTATTGGAGGTAATAAGAGTTTTTTACTCACCATCAGAAATACATCGAGTATCTTTAGGGATGCCAAAATAGAATTCAGGAAACCCCCTTCGTTTCTGTAGGTGCGGTGGTAATCTGTTCGTTATAGATTTTACCAATGTGAAAGGTGAATTTGGCACCAAAAAATACAATTTGGGCAGAGTAATGCACCCATGCAAGCATGATAAATATTGAATTTGCCACCCCGAGCGTTCCCATAATAAAATAATTCTGGAGATAGTATCCAATAAGCAACTGGCTCAAGTAGAGCAAAATGGAAGTCATGAGCGCCCCTCTGCGTGCTACGCGCCAACTCACTTTTGCATTGTGCATGTACTTAAAAATCATACTAAAAATGAGCACATTTGTGAATATTGTGAATAAAATATGAATCAATTGAAATGAAAAATCAACAAATCCATTTTGTACCTTAAGCCAGCTGCTAAGGGCCGAAAAAATAAAGATTTGTAGGAAATAAAATAATATAATCACTAATGCGAAAAGAGCCAACAACAAGACACCAACGATTCTAAAACCAATAATTTCCATAAAAATATTGGCGTTGTCTCGACTCCTTTTACCAACATTGAAGAATTCATTCAGGCTTCGTTTTAAGGATATCATAAAGGCCGAACAAGTGTATAACAAGATGCCGACACTTGCTAATTCCAAAAAAAGATTGGGTTTGTCTATAGACATTGAGTCTACAAGTTGAATAATAGAGGTGCTGTCTGTAATTCCTAGCCCTTTTTGTAACAATTCAGAGACGATGTTGCGCATATTTTGTTGGCCAATGATACGCCCATAGATTGAGGTTGCCAGATAAATGATTGGAATGAAGGCAAATAGCGTATAATATGCCAAGGCTGCTCCGTGATGAAATGCTCCTTCTTGGACATATTCTTTCAATGCAGTCCAAAATGCAATGAGTACCTCTTTAGCGTTTAGTGACTTATTTTTTTTTGATTTCAATGAACTGAATTGAGGTGAGTTTTTCAAAAGCGTAGAGTAAAATTTGTTCGTTTTGCTTGGTACGAACAAAGTTGTGGTAAAGCCCGCCTACAAATAAGGCTTTTTCAAATTCAACCGCCAAGCCCTTATTGGACAATTGATATTCATCTGGTCTGAAATGAATAAAATGATCTGCAATTTTAATTGAATTTAGCGGCCCAAAAAGTCTTGCTTTTTCGGGCGCCTTGTCATGGTAGTATATTTGCTCAGGCGTATATTTTTTGGAGAGCTTGCCATTTTGCAGAATGCAAATATGATCACAAAGCCCTAGTACATCTTGACCTTCATGTGAAACCAAAATGATACCTGTATCTTCCTGATCACGAAGGTCCATGAGTTGTTTGCTCAATTTTTGTCTGATGCGCGCATCGAGGTGGCCAAAGGGCTCATCTAGCAATAAGTACTGCGGTTGATCGGCAATTGCACGCGCTATTGCCACACGTTGTTGTTGGCCGCCAGAGATAAGGTGGGCTTTGGTTTGGCTGCAATCGGATAAATTCATCAATTGCAACAATTTCTTAACCCTGCGGTCTCTTTTCTCATAGGGCCAATGTAAAATAGCCTCGCGAATATTTTCTTCAACCGTATGAAAAGGATCCAATTTGAAATCTTGATTTACAATAGCGATCTTCGAAAATCCTGGCACGAGTAAATGGCGCACGGCAGTTTGTTTTATACCGTTCAGATAAATTTCACCTGAGTCGGGGTCTTGTAGTCCAGCGCAAATTTTTAGTAACGAGGACTTGCCCACACCACTTTTGCCTACCAGCCCTAGGATTTCACCCCGCTTAACTCGAAGTTGCAAGTTGCTGAGCACCGGTGCTTGATAACTCAAGCTAATCTTTTTAAGTTCTATCATCTGATCAGTGCTTTTGGAAAACTTTTCGAAGCAATAAAGATACCTGGCACAGGATTGGCCATGGGTTCATAGTCTTTGAGGAAAATATGGATGCGATGTGTGGATTGAGCACACTCGTACTGGCAATGATCAATAATGGATTTAGAAGCACCTACGTAAGTACTTAGCTCCGCTGTTGTTGTGATCTTAAAAAGATGCATATCTGCTATTTCATAAGAAAATTCGGTGTCATTTTCATCTATTCCTACCAATTGGTAAGTACCAGAATTTATTTCTTCTACGGTCGTGACACCTTGATTTATTTCAAGTTCGTCTTCCCATTCAAAACGGATATTGTCTGCAGACTCTTGCCCGTTGTGGTTCTCGTCAGCAAATGCCTGTGAATACAAGTCATTGAGCAAGTAAATATGGATTTTACAGTTCATTTTCTTTATTGGATTTATCAATTTCGTTTGTTTTGAAGGCAGAGGGAATGAGTTCAGGCACCAATTTCATGACAATAGGGAGCAGTAAACTGCCTCCGGGGAGTAGAAAAAGAGCCAATGAAGGCATCGATTTAAGGATGTCATAAAATTGCGCCTTGACTTGTTCTTTTTCTTCTTGACTAAGTTCCTCTTTGGTAGACTTTTGAAGCAACTCCATGAGTTCTTTGCTTTCTTTTATTTCGGTAATCAGGCGGTCTTTATTTCTTCCGATAATTCTCAGCCACCGCTTGCTTGTCTCTTTAAAAGCAAAACTACTTTCGGTGGATTGTTTGTAAATCTGAATTTCCTTTGGTCCGTATTGATCAATAAATGCTGTGCACATTTCTTCCGATTGAGACATTTCTGCCTTGGACATCTGTAGAAGGTCTCCGAGGGACATTAATTTTTGTTTTTCAAGGTCACTTACCAGATGCGTACTGTGCAATATAAAGTGCCCATATTCATAGGTAATTTGCGAAAGCAAGGGGTCTGCAACTAATTCGGATTGCAAGCGTTTGAGCGTAATTCCGATATGAAGTCGCTGTTTATAGACTTTGCGCAAAGGTCTACTTAGGGCTGCTGATTGGATGAAGTGTAACACAATTTTTTTCTCATTTTCTTCGAGTTTGCCATCAATCAATGCTGTGTAGATCAGCCCATTGATGATAGAAACCGCGTACCGTTGATAAGTATCAAAAAAAGAGAAACGTTGGCCCTCTAAATAGGCTCTGAAAAGAATGATATCTAGAAAAATAAATGCATTCGACAAATGCTTGAACCAGAAATTTGCACCTAAAAAGGAGCTTTTTACGCCAATTCTTGAAGCCAGTATGAGTTCTAATTTTCGTGGATTTTGTTTGCTTACCTTATGCTCTATGAAACTTTTAAAACTAAAACGGTAATAATCATTGTAGAAATCTATGACGGTATGTTGAAATTCTGCCGCCGAAAAGGTATTTTGTTTCTTTCGCAAATAGGTAAATAAAAGCGTTTCAAATAATAAGAGTTGTAGTTTCTCATCGTTGTGGAATCGCTTTTTATTGTAATTCTTCGAAAAAATAAAGGAATTGGCTGTACCATAGATCAGCCCTGTTTGGTGCGAGATAAAGTGGGTAAGGTTGCCCTCTTTTTGAGCAATGAGTTCCTGATCTATTTCGAATTCACCTTTTTGAAACAATTCAAAAAATTTAGCAATCCAATTTCTGGATCCTGGAGAAAAATCAAACTGAGTTGAGTTCACATGCACAATCAAAATTAATGTTTTATACAGCGCACAAAACTTAATTTTCTACCAAAAAATACACCTGGATCTGTTGAAAAGGCTTTAAAATCAAGAATGTAAATACCAAATGCAGCAATAGTACCGTATTGGGTGCTCCCATCCCATATCAAAACGCCACTCGTACCGAATAATTGATCTTCCACTAACCTCTTGACGTGTGCCCCGTTGAGGCTATAAATATCGGCTTGTACAAGCATATTTGGCTGAGGTAATTGGTAGTGAATCTCTAAAAAATCGTGGTAACCGTCTTGATCAGGGCTCAACTCCGGATGAGTTAAGGTGAGCGCACCTTTTGTTTTGTCGCCAAGTTGCTGTGAATTGCTGCTGCCCGGTGTAGCAAAGCCAATTTGTTGGGAAGCTGAAAACCAATTATGGATAGATTGTGTTTTTTCAGAGGCAGACAAGCGCTCTAAACTGACCCCTTCTGTATTGCCAATTAAAAGGGAATGCCAGCTTTGATCGTAATGCAATTTATCTAAGATTAGACCGTCTTTGACAATGATGCACGTCCCGCTGTCGTTGTAAAAGGCAGGAAGGGTCATTTGTGCGAGATGGTTTTTTGCGCTTGCAGGATAGTAATTTAATAAAAAGAGCGTATCGGGACAAAGGGCAATAAATTCGTATGGTGCCAAGGTAAGTTCAGGTAGCAGCACCTCAAACACCCCATTGCTTAGCTGTATTCCTAGTAAATCGAGGTACTTGTCACTGATATTATAAAGTTCTAAAAAGTCCGCCCCGAAAGCAGGTGGATCGAATAATATTTCATTGATCACTAAGTCTCCGGGCACCGGGCTTTGATAGCCAATGACCCAAATACTGTCTGTACAAACATTGCCCCAGCAATCGGCCAAACCAAAAAGTGTGACCTTGATCGGCAGACTTTTAGGTAATAGTGATTCGAAATGTAAAATAAGTTGTGGATTTTCTAGATTTTGATCATATGGAAGGATTTCAATAAAATAAGTGCCTAGATTTTGGGAAAAATGCACATCTATTGACGATATAATCAAACTATCTACTGGTTCTGAAAAGCTTATATTTAGGGTCAAAGAATCAGTTATTTCCCCCTTAATTATGTGTGGTGGTATCGTATCATTTTCAAAATCAAAAATTGAATTGACGCTTCCAGGTGTGCCACCCAAGATAGCTTCGCAAGACCCCCAATTGTCGGCTGCAGAGCAGGGGTCAAGTAAGGAGCGCCTTTCGAGGCTGACACCACCATCTTGTGCAGAGGCATAGGTGTGCCAATCTATTGAATAAGAAAGCGTTTCCAAATAATTGGCCTGCGGATTTTGAAGGGTCAATAGTTCACCGGTATTGTTCAAGTTTGGAAAAGCACTTATTTCAATGGTTGAATTGTTGTTGAAATTGACATTTTGGGCATTGGCTACAAGTGTACAATACATACCGGGGTGCAACCAAAAGGAGGGCAAGGTGCACACTCCGTTGGCATCTTCAAGTGTCCAGGCGCTAAGCTGTTGGGTTTGTTCACCGGCATTGTATAACTCCAGATATTCGCCATTGGGAAGTCCATTTGATGGCTCTGGGTCAGCCATGATTTCTGTGATGAGCAAGCGGGGTGGGGCCTCAATTCTGATGGGCCCGCAGTAAATATCATCTAAGAAAAAGTTGTGTTTATTGCTTGATGTGTAAACCATGGCGATGCCAACATAGGGCCCAGCCGGCAGCCAGGGCAAGAGCCCTGAGCACCAAAGGGTGTTTGCATCGGCCATGCTATTTTTAACGTTCAAAGTGAATACCCCGGCGGCATATTGAAAATTAAAAAAAAGCTGAAATGCCGATGCAATGCTGCCGGGTGGTCCTTGGGCAACTAAACTATCGATGCCATTATTTCTTAAAATCACCTTGACTGCGTCTTGCGTACCGGCTTCGCCAAATTCTAAATAAAGTGCATTGGGTGCATTGCTTAGGTCTGATTGATCGGCACGAAGGTAAAACTGACTATAATTGAGGCTTGAACCGCTGAAATTGTGCCTCAACCAAAATTGACATTCCAGTTCGTTTGATTGATTTGTGGTTTCAAAATAGATTTGGGTAGTACCGCCGCTGTCTGCATACAATTGTAGCTGCCTGTTTGTATTGCTCAAGACTTCAAATAAATCGCCGCCCCATAGGAGGCCTTCTAGTAGACTTTGGTCGTGAAAATCTTCAAAAACTTGGGCAAATAAAGGCCTTGGCATAGAAGCGAAGCACAGGAAAAATAAAATCGATAAGAGTCTCATGGCAAACAAAGTTTATTTTTGTAAAAAATTTCAATATGAAAATTGCTGTTGTGGGTGCCACCGGAATGGTTGGATCTGAGATGTTAGAAGTATTGGCAGAGCAAAACTTCGCTTATTCTGAACTATTATTGGTCGCCTCCGAAAACAGCATCGGCAAGAAAATAACGCATCAAGGCAAAGAATATGAAGTCATTGGCATGGAGCAAGCAGTTGCTGCCGCACCACAAATCGCTATATTTTCTGCGGGCGGCGATACCTCATTGCAATGGGCACCAAGGTTTGCAGCAAAAGGCACCGTTGTAATTGACAATAGTTCTGCATGGAGAATGGACCCAACAAAAAAGCTCATCGTTCCGGAAATCAACGGAAGCTTGCTTACCAGAGCAGACCTCATTATTGCCAATCCAAATTGCAGTACCATACAATTGGTTATGGTATTGGCACCCCTTCATCAAAAATATGGGGTCAATAGGGTAGTAGTTTCTACCTATCAGTCTATTACCGGGACAGGTGTAAAGGCCGTTCAACAACTAGAAAATGAACGATCTGGTCAAAATGGTGAAATGGCCTATGCCTATCCGATTGATAAAAATTGCATTCCTCAGTGTGATTCGTTTTTGGAAAATGGTTATACGAAAGAGGAAATGAAACTTACCAATGAAACCAAAAAAATCCTTGATCCAAAAATTAATGTAACTGCAACCGCGGTGCGAGTTCCCGTTGTGGGTGGCCATTCTGAAGCCGTAAACATCACTTTTGATCAAGATTTTGATTTAGAGGAGGTTAAAAGCGTTCTTTCACTTACACCCGGCATCACACTTCAAGACAATCCAGCCACCTTACAATACCCCATGCCTCGATTTGCGCAAGGAAAAGATGATGTCTTTGTGGGTAGAATTCGCAGGGATGAAAGTCAAGCAAAGAGTTTGAATTTATGGATCGTTGCCGATAATTTACGCAAAGGTGCGGCTACCAATGCCGTGCAGATTGCCCAATTGGTGGCAAATCTATAAAATCGATGTGCTATTGTTTAATGATGTTTCCTTTCTATTGAGTATTTATCTATATTTGTAAGGTCTCTAAGGGGTGCCCAAAAGGCTGAGATTACACCCATTGAACCTGATTTGGATAATGCCAACGAAGGGAAGATGACAAGCTTTTATTGTACAATTGTCAAGAAGAGCCCCTTATTCTTGTTTAATTTTTAAAAAAATGAAAACAAGATTACTACTATTTATTTTGATGAGTGGTCATTTGGTGATGGCTCAGGATGGCAAAACCAAAGTAAACTCAGATAGCACCAAACGTATTCAAAATATTGAAGGAATTATTGTGAATGGTTTGCGCGCCAAAGATGCCCCCAACAATGCGCTTGTTTCAAAATGGGCCCTTCATACCAAAAACTTTGGCCAAGACATGCCCACACTTCTGGAATTCACACCTTCGGTGGTTACGACCAGTGATGCCGGAGCCGGAATTGGTTACAGTGGCTTGCGTATCAGGGGCGTAGACGCCAGCCGCATTAATGTCACCATCAATGGAGTGCCTGTCAATGACCCTGAATCACATGACGTCTATTGGGTGAACATGCCAGATTTGGTTGGATCAGTAGAGAATATTCAAATTCAGCGCGGCGTGGGTGCATCTACCAATGGCGCGGCGGCATTTGGAGCCAGTGTGAATATTAGAACTAATGATTTGCAGCGTAATCCGTATGCTCGTTTGGACCTTTCAGGTGGCTCATTTGGAACACTGCGCAGTACAATTTCAGCCGGAACCGGCTTATTGCATCAGCGATTTACTTTAGAGGCTAGGGTTTCTGAAATTCGTTCAGATGGCTACTTAGATAGAGCCACAAGTAACCTCAAATCAATGGGGCTTACAGCTACCTATCTGACCGAAAAGTCTATTTGGAAAGCTGTTGTTTTGACCGGTGCTGAACGCACATATCAGGCTTGGTATGGCACTCCTGAAAGTCGCTACCGAGGTGATTCTCTAGGCATGCTCGACTATGCTGCGCGAAATGGCCTGAGCGTTGTTGAGACGGAAAATTTGCTTACTTCTGGACGCACATACAATTACTATACCTATGCCGGGCAAGTTGATAACTACAACCAAGACAATTATCAGTTGCATTTCATTCATCGCTTTTCTGAAAAATTAAATTTCAATACTGCTGCGCATTATACATACGGCCGTGGTTACTATGAAGAATACCGCAGTCAAGATAACCTAAGCGACTATGGTTTAGATCAGCTTGTTTTGGGGCTAGATACCATTGCTCAAACTGACCTTATTCGTAGGCGTTGGCTCAACAATCATTTCGCTGGCTTGATTTACGGCCTCAATTACCAACATAGCGCCCGACTTAAATTTACTTTAGGTGGTGCGGCCAACCGTTATGCAGGAGCGCATTTTGGAGAAATCATTTGGGCGCAATTCGCCTCAAATAGCCAAATCTATGACCGCTACTATGACAACGATGCACTCAAGAGTGAAGTCAGTTCTTACTTGAAAACCAATTATCAAAAAAATGGCTTTGATTTGACACTAGATTTGCAATACCGAGGCATTGCATATCAATTTTTGGGTGTCGATCAAGTTAGTGGTGTGCTAACAGACGTCACACAAAAGGTGAATTTCAATTTCTTCAATCCCAAACTTACACTTGCTCGGTCATTTGGAAAACATCAGTTATTTACTTCTTTCGGCATTGCCAACCGCGAACCCGTTCGTCGCGATTTCCGTGAAAGCACACCTGCAAACCGCCCTCTCTCGGAGCGCTTATTTGACACAGAGATCGCCTATCGATTTGATAATTTAGATAGATTGGATTGGCAAGCAAATTTATTTTGGATGCATTACCAAAATCAATTGGTACTGACTGGTCAAATCAATGATGTGGGGGGCTATACCCGAACTAATGTTGATCAAAGTTACCGCGCTGGACTTGAGCTTGAGTTTGGTTATCAAATTCATTCTAAAATACGTTTGCAAAGTGCCACCACACTGAGCCAGAACAAAGTCTTGAATTTTACGGAGTATGTGGATGTCTTTTTAGATACGGATCCGTATTACACCCAAATTCAAATCAATCATGGTACTACGGACTTGGCTTTTTCACCAAACTTCATTCAAACGCTTGGCGTGCAATATGCACCAATCAAAGGATGCAATATTGCGCTTCAAACTAAATATGTTGGCAGACAATACCTAGACAACACCTCTAATTTGGCTCGCAGTTTAGACCCATTTACATTTACAAATTTGAGTATCAATTACAATGTAAAGCAGCAATTTGCCAAGTCCCTTCAATTCGGTTTGCTTGTCAATAACCTATTCAATGCCATGTACGCCAATAACGGTTACACCTTCACTTACCAATATGCAGGGCAAACCACCACCGAAAACTTCTATTATCCGCAGGCAGGCCGACATTTCTTAGTAAAAATGAGTTTGCAATTTTAATTATTTATCTTTGTTTAAATTCTATACTCATGAAACTCACATTTACTTTTGCCTTTACCATATTGAACTTTGCTGTTTTTTCACAAGTACTTGAAAAGCCTCAAGTAGTAGAAAATACCGAAGAAAACATTATCGAGGTGAATGCTGAAGTTGGTGAAGTGGAACCGCCACTTGTCGTTGAAGAAGCATGGTTTGGGCCAGCAATAGATCAAAATCGCACCCCATCTTTCCCTGGAGGGCAGGATTCTCTTAACAGATATATCAAAGAAGCGGTTGAGCAGTTTATTTTTGCTGATACCAGCGAGAATTTCCCTTGGGGAGAATCTGTTTATGTAGCTTTTAAAATTTCTAGCGAAGGAAACGTAACTGACCCCATCATAGAAATGGGCTACAATGCTTTATTGGACAGCGCTGCTTTAGAAATTGTGCGCAACATGCCTTTGTGGCAACCTGCAACCAATGACAATGGAGACTTTATAGAATCTAGTTACAGATTGCAGATTCTTTTTGACTTTGATCTTGGGTTAGATGAACTTGATTGGGAGTCTGAACTAGCCAAAAACAAGGCGCATTGGGCTGGTTTTGAGTTTGGACTTCAAATGAATACTGCGGGTTTTCTTGAGCCTTCAACAACCTTTGATGCGGCTCCTTATTGGCAAAATAACGTAGCTAAAAGTTTGGTCTTTAACCTCAATACCTTTCAGCATAAGTTTTCGTTAATTGCTGATGTTTTTGGAATTACTACCGGCTACGGCTTTGCTTTTAACAACACTGAGTTAACTTCCTCTTATATATTAAAGCATGATGATCAGAGTGTTTATGCCATTTCTGATACTGCCCAAATCTACAAACGCAATACCTTATATGCCGCTTATTTTACAGTGCCATTGCTTTTGGATTTTACCGCTAATAACTCCTTCAAAAATTCTTTTTACGTCAATGCAGGTGTAGTAGGAGGGGTGCGCATGTATAGCCATCAGCGCCTCACAGGAACTTATGCCAATGGCGATAAATTTGAAAACACTACCAAATCAGATTTCAACATGAATTCTTGGATGCTCGATGCCACATTAAGAATGGGCTATGGATATTTTGGGGTGTTTGCCAATTATGCAATGGTTAGTATGTTCAATCAGGGCACAACAGTTGGTGTTTACCCCTTGCGTTTTGGAATTTCCTTCAATATACCTCAGTAACTAAAGTCATTGGGGTCGTTGCCTGCAATAAAGGCTTTGGCATCCATGCGTTTTTTACCTTCCATTTGAATTTCCTTTACCAAAAGGGTAGTTAGGTTGCCGCAAGGAAATAATAAACCTTCCTTGTGAGCCTCTGGACCATTAATACGCTCTGTTGGGAATGACACAACTTTCGAATTAAAAATCTTGAACTGAATCCACGTTTCTTTTTGCTTTGAATAGAGCCTGCACCATGCCGCCGGATAGGGGTCCAATCCTCTGATGAGGTTATGCAGGTCTTTTGCTTCTCTATTCCAGTCGATTTGGGTATTTTCTTTGAATAATTTTGGGGCTAGCGCGCTTTTCCCTTCCACAGGTTTTTGGGCTCTTGGGCTAATTTGATTCACTGCAAGAGCATCACAGGTTTTTAAGGTCAATATTGCTCCTTTCTCTTGAAGTATGTCATGAAGCAGGCCGACAGTCATCCCATCTGTGATGTCCACTTTTTCTTGAAGTAAAATACTGCCTGCATCTATTTGTTCATTGATCAAGAAGGTGGTTACACCGCTGATCTTTTCTCCGTTGATGAGCGCCCAATTGATCGGGGCTGCGCCCCGATAAGCTGGCAATAGTGAGGCATGTAAATTAAATGTACCCAAAGGTGGTATTTTCCAAATAACTTCTGGCAGCATACGAAACGCAACAACAACAAAAACATCGGCGTTCAAGTTCCTTAATTCCTGCACAAAGTCCTCATCCTTTAATTTTTCGGGTTGCATGATGCGAAGATCATGTTGTAGGGCATACTGCTTGACGGCGCTTTGGTGCATCATTTGCCCTCGGCCGGCAGGTTTATCTGCCACGGTAACTACCCCAACCACTTCATGGTGGCTTTGCTGTAATTCATCCAGAATACGCACGGCAAAAGAGGGTGTGCCCATAAATATGATGCGCAATGGAGGTGTCATACTTTTTTGTTTTGCCATTTGTATGTACGAAGATAAGTGATTGAGACGATACCTAAAACGCCAAAATAAATGTATTCAACGGTCCAAATCCAGTATACATCAAATTGCCAAACTTTGATGAAAAGATAGCAACATAGCGTATAAACCCCAACGGTAAAAAACTCTATGAGCATTGAATGAAGCGTATTGCCACTGCCATGTATTGTTTGAAAATACACCGATATGAAACCAAAGAGCAAAATAGAAATGGCAATCAGACGAAGAATTTCAGCACTTTTGCTTATGTAAGCTTCGGCTGGATTTACCAAGGCAATCATCGAACTTGGATAAAGAAGGGCTCCATGAAATGTAATTAACATAAAACAAACGGTGAGCAATTGTATTTTTCGTTGAATCGCGGGGATTTGATTTATTTTTTTTGCTCCGAGGTATTGCGATATATAGGTCTTGGTGGTGCCGGCAAAACCCCAAATTGGCACAAATGCCAAAAAGTATATCGAACGAATATTCTGAGATACAGTGAGCTCAAATGCTCCTTTTTGCTCCAACCATGTAAAGAATAGCATCCAAGTTGCTAACGCTGAAAATCCTTGGAGCATCAAAGGGCTTCCAACCTTGAATACTTCCTTAACAGATGTGAAATCTAAGCGTAAATATTGAAGTAGCCCATAGGTCTTTCTTTCTTTGGAGAATAGCAAAAATCCAACCATGCAAAGCATTCCAATGCCATCTGAAATGGAAGAAGCCAAGGCTGCTCCTCTAATGCCGAGTTCTGAAAATCCAAAATTGCCAAATATGAGCAGATAATCTAAAAATGCATTGCTACCTGCGGTTATTAAAGCAGTTACTAAAACGACCCATGATTTGCCTTCGGCAAGAAAAAAAGCTTGTATGGCCAAGGTGAACATGGCAAAAAACAGCGCATAACTTCGCTGCTCAATGTAAATGCCTTGTAATTTTGCAATTTGGGCCTGTCCTGAATAATTTGCTACCCACTGAGGAATAAAAAAATGCAAGATTAAAAATAAACAAGTAGCCAATGCCATCTGAATCCAAACCGAACTTCCAAATACCTTGCCAATAAGATTGGTTTTTTGTTGTCCAATACGCCGTGCAATTATAATTTGCGATCCATCGGCCATCCCTGCCATACACATAAAAAGTGTCACATACATCAGGCCTGCATTACCTACCGCATCAAAGGCATCCGTAGAATAGCGCGCAATCATAGAGGCATCTGTCAGCAAGACAATAGATTGTATGAAGCCCGTTACCATCATTGGAAGGGCGACTCCTAGAATGGTCTTATAATTCAGTGCTAACATTTAGTCAATTTGAATAACGAGTCCTTTGAGGTAAGCACCTTCCGGATGAAAGGCTAATATAGGATGATCTGCAGGTTGGTGCAACTGTTCAAGTATACGGCAAGACCTTCCTGCCTCAATTGCTGCAGCAATCACTGTATTTTTAAAGAGTTGTGTATCTACTACCTGAGAGCAAGAAAACGTGAAAATGAGCCCTCCTTTTTTAATTTGTCTGATGGCATGGGCATTCAAGCGTTTGTATCCTTGTATGGCCTGATGACGTTTGTCACGGTGTTTGGCAAAAGCAGGTGGATCCAAAACGATGATGTCATAATCTTCCTTTAAATTTTTCATGTAGTCCATGGCGTCATCAACAATGGAACTATGTCTGTCTGTAAAATGATTCAATTCAACATTAGCATCAGTTAACGCAATGGCTTTTTTAGAGCTGTCTAAGGAATGCACAAGGGTCGCACCACTATTTAAGGCCTGCAGACTGAAGCCCCCTGAATAACAAAAGGTATTGAGCACCTTTTTATCTTTGGCATACTTACCAAGTAAAGATCTATTTTCACGTTGATCAATAAAAAAGCCAGTTTTTTGCCCATGAATCCAATCAATGTGGTACTTTACGCCATTTTCAATGGCTAGATGCGGGACACTGACCTCCCCAAATAGGTATCCGTCGGTTGTTTCTTCGCGTTTAGGTAGGGTATCTGAAGATTTATGATAAATGGCTTTAAGTTGCTCTTTGAGCACAATTTTTAATGCACTTGCGATGGTTTCCACTTGCCGATACATGCCATAAGAGTGGCATTGAATGACGGCAACACCATTATAGAAATCTATAATCAACCCAGGGAGTTGGTCCCCTTCACCATGACACAATCTGAAAATATTATTTTGCTCATCAAGGAGCCCGATATTGACTCTTAAGGCATAGGCATTTTCTAATCTTTTAACGTAAAAGGCCTCATCGATAGCTTCGTAATCAAAGGTCAATACGCGCACGGCAATGGTAGCGTGTTGAAAGTGCCCAATCCCCAAGACTTGTTGCTTTTTTGTAGTGATACAGACGATTTGACCATCTTCAAGCCCATCAGTATCAGAAGCTAATGCTCCTGAGAAAACCCAAGGATGTTTGCGTTGTAGCGATTGTTCTTTGCCTTTGGCAATAGTGAGTAGCGGGTAAGACATGCGCAAAAATAGCCCGAAAAAACGTATATTTGCAGAAAATAAAAGACAATGGCCAATAAACGAATCCTTAAAAGAAACATCAATGAAATGGTATTTGATGTTGTCGAAGAATGTTTTTTCTTTGAAATGACTGCTCCAGAAAAAGCGGCAAATTCGGCCAAATTAATTGATGAAGCTGCTGATTTTCAAGATGAAATGCTTTCAAAAATGAATCAGGCCAAAGGCAAAGCAGCATTTAGAGCAATTGTGCAAGAAGTAGAAGCCAAGGCCAATTATTTCGTTGAGGCACTCAATGCGCTAAACAAATAAGTGCTCGACCCTATGTGGGGCCTACTTCCAAGTCAATGGTTGGCCATTTTGTTGGCCAGCACGATGATTTTACTTTGGATTACGGAGTGGATTCCCATTTATCTGACAGCGCTTTTACCTCTACTTCTTGGGGTTCCGTTCGGCCTCATAGAGCCACAAGCATTGGCCAAATGCTATGGAGATTCCAATATTTATTTGTTTTTTGGTGGCTTTGTCATGGCATTGGCCCTCGAGAAATGGGGTGTTCATGAACAGATTGCCCGACGCATCATCACCATAGTTGGCGACAAAAAATCTAACATTTTACTCGGTTTTATACTGAGTACTGGCTTAGTTTCCATGTGGATCTCTAATACGGCCACTGCACTGATGATGCTGCCCATGGCAATGGCTGTGGTTGAAGCTATGCCTCCCGCTCATAGGAATTCCCGTTTTAGTGTGCTACTAATGCTCTCCATTGCCTATGCTGCAAATATTGGAGGTTTAGCAACCTTGATCGGTTCGCCCCCAAATACACAAATGGCAAGTATACTTTCAGAGAATTTTCACATTGAAGTCAGTTTTTTAGATTGGTTAAAAATCGGTTTGCCCTTGGCCATAGTAATGCTTTTAGGCATGTACCTTGTATTTTATTTTTTTCTGGGTACAGAGCGAAAAGATGTCCATGACCTCCATTTTCATATCACTCCCTGGACAACTACCCAAAAGCGTGTGCTCTTCATATTTTCAGTAGTTGCAGGATTATGGATTTTTAGAAGTTTGATCGGTCAATACCTTGGAATTTATTACCGTGATGAAAATGCAGCAATCTTAGGTGCTTTGGGAATGTTTTTATTACCTAAAGAGTCACAGAGCAAAGCCAAAATACTCAATTGGTCGGATACTGAAAAACTACCTTGGGGTATTTTATTTTTGTTCGGAGGTGGTCTGGCTTTGGCTGCTATTCTAGAACAAAACCAAATATTGACACTGCTTTCTAAGGCCTTTATTTCATTGGGTCAGATTGATTTTATGGTAGCAATTATTGTGGTTACAACCATTGCTATTTTTACAACTGAGGTGATATCAAACTTAGCCATGGTAACGCTTCTTGTTCCGGTATTAGGGGCGTTTGCAGCCCAAGCCGGCTTACCTATTTTGCCCTTAGCAATGGCACTTACCCTCGGGGCGAGTATGGCCTTTATGATGCCTGTTGCTACACCGCCAAATGCGATTGTTTTTGGATCTGGCTTCATACAAATTAGACATATGCTCCGCTTTGGTCTCATACTTAATTTGCTAGGTCTAGTTTTGATATGTCTTTTTGTCATCTCATTTCTTTAATTTGACAAGAATGCTTATTTTTCGGTCCTAAACCGTAAAATATGCTAACCATAGACCGTCTTTTTGATGTACCGAGACATCAATTAAAAAATTACCCAAACCCCAATATGTTTGTAACCAAAACTAGCGGGATTTGGGTGCCAATGTCTACCTCAGAATTTTTGAATGCGGCAATGGATGTATCTCGTGGCCTCATATCTATGGGGGTACAGGCCGGTGACCGTATAGCTGTGGCTAGTTCAAATCGCTATGAATGGAATATTCTCGATATTGCAGTTCAGCAGGTTGGAGCTATACTTGTCCCACTTTATCCAAACATTTCCGCTTCAGATTATCGTTTTATTCTCAACGACGCAGGTGTAGAAATTTGTGTGGTGTCAAACGATGAATTGGTAGGTAAACTTAGTGAGATACGCAGTGATGTGCCAAGTTTAAAACATTTGTTTTCCTTTGATAATTTGGAAAATTGTCCGCACTGGTCTCAAATAGAGAGCAATAAAGGTCAGGTAGAAATTGAGATGGTCGAACAACGGATGCGAGAGGTTAAAAGTGCAGATTTGGTTACCATCATTTATACTTCAGGTACTACTGGCAATCCAAAAGGGGTGATGTTGTCACATGCCAATATTTTATCAACTGTGGCTGCCTGTATTGATCCTATTCCTGCCGATAAAAATTCGAAAGTATTGAGTTTTTTACCGGTATGCCATATTTATGAGCGCATGTTGCATTACCTGTATATGTATATAGGTTGCTCCATTCATTTTGCCGAATCCATGGATACCATTGGTGATAATATCCGCGAGGTTAAGCCTGATGTATTTTCAGCGGTGCCACGTCTAATTGAAAAAGTTTTTGACAAAATTATGGCCAAAGGAGAAGATCTTTCGGGTATAAAGCGCGCTTTATTTTTCTGGGCAGTAGGAGTTGCTGAAGACTATGATGTAGTAGGTAAATCAGTTTTTTATAAAGTAAAATTGGCCATTGCTCGCAAACTAATATTTTCCAAATGGCAGGAAGCATTGGGCGGAAATGTCAAGGCCATTGCTTCGGGTTCGGCAGCACTACAGCCAAGGTTGGCACGTATTTTCTTAGCTGCCGATATTCCAATTCTTGAGGGCTATGGCCTTACAGAAACCTCACCAGTGGTCTCTGTAAATAATTTCAATACCGGCATCCGTATAGGCTCTGTAGGTCCATTGGTTGAAAATGTACAGGTTAAAATTGCAGCTGACGGTGAAATTTTAGTGAAGGGCCCCAATGTCATGATGGGTTATTACAAGAATGAAGAAGCAACCAAAGAGGTTTTTGATGCCGAAGGTTGGTTTTGTACTGGAGATATTGGCATGTTTCAAGAAGAGAAATTTTTAAAAATCACAGACCGTAAAAAGGAAATCTTTAAAACTTCTGGTGGAAAATATATCGTGCCCCAGGCCATGGAAAATCGCCTCAAGCAATCTCGATTTATTGAACAAGCGATGGTGATAGGTGAAGGAGAAAAATTCCCAGCTGTATTTATCGTGCCTAATTTTGCTTTTGTTCGCGAATGGGCGATTCGCCATCAACTGAATTTTAATGATCTAAGCAACCAAGAAGTTATTGAAAACGCCGCACTTTTAGATCGAATCAATAAAGAGATTGACCAAATCAATAAAGAATACGGTTCTTGGGAACAACTTAAAAAAGTAAAACTCTTGCCAAATGAATTGACAATCGAGGGCGGTGAACTTACACCAACACTTAAATTTAAGCGCAAGCGCATTCTCGAAAAATATCAAGATGCCTACCAGTCGATTTATGCCTCTTAATAACCAACTTGTATCGAATAAAAAAGCCGGCTCTTAGCCGGCTTTTTTATTTGAGTAAATCTAATTTTTTAGTGATTACCACCTGAACAAGATTTTTGAGTGCTGTTGGATGATGAACAAGATTTTTGTTGACCATTTGCCGAACAACAGCTGCTGCTTTTTTTCTTTTTCTTACGCTTGTCGTCTTCTTTTTTAACGATTTGCGTTCCATTGACAGCTGCAAATGCTGTGTTTGCCATTGAACCTACAAATGTGGTGAGGGCAACCGCTACAAATAATTTTTTCATGATGTATTTTTTTTATAAAGTTACAAATTAATTTAAACTAGCTAGCTTGGTGAGCTTGGCTTGGACTTTTTGACCAATGACCACATCAATTTTCGTGCCTAAAGGCAGAAAAAGATCCACTCGCGAGCCAAATTTGATAAAACCAAATTCCTCGCCTTGTTTGGCTTGGTCACCTGTTTGGGCATAATAACAAATACGACGAGCGAGTGCCCCGGCAATTTGACGAAAAAGTACTTCGGTGCCATTGGTATGTTTTACCACACATGTACTGCGTTCGTTATCGGTACTGCTCTTTGGGTGCCATGCCACCAAGAAAAGTCCTGGGTGGTATTTAGTATAACTTACCTCACCACTTATCGGATAATAGTTCGCGTGTACATTTAGCGGGGACATAAAAATTGAAACCTGGATGCGTTTATCTTTGAAATATTCTGTCTCCTCGACTTCCTCTATTACAACAACTTTGCCATCTGCAGGGCACATAATGTCTAAGTCAGAGCCTTGGCAGGTGCGTTTTGGAATTCTAAAAAATTGAACAATCAGGTAAAGCAATACCACAAATCCAAGTTCCAAGATCCAAAATAACGAGCAGTAGGCAGGAGCTAGGAATTTATAATTCATCAAACTCAATCCTAAAAAGATCAAGGTACTCAGTAGCATTATAAAGCGGCCTTCGCGGTGAAAAGTCATCATTTCCAGTAAAGATAAATTATTGACCAACAATAAAAAAATGGGATAGTGAAAAGTGCAGCATCAAATCGATCTAAAACGCCGCCGTGCCCAGGAAGAATTTTACCACTGTCTTTTATTTGAAGACTCCTCTTGAATAAGGACTCCAATAAATCTCCGAATATAGCCCCTGGCGCAATAATTAGCGCAGAAACAAGCCAGAAAAATGCTTCGCCTTTATTGATATAGGTCCCGATGATCAGTCCTAATAGCAGGGTAAATACAATCCCTCCAATGGTGCCTTCCCATGTTTTTTTTGGTGAAATGCGTTCAAAGAGTTTGCGCTTTCCAAAAATTCGCCCAGTAAAGTAGGCCATGGAGTCATTGGTCCAGATTAATAAGAACATTCCCAATACTTTGGGAAGCGGAGAGGTGTCTCTGACATGCAAATCAATACTCAAATAGAATGGACCAACAATATATATGATCCCAAATACAAGTACCGAAATATTGAGCAAAGGATGTGCATGTTTTGCCCAAAGTTCATTGAGAATTAGGGTAAAAAATAAGGGGAAAATAAGCGCCAGTGAAATCACCGAGAACCACTCAAAACTAATTCCAACCAGCAGAACATAGATGAATATCCCTATGAAAATTCCGATCTCTTTGGATACTTGAACAATTTCGTGTTGCTTAAAAAATTGATAGAATTCCCAGAGACCTACGATCATAAAAAACGAAAATACTATCGCAAATGCGTATGGATTTAAAAGCATTGAACCAATTACTACCGTACCAAATAAGGCACCAGTTATCATGCGTTGGCTCAAGTTTGAAATCATTCGTTTTGTGTCGATTCGTTTTGATCTGTCATTGCTTGAGTTGAATCTTCTGTTGACAATTCAGTATCAATGCTTGGTTCCAAATGAGGCAAAGCGGCAACGGATTCATCATTGCTTTGAGTGTCTTGAGTTGATGCTTCATCAAGTAGCACTTCTAATGGATCCCATGGTCGTTTGCCAAAAATTGCCTCCAAGTCTTCCTTGAAAATAACCTCAGAGGTGAGTAATTTGTCAGCAAGTTGAGACAGTTTATCGCTATTTTCAGAAAGCAACCCTAATGCTCTTTGATACTGTCCTTCGATTAGTTTACTTACTTCTTCATCGATTACCTTTGCGGTATCCTCCGAATACGGTTTGGTAAAGGTATCTCGGCCCTGAGAATCGTAAAAAGAAATGTTACCTATCCGTTCGTTGAGTCCATAAATTGAAGTCATGGCATAGGCTTGTTTAGTAACGCGCTCTAAATCTGAAAGCGCGCCCGTTGAGATTTTGCCAAAGGTTAGTTGCTCTGCTGCTCTTCCGCCAAGTGTTGCACACATAGCATCTAGCAATTGTTCGGTGGTGGTTATACTGCGTTCATCGGGCAAGTACCAGGCAGCTCCTAAGGACTGACCTCTTGGAACAATCGTGACTTTAACCAAAGGATGTGCGTATTGCAATAACCACGAAACCGCGGCATGTCCTGCCTCGTGATAGGCAATTGTTTTCTTCTCTTCTGGGGTAATGATTTTATTTTTCTTCTCGAGCCCACCAATGATACGGTCAACAGCATCTAGGAAGTCTTGTTTTTCTACTTGTTTTTTGTTGTGACGAGCAGCAATAAGCGCAGCCTCATTACACAAATTGGCAATATCTGCCCCAGAAAAACCTGGGGTCTGCTTTGCCAAAAACGCGACATCAATCTCTGTAGATAGTTTGAGTGGTTTGAGGTGCACACCAAAAATTGCCGTTCTCTCGTTTAAATCAGGCATGTCCACATAGATTTGACGGTCAAAACGACCTGCGCGCATCAAGGCACTGTCAAGTACATCAGAACGGTTTGTAGCAGCTAATATGATTACACCAGAATTGGTGCCAAAACCATCCATTTCAGTTAAGAGCTGATTGAGGGTATTTTCACGTTCGTCATTGGTATTGAAACCGTTGTTTTTACCTCTTGCGCGTCCGATGGCATCAATTTCATCGATGAAAATAATTGCCGGTGCCTTTTCTTTAGCTTGGCGGAATAAATCGCGGACGCGCGAAGCGCCTACCCCTACAAACATTTCTACGAAATCTGATCCGGAGAGTGAAAAGAAAGGCACCTTTGCCTCGCCAGCAACAGCTTTTGCCAGTAGGGTTTTACCTGTTCCTGGAGGCCCCACAAGTAAGGCTCCTTTAGGGATTTTAGCACCGAGCTCGGTGTATTTTTTAGGATTTTTTAAAAACTCAACAATTTCAACAATTTCTTCTTTGGCTCCTTCAAGACCGGCTACGTCTTTAAAGGTAACATTCGTGCTTTTACCCTTGTCATAGACCTGGGCTCTTGACTTACCTATGTTGAATATTTGTCCGCCGCCACCGCCGCTGCCACCGCCGCCCGACATTCTGCGCATTACAAACATCCAAATAAGAACTATGATTCCAAAGGGCAACAAATAACCCAAAATTTGAGCAATCCAATTGGTTTCGATGATGTTCTCGTAATCATGGTATCCACGTTCATCTAGCGCCTTTTCAAAATTGGCATGGTTGCCAATATTTTCAAGTTCAAATACAATTTTTTCTGGCTGAGCATTTTTATTAGCCAAGAGTTTGCGCATTTTTGGAAAATCAAGATCTTTTCTGCTATTGATCAGTTTTTTAGAATTTTCTTTGAGTTGAAAACGTGCAGTACTCTGATTAATGATTTTGACTTTTTTAACTCCTTTAACTTCAACAAGTTCTAGGAGTGTTTCTTTGTACTTGATTTCGGAGGTGGTGTCGCTGTTCACCCAAAGATGGGTACTCACCAATACAACTACAAAAGCAACGTATATCCAATATACGGAGAGTGGGTTTTTTCTTTTTTCGTCTGACATGTGGGTGGAGATTAAAGGTTGGGGAGATCTGTACGGTTGGCATCGGCCCAGAGGTCTTCGATGTCATAGAATGAGCGTGCGTCTTTATAAAAGATATGGCAAACAACGTCAATGTAGTCCAATAGCACCCATTCAGAATTGGTTTTTCCTTCAATATGCCATGGTTTTTCCTTGAGCTCTTTTCGCGTATTTCTTTGAATCGAGCTAGCAATTCCGTCTACTTGTGTGCTAGATTCACCTGAACAGATTACAAAAAAGTCACAAACGGCACTTTCCAAATGCCTTAAATCCAGGATGGATATATCTTGTGCTTTATTGTTTTGCATGCCTTCTACAATTGCATCAACAAGTAGTTCAGAGGATTCTAATTTTTTCTTTTTTGCCATTTGGTATATTCTATTACAAAACTAACTGATAAATTTGAATCCTTTTGATTTTTATTGATGACCCAATTCGGTTCTTTATTTATTCAGCTTGACTCAGTAGACTCTACCAACAATTATGTTGCCAATCTCATTGAACAAGGAACTTGCCAAGATGGTTCGGTAATTATGGCAGATTATCAAAGCAAAGGTAAAGGTCAAGGCGGTAATATATGGCAGTCTGTCAGTAAGGCTAATTTGATGTTTAGCTTCGTATATTGTCCAAAATTTGGTACCGATGAGCAAATTCGCTCCGTTTGGTACAGCGCTCTCATGTGGCAACAATGTTTGCTCCGTTTTGGAGTAGATGCTCAAATTAAATGGCCAAATGACATCCTAATTCAAGGCCTTAAGCTAGGAGGCATTCTCATCGAACAACAAGTCAAAGATCAACAAATTACTTGGTGCGTTATTGGGTGCGGGATGAATGTAAACGAGGCTCCAAATTTACCTTTTACGACATCTTTACTTGCGCAAACCAAGCAAAGGTTTAAACCAATTACAGTTTTATCAGAATACCTCGACTTACTCAATGGTCAGCAAAATTTATTAAATGGAGATTTTAATTACTTAAAATCCAAATATGAAGCTGCGCTGTGGCTCAAAGGCGAAAGATACTGGTTTGAAACTGCCTTAGGATTGAAATTTGAAGCCACCATACTTGGCGTATCAGATAGGGGCAAGTTGCGTTTAGATGACGGTGCTCAAATCTTGGAATTCGATAACCAACAAATAAAATTCCTTAGAGATTAGCCCAGCTGCTTAGACAGATTCTCTGCCATTTTCGCTAATAATTGATGCAGAGGCTTCTCGATGAGCATCTTGAACATCATATTGAGCTCAGCATTAATTTGAATGAAACCACTAGTGTGCTCGTTTTTAGCATCAAGAAAAACAAGTAAATTGAATGCAAAAGGATTGCCTTTCATCCCATTGAATTGCAATTCATGAAGTGTGCAAGTGCCTTTCACTAAGGTTAGGGTTACTTGCCCGGCGGCTTTAAATGAAAATTGATCCGTACTGAATTGGAAGTCTGAAATTTGTTCTTTAGGGAGTATTAAAACGTAATTTTTTGTTTCACTAAGAAAGGCATGAACCTTCTCAATAGGCGCTTTTACAATAAATTCTTTGGTTTTAATTTCAACCATTCAGTATTGTTGATTTATTGATTCCATGTACTTGGATTATTGCGCCAAGCTGTCAAAGTGGATTGATCAGCCTCTGTTACATACTTGGTATTGATCGCCACATCAATTAATATCCCATAATCTGTAAGGCATACATAAGGGCATTTGGCCGCTAAGAATTGCTCTTCAGCAATAGAAAAACCATAAGTAAAGGTGGCGATCAAGCCCTTGACATCTAAACCTCCAGCTCTTAATGCTTCTACTGCTTTTAAGCTGCTGCCCCCCGTAGAGATTAGATCCTCTATCACAACCACGCGCTGACCCTCGTGAAACGCCCCTTCTATCAGGTTTTCCATTCCATGACCTTTGGCTGCACTTCGTACATAAATAAAAGGCACTCCTAATTCTTGTGCAACTAAGGCGCCTTGTGCTATTCCACCGGTGGCTACTCCTGCAATAACATCTGGTTTTCCAAAATTATCAAGGATAGTTTGCGCATAACCTTGTCGAATGTGAGTGCGTACTTCAGGAAAACTTAGGGTAATACGGTTGTCACAATAAATTGGGGATTTCCAGCCCGAAGCCCAGGTAAATGGATTGTCTGGCTGAAGGCGTACGGCCTTTGTTTTGAGTAGCAATTCTGCAACCTTGATACTTAAATCTTTATTCACATTCATGCCGCAAAAGTACAAAGTTTTCCTAGATTCCATCTGAAGCAGCACTAAAACGATTTACAATTCAACATTTTTTTAATGCAATCACTCCATTAGAAATATACCAATGAGATCCACTCCTAGGACTATTGTTGCTAAAATTGTGTTAATTTTATCCTACGCTTTGTTGAATTAACTAACATTGTTCTGAAACACCAGCATTGTATAAATTTTACCTTATGAAAAGCCTGCACCTCACTTTGTTTTTCCTTTTAACTCATGTATTATTTGCTCAATCAAATACTGTATCCAAAAAAGATGCCCAGCCTGCTCTTCGCTTTACTGTACTTGAAATAGAGCGTCAAAACATCCCCTATGGTTCTGAAGACTTATTTGTATTTGAATTTAAGAACACGGCTAAAAAAGCAGCTGTAATATCGAATGTTCAGACAAGTTGTGGTTGTACAGCAGCAGAAAGACCCGAAACTCCCATTAGAAAAGGGAAAAAAGGAGTCATTAAAGTGCACTATGATACCAAACGTGTCGGAGCCTTTACCAAAACTATTACAGTTTTTTCCAATGTGGGTGATCCTATCATTTTAACCATCAAAGGAAGTGTACTTACTCCATCGGATTCTCCAGTAATCAACTAGCCTTGGCCTAGCCACAGGACTCAGATTATTGCTATCTTTGCCACTCAAAGATGAAGTCATGGAGATAGCAAAGACCTACGAACCACAGCACGCACAGGAAAAATGGTACCAACATTGGTTGGATAAGGGGTATTTTCATTCAGTTCCCGATCACCGAGAACCCTACACCATCGTTATTCCTCCACCAAATGTCACGGGTGTGTTGCACATGGGTCATATGCTCAATAATACCATTCAGGATGTGTTGGTGCGTAGAGCACGCATGCTTGGTAAAAATGCTTGTTGGGTGCCAGGTACCGATCATGCCTCCATTGCTACAGAAGCCAAAGTGGTTCAAAAATTAAAAGCTGAAGGGATTGCCAAAGCCGATCTTTCTCGCGAAGAATTTTTAAAACATGCTTTCGAATGGAAAGACAAACACGGCGGCATCATTTTAGAACAGCTCAAACGTTTAGGAGCCTCTTGTGATTGGGAACGCACCCATTTCACAATGGATCCTCAATACTCCGAATCAGTAATATCGGTGTTTATTGATCTTTATCAGAAAGGTAAAATCTACCGAGGCATTCGCATGGTGAATTGGGATCCTGAAGCATTAACAGCATTGTCAGATGAGGAGGTAAATTACAAGGAAGTCAATTCCAAGCTTTTTTATGTGCGCTACCAAGTAGTGGGCAGTACTGATCAATGGCTTACCATTGCAACCACGCGCCCTGAAACTATCCTTGGCGATACAGCAATTTGTGTCCACCCAGATGATGAGCGCTACAAATCTTTGGTTGGTAAAACCGTGAATGTACCCTTGATCAATCGTGAAATTCCAATCATCGCAGATCAATATGTGGATCCAGAATTTGGAACTGGATGCCTGAAAGTCACGCCAGCACATGACCCAAATGATTATCAATTAGGTCAAAAGTATAACTTGCCAAGTATAGATTTGTTTGAGGACAACGGCACACTCAATGCCAATGGTGCACATTACGCCGGTCAAGACCGATTTGAAGTACGCAAAGCCATTGAAAAGGAGCTCAATGAAAAAGGCTACCTAATCAAGGTAGAAGACATTATCAATAAAGTTGGATTTTCTGAAAGAACCAATGCGGTAATTGAACCTAAATTGTCGCTGCAATGGTTTGTGTCAATGAAAGAATTGGCTGCACCTGCACTTGAAAATGTAATGAACGGAAACATTCAATTCCACCCCGATAAATTTAAAAATACCTACCGCCATTGGATGGAAAATGTCAAGGATTGGTGTATTTCACGCCAGCTTTGGTGGGGTCATCGCATTCCTGCATGGTATTACAGCGACCGCCCTTCAGATTTTGTAGTGGCAAAAACTCAGCAAGAAGCTTTGGAACTTGCCACAAAGAAAGCTGGTCGAACAATTAATGTTGCCGAACTCCGACAAGATGAAGATGTCCTGGATACATGGTTTTCAAGTTGGCTTTGGCCAATTTCTGTATTCAATGGTTTAACACAGCCCAATAATCCGGAAATCAATTATTATTATCCTACCAACGATTTAGTGACTGCTCCTGAAATCATGTTTTTTTGGGTGGCACGCATGGCGATTGCCGGTTATGAATATATGGGCAAGCAACCTTTCAAAAATGTTTATTACACTGGAATTGTCCGCGATAAACTAGGGAGAAAGATGTCTAAATCTTTGGGGAATTCTCCAGATCCAATAGAACTTATTGAGCAATATGGTGCCGATGGTGTTCGTGTTGGGGTGCTCATTTCGTCTCCGGCAGGTAATGACTTGCCTTTTGATAGTGCGCAGTGTGAACAAGGCCGCAACTTCACGAACAAAATTTGGAATGCATACCGCCTTGTGGCTTCTTGGGAAGTCCGTGAAATGGAACAACCCTTATCAAGTAAAGTGGCTATTGAGTGGTTTGAAAACCGTTTTTTACAGGTGCTCAATGATATCAATGACAATTACGATAAGTTCCGTATTTCGGATGCGCTCATGGCTACCTACAAACTGGTTTGGGATGACTTTTGCTCGTGGTATTTGGAAATGATCAAGCCTGGTTACCAGCAACCCATTGACAGCGCAACCTTAAATCAAACCCTTGATTTCTTTGAGCGTATTCTAAAAGTAATGCATCCTTTCACACCTTTTGTCACAGAAGAGCTATACCATGCCCTCAAGCAAAGATCGGCCAATGATGACATCGTCATATCAAGTTGGCCAACGGCAGCTACCCCGAACACCGATCCACTCACACAATTTGCTTACAATGAAAAAGTAATCACGCATTTGCGAAACATTCGCAAGCAGAATAATATTGCAAGCAAGGTCAAGTTAGATTTGTTTGTCAAGGCAAGTTCATCCGTAGCACAAGATTCCGATAGCATTATTGTGAAAATGGGCAATTTGTCTTCTCTACAATACGTGGATCAAGCCATTGCGCAATCCAATAGTTTTATTGTCGATGGAAGGGAATTCTTTGTTCCATTTGGTGATCAAATTGATGTCGAGGCTGAAAAGAAAAAATTACAGGAAGAATTAGCTTATACACAAGGCTTTTTAAAAAGCGTTTATGGCAAATTGCACAACGAAAAGTTCATGGCGGGTGCCCCAGAGGCGGTTGTTGCCAATGAGCGTAAGAAAGAGGCGGATGCGTTAGCAAAAATTGCCATTCTAGAAAAGAAAATTGCCGAATTGTAAGAAGGCAAAATGAGCTAGGCAATTAAATGAATTTGAAATCTACACGGCGATTGTGTTGTTTTCCCTCTTCGGTAGAATTGTCATCTGCAGGTTCATTCTCTCCTTTGAATTGCATATCAACACGATCTTTCGGTAATCCATTCTGCACAAAGAACTCAATTAGCGCATCGCTTCTTCTTTTCGATAATTCTAAATTATAAGCATCTGAGCCGTCGGCATCCGTATGTCCTGTGATCTGAATACGCAAATCAGAGTGGCTTTTCACCATCCGAATGAGTTCTAGTAAATAATTTTGGTATTCTACTCGTATTTCAGCTTGATCATAATCAAAATAAACGGGTTGAAATTTAAATTGCATCAGTTCTTGTTTGCGGATCATGGGGGCTGAAATGCCATCTTCAAGTTCTTGCTTGAATCTCACTAACCATTCACTTGGAAGGTAAGCCGTCTTACTTTTCTCAATAACTCCTTTACTTTGATAGGCGATAAATCGAAATTGATCTTTATCTGAATTCCCTTCTAAGTATCCATTTTTTGGATTATAGGTCAGGTTGTATGTATTTGGCGTAAGCGCATATTCTGGTTTGTAATGCCAAGTAGCTTTCAATGTAGTGAGCTTGAGTTCTTGCTCTGAAAAAGTGCCGAAAACAGGGAAGATGCTCACACCATCGTTATGTTCAATCCGCATTTTCCCATCCACCATCCCATTGGTTACGTAAATATCCAAGTAAACGGGTATAAGTTCTTGTTCTTGTTGAGGGTCAAAGAGCATGCCTTGCCAAAAACCGGTCATTTTTTGCCCCCAAACAAAGGCGCATTGAGTGAATAATATGATCAAAGCTATTCGCATCAAAGAGTTATTCGAAAAAAAGAAAAAATGGTTCCAAATAGAACTATATTTCTTTGAACTTGTTTTGTAGAAAAAAGCATCATGAAATTCCTATTATTTACCCTAAGTTTTGTTATTATGAACTGTCTTACATCAGATTCTAACAGTATTCATCAGTTCAAAGTCACAGATATCAATGGTGGTGTCTTTGATTTTGCGGCATTGAAAGGCAAGAAAATAATGGTAGTCAATACCGCTTCAAAATGTGGCCTCACCCCACAGTATGAGCAACTCGAAGAGGTGTACAACAAATACAAGGCCAAAAATTTTGTCATCGTTGGCTTCCCTGCCAATAATTTTATGTCTCAAGAACCTGGCTCAGATAAAGAAATTGCACAATTCTGCCAACAGAATTATGGGGTAACTTTTCCAATGATGTCAAAAATCTCAGTAAAAGGCAACGACATGCACCCAATCTACCAGTTTTTAACGCAAAAGGCCAAGAATGGAAAAGAAGACAGTAAAGTCGAATGGAATTTTCAAAAGTACCTCATTGATGAAAATGGACATTTGGTCCGGGTAGTATCGCCACGTATTTTACCCAATGACCCTAGTATCATTGATTGGATTGAAAAATAGCTACGATAGTTGAAATTTTGTTGATAAGTTAAGGCCTTCAGGCCCTGTAAAAGCACCTATATCGAGGTGCTTTTTTTTATTTTTGTTATATATATAACAGAACATTATTCAAATTCATACAACATGGCTGAAGAGCACAAAAAAGATAATTATTCGGCAGATAATATTCAAGTATTAGAAGGCCTTGAAGCGGTACGCAAAAGGCCGGCAATGTATATTGGCGATGTTGGTTTAAAAGGCTTGCACCATCTCGTGTATGAAGTGGTGGACAACTCCATCGACGAAGCATTGGCTGGTTATTGTAACCATATCAATGTGTTTATCAACGAAGACAACTCAATCACAGTTACCGATAATGGCCGAGGTATTCCAACGGCAATGCATACCAAAGAGAAAAAGTCTGCCCTTGAGGTGGTAATGACTGTCTTGCACGCTGGTGGTAAGTTTGACAAAGACACCTACAAGGTTTCGGGAGGTTTGCACGGCGTAGGTGTTTCGTGTGTAAATGCCTTATCGATACACATGCGCACCGAAGTGCACCGTGAAGGTAAAATATTTGAACAAGAATATTCTATTGGAAAGCCCCTGTATGCGGTCCGCGAGATCGGCACCTCAGACAAAACTGGTACCATTCAGACTTTCAAGCCTGACCACACGATATTCGAAACCACTGAATATAATTTTGACACCCTGGCAGCTCGCATGCGTGAACTTGCCTTTCTGAACAAAGGCATTACCATCACACTTACTGACAAGCGCCAGTTAGACGACAATGAAGCTCCGCTTTCGACTACCTACCGTTCAGAGGGGGGTCTTAAAGAATTTGCTTCCTATTTGGATCGCAACCGTGAAGCGCTAATATCGGATGTAATTTATTTTGAAGGAGAGAGAGAGGGCATACCCGTAGAAGTGGCCTTGACCTATAACACGTCCTACACCGAAAACATTCAGGCCTATGTCAATAATATCAATACCCATGAAGGAGGAACTCATTTGTCAGGATTCCGTCGTGGATTGACCAGCACCTTAAAAAAATATGCAACTGAATCGGGAATTTTAGCAAAAGAGAAAATAGAAATTGATGGTGATGACTTCCGAGAGGGGCTCACAGCAGTGGTTTCGGTAAAGGTTGCCGAGCCTCAATTTGAAGGCCAAACAAAAACCAAATTGGGTAACCGTGAGGTAACTGCTCCGGTTAGTCAGGCTGTTTCTGAGATGCTTTCTGCTTATTTGGAGGAGCATCCAGCAGAAGCCAAACTGATTGTAGAAAAAGTAATCCTTGCTGCTCGTGCACGCCATGCCGCCCGAAAAGCAAGAGAAATGGTGCAGCGCAAAAATGTACTTTCTGGCTCTGGATTGCCAGGTAAATTGGCTGATTGCTCGGAAAAAGATCCTGCAGCTTGCGAAGTTTACTTTGTTGAGGGAGATTCCGCAGGTGGAACGGCAAAACAAGGTCGGGACCGTCATTTTCAGGCGATTATGCCTTTACGTGGAAAAATCTTGAATGTTGAAAAGGCAATGCAGCATAAAATATTCGAGAACGAAGAAATCAAGAATATTTATACGGCCCTTGGTGTACGCATTGGTACTGAAGATGACTCTAAGGCGCTTAACCTCGAAAAATTGCGCTATCACAAAATAATCATCATGTGTGATGCCGATGTAGATGGTTCACATATCGAAACCTTAATTCTGACTTTCTTGTTCCGCTACATGAAAGAACTGATTGAAAACGGTTATGTATATATTGCCACACCACCATTATATCAAGTGAAGAAAGGTACTAAATCTGAATATGCTTGGAATGAAGACCAACGTGATAGACTTATTCAAGAGCTCAAGGGTGGGGGCAGTGAATCTTCAGTAAATGTACAACGATACAAAGGTTTAGGTGAAATGAATGCCGAACAGCTTTGGGAAACTACTATGAATCCAGAAAGCCGCACCTTGCGTCAAGTTACTATTGAAAATGCAGCCGAATGTGATCAAATTTTTTCCATGCTCATGGGTGATGACGTTCCGCCACGACGTGAGTTCATAGAGCGCAATGCGAAATATGCCAAAATTGATGCGTAATAAAGCAATAAACATCCTCAAACCGCTGTTCCTCCTTGGAATAGCGGCTTTTTTTTTAATTGTCGTTTTATTTCGCTTTACCCCTAATCAATCAAATGCCAAGCTATCGCTTGCTTGCCCTTTACCTATTAAAAACGAGGAAATCATTGTCCGTAAAGCCTATACCTTGGCATACAATGAATTGCATGAACAAGCCAACTGGGTGGCCTACACTTTATTGGGTAGCCAACTCAATGGCGGAGTTGAACGCAGCAATCGTTTTATGGCAGATCCACTGGTAAGTACTGGATCTGCTACCAATGCTGATTATGCCAAGAGTGGTTATGACCGCGGACATCTTGCCCCAGCGGCCGACATGAGTTGGTCCACAGAGGTGATGCAATCTTCATTTTATTATAGCAACATGAGCCCGCAGCTACCAAGTTTCAATAGAGGTATTTGGAAACGCCTAGAAGAAAAGGTGCGCGAATGGGCAGCCCGTTACGATACCCTTTATGTAGTTACGGGTCCGCTTCTTTCAACTGGGCTCTCTACTATTGGTCCAAATAAGGTGAGCGTTCCTAAATATTACTATAAAGCGCTCATTGCACCTCATCAAAAGAAAGGCATCGCATTTTTGCTGCCCAATGAAAAATCAGAGGAGTCACTTGCCAATTTTATGCTTTCCATTGATGCCTTAGAAAATAAAATGGGCCGTGATTTATTTTACCAATTCCCCGACGATCTCGAACACATATTAGAGACACAACGAATTTATTGGCCATAAAAAAACCGTCTTCAAGACGGTTTTATATTTACTAATGTCTTATTTATCAGTGAATTTCTTGCCCATAGGCAGAAGCATCTAATAATGCTTCAAATTCTGATGGATTTGAAACACGCACCTTAACCATCCATCCTTCGCCATAAGGGTCGTTGTTGACTAATTCAGGATTAGACTCCAAAGCTTCATTGAATTCAATGATTTCACCACTCATAGGTAAAAATAGGTCTGAGACAGTTTTTACTGCTTCAACACTTCCAAAAACAGCTTCTTGTTCCATTGATTCACCTATGGTTTCAATTTCAACATAAACAATATCACCAAGCTCACTTTGAGCAAATTCGGTAATGCCAATTGTTGCGATATCGCCTTCTAACTTAACCCATTCGTGGTCTTTGGTGTATTTGAGTTCTGCTGGTATGTTCATTGTAATTTTATTTGCAACAAATGTAAACATTTTGGGTGAATGATGTGCGCCTCTATGCTTTTCTTTCCTTGGGAATATGCGTAACTTTGCTGTATGACTTCTGAACAGTACAAAGCACTTCAATCGAGACTCTCTACCATACAATCTTTCTTAAAAATTGACGAAAAAAGAATGCAATTGAAAGAAGAAGAGCTCAAAACCCAAGACCCTTCATTTTGGGATGACCCAAAAAAGGCCGAAGACAAAATGAAGCAAATCAGAGGATTGAAATATTGGGTAGAGAGCTTTGATCAAACGGCAGCTGCAGTTGCAGATTTAGATGTGTTGGCTGAATTTGTTCGAGAGGGAATGGCCGAAGAGTCTGAACTCAATGAGCAATTTGCTCAAATAACAGAAGAGATCGAAGCGCTTGAGCTTAAAAATATGCTCTCTAGCCAAGAAGATAACCTTTCGGCTGTATTGCAAATTACTGCCGGAGCCGGTGGTACGGAGAGTTGTGACTGGGCAAGTATGCTCATGCGCATGTACCTCATGTGGGGACAAAAAAATGGTTATAAAATTACTGAGCTGAATTTTCAGGAAGGTGATGTAGCCGGTGTCAAGACTGTGACCCTTGAATTTGAAGGAGAATTCGCTTTTGGCTTTTTAAAGGGAGAAAATGGAGTGCATCGTTTGGTGCGTATTTCTCCTTTTGATTCTAATGCCAAAAGACACACGAGCTTTGTTTCTGTCTATGTATACCCCTTGGTCGATGATCAAATTGAGATCAATATCAACCCTGCAGATATTTCCTTCGAGACTTTCCGCTCAGGAGGAGCAGGTGGGCAAAATGTAAACAAAGTCGAAACGGCTGTACGGCTCCGACACGCGCCATCCGGAATTATAATTGAGAATTCTGAATCCCGCTCACAATTGGCGAATAAAGAAAAAGCCATGCAATTATTAAGATCGCAGCTTTATGAATTAGAACTGCGTGAACGCATGGAGAAGCGAAACGAAATTGAAGCGGGTAAAAAGAAAATAGAATGGGGTAGTCAAATACGTAATTATGTAATGCACCCCTACAAATTAGTTAAGGATGTACGAACGGGTGTTGAAACTGCCGATGTAGATGCCGTTATGGATGGAGCACTTGATCCCTTCCTGAAAGCATTTTTAATGCAATATGGTGGCTAATTAAAGCAACCCAACAAGTTGCTCCAAGGCGATTGCCCTAGATCCTTTAAGAAGAATTAAATATCCTTCCAATTGCTGTTGTTCTAGCTCTTGTATCAAGGAACTTGTCTTGGAATACCCCTCAGGATTTAATTGCCCAAAGATTTCGCCAACAGTCTTGTAATTGAGTTGATTCTCATTGAGGAAATCGAGCACTTTTTGATGCTCTGATGGGCCTTCTGCACCTAATTCAAGCATATCGCCAAGAATAGCCAACTTTTTTGGATGTTGCATCTCGACAAACGAATTGAGGGCGCTACTCATACTCGACGGGTTGGCATTATAGCAGTCTAGGATCAGGGTGTTATTTTTGGTTTCCTTGACTTGCGAGCGGGCATTATCAGGGCAGTATGCTGATAGGGCACTATTGAGGTCATTTGGTTCTACCTCAAAAAAGGTACCAACACTTAAGGCGGCCAGAAAATTATAAAAATTATATTTTCCAACCATTTGTGTATTTATTTGCTCAGATTGGTAAGTATTGTATTGCCAGGAAAAATGTGCATAAGGGTCCATATAAAGAAGCTGACCCCGCAGTTCACCAGCATCTTGTCCGTAAGTGAATGTCTTTGAAGATCTAGATTGTGCGGCATTGACCAATATAGGATCATCTGCATTGATAAACAAGGTGCCATCGTTTGCAGCTACGTGATCATAGAGTTCAGATTTTGTTTTCAGTACACCATTAAAGTCCAGGAATCCTTCTAAATGCGCTTTGCCAATATTGGTGATTAGCCCGTGAGTCGGGAGGGCTATTTGACATAGCTCATCGATATCTTTAAGTTTATTTGCTCCCATTTCAATGACTGCAATCTGATGTTTTTCTTTGAGTTGGAGTAGGGTGAGTGGCACCCCAATGTGGTTATTTAAATTACCCTTGGTGCAAAGTACTTCAAATTTTTTCGAAAGCACACACCTAACTAATTCCTTGGTACTCGTTTTGCCATTACTGCCTGTAATGCCTATAATGGGCAAACTGAATCTTTGGCGGTGTGCGCGTGCAAGATCTTGTAAAAAGCGAAGGGTATCATCAACCAAATAAATGCGCTCATTGGTTTGATAGGCTATTTCATCGACAATGGCATATTTAGCGCCCGATGCCAAAGCTTGCTCGGCAAATATATTTCCATTGAAATTGGCACCCTTCAAAGCTATATACATACAACCTTCGGTGATTTGACGACTATCCGTACATACCGCAGTACACTCATCAAAAAGCGCTAACCAATTATCCATAGCACAAAATTGCAAAAAAAAAGCCCGAAAACTCGGGCTTTTTTTATCCTAGGATGAATTATTCTTTGATGTCTGGTCTTCGTGAACTACCTATTCGATCCATAGCACACCTAAAACCAATAGTTGCAGTTGCTTTGTCTTCGTCTAGGAAGCGTCGGTTACCAACCGAAAGCCAATAGGCTCGATCAGCCCAAGAACCGCCTTTGTAAACTCGGCTTTTGTCAGAAACCAATGTAGTAGGCCAACCAGATTTACCGGCGTTAATTGGTTCGTTTTCAAGGTTGAAGTTTTCGTGCTCACTTTGATACATCACCAATTTAGGATCTCTTAATCCACTATTGATTTCTTCTTTGCGTTTGTTGTTATTGTAGTAAATAGAGGATTCTAAATCACCATCGAGATAATCGATGTAATCATCTTTGCGATAATTTAATCTTCCCGCATTTTCTTCAACAGTAACATCTCTCCAACGTTGGCTACCTTTAGTAGTGGTGATGAACTCAGTGAGTCCGTTACGAAGCGTCATGATCCAAGTAGTAATAGTTGGGTCTGTACTGTAGGACAAGAATTTTCTTTCTAAGTATTCTTTACTGAAAAGAGCTGTATCAATACCCAAATAAGCAGTAGCTTCTGGATAGTCAAATGCCAAAGCCATTAACTCGAGTAAGTCTTGCTTTTTAGAGCCATCTTGAATTTCAGTTGGCAATTGCTTGTTAAACAATACACGCTCAATATATGCAGAAGCTGCAATAGTGCGGCCTTGATTGTGCAATACAATGGCTGTATCTAACATTATATTAAGTGTATCCAAAAATTCAAACTGCATGCGTTCCTGTGAAGTGAATTGCGAATTGTTTGAAATGTAGTAGCTAGAAGGTGAGTTGAATTGATATTTCAACGGATCTTGCTTAGCATACACTT
Source organism: Crocinitomicaceae bacterium (assembly GCA_030833845.1). Taxonomy (GTDB): domain Bacteria; phylum Bacteroidota; class Bacteroidia; order Flavobacteriales_D; family Crocinitomicaceae; genus UBA952. The sequence goes on along the minus strand of JAURGK010000003.1, from coordinate 44,218 downwards.
TAGAATTCATTGGATTATTGTTGACAGCCCCTGGCTTTGGTGCATTTTGTACCCCGGTAGAAGTGTCGACATTACCGTTACTAGTATCTTGAGTTGCAGTTTTTTCAAGCATGTTAGATTGATAGTTTGAACCTGCTTCTTGGCTGTATTTTTTATTGGCGTGGGCTAAATATTTTACACGTGCAAACTCATTGACGAATTCTTTCATGCCATGTACATCATAGATGTTTTCATTGGCTTTCACAGGTTTGTCATAAAGACCATTGGGAACGAGCAACTGTGTTTGGTATTTGTTGCCACGGAAAGGCATGAAACCGTCAGCAACTTCAGAAGTCATAGGACGATAGACATCCATAACCCATTCAGACACGTTGCCTGCCATGTGGTATAGTCCATAATCATTTGGCCAAAAAGAAGTAACACGGTCCGTGATATCCGCACCATCGTTGAGTCTTCCGGCAACACCCATCATGTCGCCTTTGCCACGCATGAAATTAGCTTGAATTGCTCCAGCAAACTGTTCTTCGTCGTTGCGCACATAGTGTCCATCCCACGGGTAAATACGACGGTCATTGATGTTTTCAGAACCTTCGTCTAGGTTGCCTATGAGGCCAAGAGCTGCAAATTCCCACTCTGCCTCAGTCGGTAGGCGATAAGCAGGTAATAGAATACCATCTTCCATTTTAACTGGTCGAGCACCCAAACGGCCATTGTCCATATCGGCATAGATTGGGTCGTAGTTTTCGAGTTGGTAAGGATCACGCGGAAGTGGTCGTTTATTTTTATCAGTTTGTGGCTTAGGCTTGCTGTCTTTGTTGAGTACATAACCACCCTCAGATTCAATGGTATAATTTCCATTGAGGTAGTTTTCAGTAGAAAACATGTTTTGTGGTACGGAGGCGTATTTTTTGTCGTAATCAGAGCGATTGGCAGCACCTACATCCGCACTACCTTCGTCTGCAAAGTGCCATTTAAGAATACCTTCTCGTACTAAAATAGCTTCATTAACACGGTCAGTACGCCATTTACAAAAATCATTGGCCTGTAACCAAGTCACACCTACTACTGGATAATCTCTGTAGGATGGATGACGCAAATAATAATTGACATATTTTTCACGGTATCCTAATGCTGAACGCCATGCAAGCGTATCTGGCAAACATTTTTTGTAAACATGGGGGTACGTCTTGTAATATACACGACGCATCCAATACATGTATTCTAGCCAATGAAAGTTAGTAACTTCAGTACGGTCCATGTAAAAAGAGGCTACAGTCACACGAGATGCGCGTGCGTTCCAATCAGACATGACGTCTTGCTCCGTACGACCCATCGTAAATGTACCTCCTTCGATCATGACAAGACCTGGTCCTGTTTCTTGCTCACGGGCATCAAATTTTTCAAAACCACCGTTTTTGTAGTTATTGAATTCCCAACCAGTAGCAGTAGATCGCTCCTTAGAACATGACGAAAGCACCAACATTCCTGTCAGTGCAATCCCAATGATGTTTTGAATCAATCGCTTCATATAATTTGCGTTTATAACGTAAAGTTCTTTTTTAAATTTTGTTACACTTAGAATGACGGACAAGACGTCTTTCTAAAGTTTTTCGGTTTTTTCTTACATTTTAAGTTGATACCCATAGAAATTTCATGAGACCCACCCGAAACACCATTTCCTAGTTTTGACACAGTTAAGTCGTAGCTGTAGCCGATTTTAAATTTGTCGGTATTGATACCGGTAGTGAGGATGAATGCATCTCTGTTACGGTACCAAGCACCAATGGTAAAGTTTTCATATTTGAGGTAAGCTCCGATATTTAATTCTTGGAAACCATTTTGGTACTGATAAATAATGTTTGGTGATAAAAAAGTTGTGCTTGAATACCGACCTCTTTGACCGATCTTGATATTGGCACCCATGTGTCCGGTAACTCGAACCGGCAACTTGGACTGGCCCAAGATCATTGATTCATCCGGTCGGTTGAGGTGATGGCCTGCAACACCAAAATAAAAGTTTTTGGTAAAGCCTACCATTCCGGCACTTACATCAAAGAAGCCTCTGCGACCATTGCCGCGAGGAACGTCGCCGGTTTGGTAAATAAATCCTCTGCGTGGGTCAATCATGTCACCGAAAGTGAGTTTGTCCCAATCCAAAAACTTTTGAAAATAGGCAGCCCTTGCACCAAACATGACAGAAAACTTACGGTTAACTTTCAAGTTATACGAATATATCCCACCAATCATAGATGTTTGGATAGTTCCTTGGCCTTGCATGTCGTGCATGGCAAGCAAGCCAAATCCACCGGAAATATTCTTGGCATAAGTATCGTATGCAGCGGCATAGGTAACATAATTACCAGTGAGTTGAGGCCACTCATTGCGGTAGTTTAGCGAAACTCTAGGACAACCAGATGATCCTGCTAACGCCGGATTTAAGTAGGAAGGATTGGCATAGAATTGCGTAAAAGTAGGGTCTTGAGCCAAAGATATATTGCTCATTATCAGGGTAATGAAGCTAAGTTTGGCAACTAGAAGCGGGTTGACTATTTTCACGAAAGTTGGTTTTAGCACGAACAATCTAAACGTTATTCAGGTTTCAAAGGTTACAAATATCGAATATTTATTCAAATAAAATAAATAAATTGACGTTTTTCTAGCGCTTAAAACAACAAGTTTCATGATTTATTTTAAAGAAATATTACTTTCTATTCTTTTGATCTTTACCACAAGTCTATTCGGGCAGATCCAAACCGTTAGTTTGGACTGGAGTGGTAAGGAGCAACTAACTATTGCCGAACAAACTTTTGAAGTAGATATAGTCAAGGGCTTTGGCCTAGACAATGGAAAGCCATTTTTCGCTTTGCAGCAGAAGCATAACCAAAAGCTTCAAAAAATTGAAATTGTTGCGACTTCCTACGAAAATCTACCTAAAGATCAACTAACAGCCTACAATTACATGGGTATTTCTTTTGATACCTCTGCTCAAATTGAAGCCAAAGTGATAGGTGAAGCCAACCAAATTTATCTTTCTTTTTACATATTACCTCTTCGCATTCAAAACGGACAACTTCAAAGACTTACTCAATTTTCCTATAGGTTAGTCAATGAGGTGAATTTTGCACCAAAGGATTATGTAAATAATTCAATTCTTGGCACAACTACTGGACAGTGGTACAGAATTGCTGTGAGCAAGGATGGTATTTATAAAATCGACAAGAATTTTTTGACAGAATGTGGTATCAACACGGCAAATTTGACACCTTCTCAAATTCATATTTTTGGCAATGGAGAAGGCGTCATACCTGAGTTAAATTCAATTCAAATCACCGATGATTTGGCCCAAAATGCCATAGTAGTGATTGGAGAGCAAGATGGGCAATTCAATGACAACGATTATGTATTATTTTATGGATGGGGCCCTCACCGCTGGGAACTTGCCGGAGGTGGGCAGTACAATCAAGTGCGGCACCCGTACAGTGATAATTCATATTATTTCATCTACATTGGATCCGATGTTGCTCCATTGAGAATTCAGACGGCTACTGCGATAGATACACCTGCAGATACACTCATAGATAATTATGATTATCGAGATTGTTATGAAAATGATCTAAAAAACCTAGTTTGGGGTGGGCAGCGTTGGTATGGTGAAGAATTTGATGTCAATCTGAGTCAGAATTTTAATTTCACGATTCCGAACGTTAGTCCTAGCCCAGTAACGGTAAAGGTAACTTATGCCTCTAGTGCTCGTACTTCCGGAAATCAAATTGTTGTGCAAAAAAGTGGGCAAACTATAGGTCAAATGACCATGCCGCATACAGGTTCATATTTCCAAAGAGGCACCCTGACTTGTATGGACTTGAATCCTAGTGCTGCATTGAATCTAAACATAACTGTCAATCGGCTTAATCCTAATGTGATTACCTACCTTGATAGGATTCTTATTCAAGGCCAACGCAGTTTAAGCCTAGTAGGTAGCCAAATTAATTTCAGGGTGGCAGATTGGTCGCAGGGGCTATCGATCGCCGCTTATCAACTATCAAACATTGGAGCCAATGCATTTGTATGGGACCTTTCAGATAGGCACAATCCATTACAAGTACCAATTCAATTTCAAAACGGTCAGCCCCTCATAAAAACCAATGCCGAATACAGAGAATTTGTGCTAGCAAGTGGAAATGCCTACTTTACTCCTGAACGGGTTGGGGGTGTGGTGAGTCAAAATTTACATCAGTTGCCACTTGCAGACTACCTCATTGTAACACATCCTGAGTTTACCGCGCAGGCCAATCGATTGGCAGATTTACATCGCGAGGAAGGCCTTAGTGTACATGTTGTTCCTGTACAAGCCATTTATAATGAATTCAGTTCCGGAATGCAAGACCCTGGAGCCATACGTAGGTTCGCTAAAATGTTTTACGATAGAGCCTTACAAACGGACCCTAGTTTAAGGCCTAAATATTTGCTACTTTTTGGTGATGGCACCTATGATCCAAAAAATCGGATGCCAAACAATAATAATTTCATTGTTACTTATCAAATGCCATCGAGCGAAAGTATGATTGATGCGATGGTTGTGGATGATTTCTTTGGTCTCTTGGATGATGCTGAGGCGATCAGTGCTGCTGATATGATGGACATCGGTGTAGGAAGGCTGATTGTAAGTAGTGCATTGCAAGCCAAACAAATGGTGGATAAAATTGAGCACTATCTAAAAAACGGTTCAGCATTTTATCCCGTAGCCTCTTCTTGCTGCATGGAGACCCAAACCGAGAAAACATTTGGTGATTGGCGAAATCAGTACATGGTCATGACTGATAACCGCGAAGGAGGCTATTTTATCAACACCGATGCAGAACCACAGTACCAATTATCGAAGTGGTTGGATCCAGAAATCAATTACAACAAACTCTACATGGATGCCTTTCCAAAAGTTGTCACTGCTGGGGGCGAGCGTTTTCCGGCCATGGTGAGTGCCATTAACGATGGAATACAAAGAGGTGTGCTCGTTGCCAATTACATTGGGCATGGTGGTGAGGTTGGTTTGGCCGAAGAGCGTGTAGTAGGCATAGATCAAATAAATGCTTGGTCCAATATACATGCACTGCATCTTTTTATCTCTGCAACCTGCGAATTCACACGCTTTGACGACCCACAACGCGTTTCGGCAGGTGAATGGGCTTTTTTGAATCCAACGGGTGGAGCTATTGCCATGCTAACTACCACTAGATCAGTTTATTTTGGTGTCAATAGCAACATCGGCATCAAGCTCATTGAGCGCGTTTTCAATCGCTATGCTGATGGTACCGCCTACGAATTTGGAGAAATCGCAAGGCGCACTAAAAATGCCGCTTCGGTGAGTTCTTCCAATAAGCGGAGCTTTACTTTAATCGGTGACCCCGCCTTAAGACTAGCCTTACCCCGCTATCTTATTATTACTGACTCAATTAATGGCCTTGACCCTCAGGTGCAACTCGATACACTACAAGCCCTGAGTAAAGTGCGCATTAAGGGGCACATCGAAGATTATAACGGAAACGTTTTGAATTCGTGGAATGGCATCTTGAACCCCACTATTTTTGACAAGCGAAAAATACAAACAACTTTAGGTCAAGATGAAGCCTCGCCTGTCATTGCATATGAGCAACAAACTAATCGCATTTACCGTGGTCAAAGCAGTATTCATAATGGTTATTTTGATTTTGAATTTGTTGTACCCAAAGACATTGCTCTTTCGATCGATTTTGGAAAAATTTCTTACTATGGTCACAACGGGCAATTTGACGCTACTGGTTTTGATACTTTATTCTTCGTAGGCGGCATTGACCCAAATGGCGTAGTGGATGATCAGGGTCCAAGCCTGCAACTCTACATGAATGAAGAAGGTTTTGTGGATGGCTCAATTACAGATGAAAACCCTGTATTGTTAGCCAAAGTGGCAGATGAGAATGGAATCAATACCGTTGGTAACGGCATTGGACATGATATTGTCGCAATTCTTGATGGGCAAAGTTCTCAACCCATTGTTTTGAATGATTTTTATAAAGCGAATTTAGATTCGTATCAATCCGGTGAGGTACGCTATCAATTCCAGGGGCTAGAGCCAGGCGAACACAATTTATCCATAAAAGTGTGGGATGTAAATAACAATTCCTCGTCTTCATCTATTAATTTCGTAGTCAAGTCAAAGGAGGCTCCTCTACTTGCTCACGTACTCAACTACCCAAATCCATTTTCTACCAAAACTGAGTTCATGTTTGAACACAATCAGTCTTGTTCCTCTTTGGATGTTCAGGTACAGATTTTCACTGTTTCGGGCCGTTTGGTCAAGACCATTTCACAGGAGGTTCCCACTGCTGGATTTAGGGTAGATGGTATTTTCTGGGATGGTCGGGATGATTTTGGTGATGAATTAGCGCGAGGCACCTATTTATACCGCCTCAGTATCCAAACCCCTGATGGTAGCTATGCCGAGCAAACAGAAAAACTTGTCATCCTCAAATAGAAAATCCCTATCTTTACGCACGCTATGAAAATGCTCCTAAACATCCTATTAAGTTTTTCGATTGTCCTTTTCAGTTCTCACCAAGTAGCGATAGCTCAACCCACTGGTGGTTCTGGGGTTACACAAAATAACTTGCAGCTCAATACCATCACTACTTCATTGCCATTTATGGCAATCACGCCAGACTCTAGAGCAGGAGGGATGGGAGATGCAGGAACTGCGTTGAGTGCCAATTCAACCTCTATTTATTGGAATACCTCGTTACTGAGTTTTGCCAAACAAAAATCAGAAGTAAGTTTATCTTACACGCCATGGTTGCGTCAATTGACCAACGATATACATTTGTCATACCTAGCTGGTTATCGCCAACTCAATAAAGTACATTCCATAGGAGGGTCGCTTCGCTACTTCAGTCTGGGAGAAATTACCTTCACTGACATCAATGGTGACATTCTTCGCGATGATAAACCTAGTGAATTTGAGCTTGTTGGGGCTTATGCATTCAAATTAGCTGACCGTTTTAGTATTGGGGTAAATGGTAAGTTTGCCTATTCGAATCTGACAGGAGGGCTTACTGTTGCTGGTGTCAATACCAAGCCCGGAATAGTCGGCGCGGCTGACCTTTCATTCAGTTATTTTAACGACGATGCGCATATCGGAAATACAGATGGCACCTATACTTTTGGTTTAACAATCAATAATATCGGTAATAAAGTATCATATTCAGAGTTGTCTCGTCGAGATTTTATTCCGATGAATTTAAAAATTGGCAATAGTTTTTTAGCAGAATTTGACGATTACAATAAGGTGACCTTCTCCCTTGATCTACAAAGACTGCTGGTACCTACTCCAGCCATCTATCAATTGATTGATGGCAACTATGTCATGTTAGCAGGTATGAATGGTGATGTGGGAATCATTTCATCAATGATGCAATCCTTTTATGACGCCCCAGGGGTTCTGGCCAAAGATGAGAACGGCGACTACATCCAGAATCAAGATGGGACCTATGAAATTGTCAAAGGCACCCGTCTGAAGGAGGAATTGGCAGAAATTAATATTGCCGCTGGAGCAGAATGGTGGTACAGTGATGTCTTAGCTTTAAGGGGAGGGGTTTTCTATGAAAATAAGAATAAGGGAAACCGTCAATTTTTAAATCTTGGAGCCTCATTGAAATACAATATGTTCGCTATTGATTTTTCCTACTTAGCCTCCTTAAACGGACGTCAAAGTCCATTGGCCAATACATTGCGCTTCACCTTGCGCTTGAATCTTGGTGGAAATTGATATGACAAACAAACCTAGCATACGCATTGGCTACGGTGTTGATGTACATCGCTTAGAAATTGGTTATCCACTCTGGATTGGCGGTGTTCAGCTTGAGTCTCAATTGGGTGCCGTTGGGCACTCTGACGCCGACGTTTTGATTCACGCTATTTGCGATGCGCTTTTAGGAGCCCTCTCCCTGAGAGATATCGGATATCATTTTTCAGATCAAGATCCTAAGTACAAAGGCATTGATTCTAAAATATTGCTGCGAGATGTAATGCAAATGGTTACTCAAAAGGGTTTTGGTATTATTAATGTAGATGCAACTGTTATTCTCGAAAGTCCAAAGGTGAACCCTCATATTGATCAGATGCAAGTAATATTAGGTGAGTTGTTGCATGTACCCTCCTCAGATGTAAGTATAAAGGCAACCACTCATGAGCGCGTAGATTCTTTTGGAGAGAAGCGAGCTATAAAGGCCTACGCATGTGTTTTACTTTACAAACTTACCTAGGGTACAAGCTGTACATAGACTACTTTTTTTGTCTCGAAAAAAGGTTCATCAAAGAAGTCAGTTATTGCATATTCTCTTAAGGGGTAGCGTACCGTAGCCAATTCCTCTTTGAGGTCACCACCTTTTAAATATAAAATTCCATTTTTCAACGGATGCACATTCTTTGGTTTGCTTTTGCCTTTTACCCAAGATAGAAACACGGGCATTTGAGTAACGGCCCTGCTGATGATAAAATCATAGCGACCGTCAATTGTTTCTGCTCTAGCGTGGCTTGCTTTCACATTCTTTAACCCAAGTGCCTTTGCTACTTCTTGAACCACTTTAATTTTTTTCCCAATGGAGTCAACTAAATGAAATTCAACTTCAGGATACAAAATAGCCAAGGGGATACCAGGAAAACCACCACCTGTTCCAATATCTAAAATATGGGAACCCTTTTCAAAACGCAGCACTTTTGCAATGGCCAAAGAATGTAATACGTGCCGCTCATAAAAATGTGCCGTGTCTTTTCTTGATATGACATTTATTTGGGAGTTCCAAGTCTGATAAAGTGCTTCTAATGCATTGAATTGCTCAATTTGATTTGCACTTAAATCAGCAAAATAAGTCCTGATTTTTTGCATTAAATGCTGTCTTTTGTTTGTTGCATCATGGCAGCAAGAAAATCTCTTGCACGAAATAACTGTGCTTTGACCGTGCCTAGTGGCAAGTTGAGCTCTTCGGCGATTTCCTCATAACTTTTTTCCTCGAAATAGCGTTTTTCTACCAATTCTCGGTACTTAGGCTTTAGTTTACTGACCAAAAGGCGCATATGTATCAAGCGTTGGCCTTGAATGATACTTTCTTCAGGGTTTAATGTTTGTGACTTGGCATCAATTTGCATGCGCTCTCCGTCATTGGTAGTAATGCCCCTGTCGATAGAGGTGACCTCTATACGCTTTTTTCTGATGAAATCGATACAATTATTGGATGCAATCTTGAACAACCAGGTACTGAATGCAAAGCTTGGAGAGTATTGATCAAGTCTGGCAAATGCTTTGCCAAAGGCCTCAATGGTAAGGTCATCAGCATCGTCTGAATTTTTAACCATTTTGAGCATCATAAAATAAATTGAATCGCGGTAACGCTCCATGAGTTCAGCATAGGCTGCCTGACTTCCTGCACGGGCTGCGTCTACTAGACTGAGGTCTAACTTAGCTTTATCTGACAAATGCTCATTTTCTACCATCTATAATATTTTTGTCTTTCTGCAATGTAATAAACAATGGGCATTAGAATGCTGTAAAATAGATCCCAAATTGGAAAGAATAAAAATATTTTGGGTTCTGCCAATCTTTTAAAACACATGCCTTGAATCCACCATTTAATCATAATAACGCCTAGGAATAGGCTACTTGACAAGGGTAAATATTCCATACGAAAGAACAAAGCAACAAAAGATATCCATAACAATATCACACTCAATGGATATATTCCTAACACTACTTTTTTAATAAACGGAAATCGAGCCGAACTCATATGGTATTTGGCTTTTTGCCTAAACCATTCTTTCCAAGTTTTTGGAGCAGCTGAACGCACAAAAGATTCTGGGGAAAGTCCTGTTGCTACTGCTGAATATTTGATGGCATCTTGCAATAAAAGATCGTCATCACCAGGACTAATAGCATAATGGGATTTAAAGCCATTTACTTTTTGAAAAAGCGTGCGGGTGTAAGCCAGATTGCGCCCGTTTGCTTTGAATGGAAAGTTTGCTAAGGCATAGGCGAAGGCACTAGCGCTAAGCCAAGTATTGTCAAATCGTATCAATTTATTTAAAAAACCCTTGGTTTGTATAAAAGGACTGTATCCAATTACCAATTGTTGAGAGGCCTTGATTTGCTGCATCATTTGCTTGATCCACTGGTTGCTGTTTGGTAAACAATCTGCATCTGTCAACAATAAATGCTCATATTTAGCGGCTTTTATTCCAAGGGTAATGGGTAGTTTTTTACCGGGCTTGAGGTGTGGGCTTTTTGAAATTTCAACTACTTTTAATTGGGTAAATTGCTGTGCAAAAGCAGTCAGAATCCAGTTGCTATCATCAATACTTTGATTATTTACAACAATTACTTCATATTCAGGGTAATCCTGGCTAAGGATAGTGGGTAAGTTTTCATATAAATTATCGGATTCGTTGCGTGCGGCAATGATTACCGAAACAGGGGGGAAAGACGATACTTGTGGGTCATTAGATTTTCTTCGGTATGCCAAGCGCAAATAAAAATTGAAAACATAAACCAATTGAATGAGTGCAAAAACGCATGCTCCAATGAGGAGGTAGGTCCAGAAGTTGTTTTCAAATGGAGGTAGGTAGTTCATGTTCGAGTACAAAGATGTTCAGGGAAATTAAATACACGTATCTTTGTTCTAGGTATTTTTCAACATTGTTATGCACTTTGAACTTATTGTAAGCGATTCGCAGTCCAAGGCTAGGTTAGGTAGGCTTCATACCGATCACGGCACTATAGAAACCCCTATTTTCATGCCCGTGGGTACGGTGGGTTCGGTAAAAGGTGTGCACCAACAAGAACTTCGCGATGATATCAACGCTCAAATCATTTTGGGCAATACCTACCATCTATTCCTAAGACCAGGAACAGAAATTTTAGAAGCTGCAGGTGGCCTCCACCAATTTATTGGTTGGGAAAGACCTATCTTGACAGACAGCGGTGGATATCAAGTTTATTCCTTATCTGGTTCGAGAAAAATACAAGAAGAAGGCGTCAGGTTTCAGTCTCATGTCGATGGCAGTTATCATTTTTTTACTCCAGAAAGAGCCATTGAAATTCAACGAAGTATTGGTGCAGATATCATCATGGCCTTTGATGAATGCACCCCATATCCTTGCGACTATGCTTATGCCAAACGATCTATGCACTTAACGCATCGTTGGTTGGCAAGGTGTTTTAATGCGATGGAGCAAACTGAACCCAAATACGGTTACCAGCAAGCATTGTTCCCGATCGTACAAGGCAGTACTTACAAAGACCTTAGACAAGAGTCTGCGCATGCCATTGCTTCTTTTGATGCTGTTGGAAATGCAATCGGTGGCTTGTCTGTCGGCGAGCCCGATGAGGATCTTTATGAAATGACTGATTTAGTTTGCAGCATTTTACCTGCGTCAAAACCGCGCTACCTGATGGGCGTAGGAACACCAATTAATTTGTTGGAATCTATTGCCCTTGGGGTTGATATGTTTGATTGTGTCATGCCGAGTCGCAATGCTCGACATGGCTTGCTCTACACTTGGGAAGGCACCATCAATATTAAAAATGAAAAATGGGCAAAAGATTTCTCTCCAATTGATGCAACAAGTCCTGTCTGGGTAGATCAAGTCTATACCAAGGCCTATCTTCGGCACTTGATAAAAACTGGGGAATATTTAGGAATTCAGATTGCTACTATTCACAACCTTGCATTTTATTTGGAATTAATGCGCGTTGCTCGAGAGAAAATTGCAGCAGGAGAATTTGTGGCTTGGAAAAACCAAGTTGTTACCAAACTAGGACAACGCTTGTAGAGATGCTTAAGCGCATTGATCGATACATCATTAGTAAATTTCTGAGCACTTTCTTTTTCATGCTCGGACTTATCATGTTGTTTTCGGTGGTGTTTGATATTTCAGAAAAATTAAGCGAGTTCATTTCCAATAAAGCTCCCCTTCAAGAAATATTTTTCAGCTACTACGTCACCTTCATCTTGCATTATGGAAATCTTTTTTCATCGATGATCATCTTTTTGTCTGTCATTTGGTTCACGGGCAAAATGGCGCAGAATACTGAAATTATTCCAATTTGGTTTTCAGGAAGGCCCATTACGCGCTTTTTACGACCTTATTTTATTGGGGCAACTATTTTAACAATTCTATCCTTATTGCTCAATCATTTCATTATTCCAAGAACAAATAAAATTCGTTTGGCTTTCGAAGAACGCTATTATCGCGATGTACTTACAGTGAATAATTATCAGGCAGAATACCCTGGTAATGAATTGGTATATTTCTCAAATTATGCAGCACAAGAGAAACGAATTAATGACCTTACAATCCAAAAATGGAATAATGATAATCAACCCATCTATTTTCTACGTGCGCGCTTTGCTCAAAATACGCCAGGCACAAATCAATGGAAATTGACCGACTACTACGAAAAAGATTATACCTTTCCCAAATCAAAACTTCTTCATGGTCAGACCAAAGACACTACCTTTAAATATCGTATTGAAGAAATGGCACAGCGCGACAACGCTGCCCAAGCCCTTACTCTCAATGAATTGAAAAGGGCCATAGAGAGAGAAAAAATAAAGGGCTCCAAGTTAGTTCCAGAATTTGAAATTGAGTTGCATCAACGTACTTCTTTTCCGTTGGCAACCTATATTCTCACGCTGATTGGTGTATCGGTGGCCTCACAGAAAAAAAGAGGGGGTCAAGGCATGAATATCGCCATCGGTTTGGCCTTTATTTTTGTCTATATTTTTGCCATGAAAATGTTGACCGTTGCTGCAATAAAAGTAGGCTTCCCCACTTTGCTATCGGTGTGGCTACCCAATATATTTTTTGGAATTATTGCCCTATTTTTTTATCGGAATGCTCAAAAATAGCATCTGATTTGCCGAGTTCAATTTTAAGACCGTCATAGGCCGCTACAACTTTGGGATGTATGGCGCTGGCTTCTTTCAAATGTAAATCACTATCAGCATACCGTGAAGAGAAATGACCCAATATCAAACGCTCGCATTTTGCTTTTGCGGCTTGTTCTGCGGCTTGCTTTGCTGTTGAATGATAGGTACTTTTCGCTCTATCGAGATGCTGTTCGCAAAAAGTAGCTTCATGATATAGCAGTGATACTTCTGCAATAGAATCTAAATAAGATACACTTGGCTTGGTATCAGAACAATAGGCGTAACTATACAAAGGAGCGGCGGGTAAAGTGAAATCCTTTGCATGGATCTCAATGCCTTGGTGATAGAACGATAGACCTGCTTTTAACTTGGGTAAATCCTCAATACGAATGCCTGCTGCTGCTATAGCTTGCTTATCTAAATTGAGGAGCTTTGGCTTTTCATTGATACGGTAACCTAAGGTAGGAATGCGGTGTTTTAAGGCGAATGCTTTTATTTCAATAAGCCTATCTTCAAAAACACAGATCTCCTTGCCAGGTTTGAATTCTTGAAATTTCAAATCAAATTCTAGTGGATGGCCTCCAGCAGCCAACATGGCACTTATGAGTTTTTCTAGGCCCGGGGGGCCAATAATAGTAAGGCGCTTGTTCCTTCCTAACAAATGCATGGTTGACAGCAGGCCAGGTAAGCCAAAAAAATGATCGCCGTGCAAATGAGAGATCAAGATCAATTGGATTTTCTGCAGTTTTAATTTGAATTTGCGCAGTTGTTGCTGCGTACCTTCTGCACAGTCGATGAGAATATACCGCTCGTTGCAATTGATGTATTGGGCAGATGCTTGTCTAGAATTGGTGGGTAAAGCAGCACCAGAACCTAAGATACAGATTTCAAAACTCACCTTGCCAGCAAATCTAAGGCGGCATCGGTAGTATTGCCAATCATCAGTACTTTATCTAATTGCGCAATTTCGATGAGTTTCATCACATTGGGTTGTAATCCAGTCAATGCAAATTTGCCATTGGTGTCCTTACACAAGCGATTAGCTATGAGCACTGCAGATAAACCTGATGAGTCGCAATATTTAGTTTTTGACAGATCCAAAACAATATAATTGCTACCTACCTTGTTGAGTTGTAGAAAATGCGCCTTGAGTTCAGGAGCATTGCTCGCATCTAGCTTTTCCACTATAGTGCGCACAACAACAACCCGACCTTGAGGATCTATAGAGAAATTCATAGCAGTGATTTACTCAAAAATAGCTATTTTATCGTTCGATTTTGGCAGCGAGTAAATAAATTACTGCCATTCGAACTGCCACGCCATTCTCAACTTGATCTAAAATGATGGATTGCTTTGAATCTGCAACGTCAGAACTGATTTCGACTCCTCGATTTATCGGACCTGGATGCATCACTATAATTTCTTTACTGAGGCTATCTAATAAGTTAAGGTCTAGTCCAAAAAGCAATGAATATTCTCTTAAAGAGGGGAAGTACGCGATGTCTTGCCTTTCTAATTGGATACGGAGCATATTGGCTACATCGCACCACTCGAGGGCCTCTCTTAAATTGTGTGAAACGCGCACACCGAGTTGATGAATATATTTTGGAATGAGGGTGCTTGGCCCACAAACCATTACTTCTGCGCCGAGTTTTTGTAGACAGTATATATTGCTGAGTGCTACTCGTGAATGAAGAATATCACCTACTATCACTACTTTTTTACCTTCCACGGTGCCCAATTTTTCTTGAATCGAAAAGGCATCGAGCAAAGCTTGAGTGGGGTGCTCATGGGTGCCATCACCAGCATTCACCACTTTTGCTTTTATTTTTTGAGATAAAAATTTGGCTGCCCCCGGATTGGGATGACGCATTACCACCATATCTACTTTCATTGCCAAAATGTTATTGACAGTATCAACAAGTGTTTCTCCTTTTTTCACAGAGGAGCTAGCGGCACTAAAATTTACAACGTCAGCAGACAAGCGCTTTTGAGCCAATTCAAAAGAAAGTCTTGTTCGTGTTGAATTTTCAAAAAATACATTTGCTACAGTGATATCTCTAAGCGAGGGCACTTTTTTAATTGGCCGATTGATTACTTCTTTAAAACGAGCAGCGGTTTCGAGGATGAGTTCAATATCCTGACGTGTTAAGTCCACTATTCCGGTGAGGTGATCAACGCTGAGCTGTTTCATTTGCTGCTTTTGAGAATAATAATACCTGATCTTGGCCTTCCATATCTTGCCATTCAACAGCTACGCGTTCGGTACTTAGCGTATCTACTTTTTTACCTATATAATCGGCCTGTATCGGCAAGTCTCTACTCAATCTTCGGTCGATGAGGGTGAGTAATTGCACCTGTGAGGGGCGCCCAAATGTGAGCAGCGCATCTAATCCTGCGCGAATCGTACGACCTGTAAAGAGAACATCGTCTATTAGAATGATGCGTTTATTTTCTATGGAAAAGTCAATGTTGGTAATGCTTGGTAACAAGGGAGTTTCTCGGCGTCTAAAATCGTCGCGGTGAAAGGTGATGTCGAGATTCCCCGCTTGAACGGCTCTACCGAGAATAGTTTCTAAAATAATTTTTAGTCTTGTGGCTACATGAATTCCGCGAGGTTGTAAACCAATTAGAATAGTATTTTCAAAGTTTCCGTGGGTTTCAATGAGTTCATGGGAAAGTCGTTTGAGCGTCAGTTCGAGCTGGGTGGCATTGAGGATGACTTGCTTTTCCATTACGACAAAGATACTATAAAAAATTCCTTTTTTTTGTGGGTAGGTCTGAGATAAGAAAAAAACTGCCCGTAATCCAGAGTAAATCGTTGTCTGACATTTGTTCTTTGATTTGCTCTAAAGCCATGTCTAAGTGCTCATAAATTGTATGAATCCCTAATTTTTTCCAATCTTCAAAAGTTTTAGATCTTGGGTTGGAAAAGACACAGGCCGCCAAATGGGCTTCAGTAGGGAAGAGGGGTATGATTTGCGCCACATCCTTATCTTGAGCGGCTCCATAAAGAATAAAAAGCTTCCCCTGACATTTGGAAGTAACGATGGGTAGCGTTGCTTTGATACCCGCAACATTGTGGGATACATCCATGATGATAAGTGGATTTTCTTGCCAAATTTGTATGCGCCCAAAAAAACCAGTGCGCTCTGCTAGTTTCGTTAGCGAGGCTTCTTGCTCTGATAAAGTAATATTAAACCCTAGTTGGTTCATTGCCACAAGTGCCGTTTTGAAATTCTTCAGTTGATAACCCTCAAGTGCAAAATTTTCAAGCGCAATCAGAAGTTCATCCACAAATACAATTGGTGCTTCAAATTCTTGGGCTTTATTTTTGAAGATTGCTTGTGTATGTTGATCAAGATCGCCAATCACAACTGGTGTTTTAGATTTGATGATGCCTGCTTTTTCAAAAGCAATTTGCTGTACGGTATTTCCTAAAAATTCTTGATGGTCAAGATCAATATTGGTAATGATAGAAACTTTTGGTAATAAAACATTGGTGGCATCTAATCTGCCGCCCATGCCGGTTTCAATGACCATATAGTCACAAGCCTCTGATTGATAATAACTAAGAGCCATAGCAAAGGTCAGCTCAAAAAAACTAGGTGAACCTGTATTTTTTTGCTGAATCAATTGGCAAAATTCAATGACTGCTTCTTGGCTGATTGGCTTTCCATTTACTCGAATGCGCTCAGAAAAATCAAAGATATGCGGTGAGGTAAAGAGACCTACCTTCAATCCTTTTTGCTGTAGCATGGATGCGCAATAAGCTGCAGTACTGCCCTTCCCATTCGTACCAGCGATATGAATACTCGGGATATGATTTGGATCAATTTGTAATAAGTCTAGCAGCGCATAGACACGTTCTAGACCGGGCTTGTACGCATTGGCGCCAATATTTTGATAAGCAGCAAAGCGATCAAAGAGCCATTCAACGCATTGCTGATAGTTGCTCAATGGCTTCATCAAAGCACCAAAAAGGTGACTACACCTGCTATGTAGCCAGCAAGTGCAATGAGTGAAAAACGCTTGAGATACCAACCAAATGCAATACTTTCCATTCCCATTGCTACTACACCCGCTGCAGAGCCAATGATTAATATAGAACCACCCGTACCTGCCGTGTAGGCAATGAAATGCCAGGTATCCGTATCCATTGCATCTTTGAACATACCAATACTCGCTGCAACCAAGGGAACGTTATCAATAATCGCTGAGGCAATCCCAAGAATAATTATGTAAGCATCCTTAGAGATTCCTGATGCCAACACATTGACACCGAGCTGTTCTATCATACCTTTACTTTCCATAGCAGCAACCGTCATGAGTATACCAAGAAAAAAGAGTATAGATGGCATTTCTATTTTTGAAAGTGATTTTAAAGTTGGCCCCACATGACCACTTTGATCATGTTCGTTTATTGAGCTTAAATTGAGGTGTCGTTTACTGGCAATTTCACCAATGATTGCAAATACAGCCAGCGAGAACATCATTCCCATGTAGGGAGGCAGGTGGGTCACAGTTTTAAATACTGGAACTAGAATAATTAGTAATAAACCACTGACAAGTATGAAGGTCGAAATACGGCTTTTTTTGTTGACTTTTTTTTGAGGCAACTCCTGTTTGAAAATTTTTATTCTAGTTGCAATCAAAAGAGGAACAACCAAGCTCGCTACGGCAGGGAGCAGGATGTGTTCAATGAGTTTTAAAGAGCTCACCTTACCGGCAATCCAAAGCATGGTGGTGGTGACGTCTCCAATCGGAGACCAGGCCCCTCCGGAATTGGCGGCAATAATTACAAATCCTACCATCCACATGCGCAATTCCTTGTCAGGAACCATTTTGCGCAAAATGGATATCAGAACAATTGTAGCAGTAAGATTATCAATGATTGCAGATAGAATAAAAGCAAGAATTGCAACTACCAAAAGTAGTTGATAGGCAGTTTTTACACGGATCATGGATTGGACACTCTTGAATCCGTCGAAATAATCTATCATTTCAACAATAGCCATGGCGCCCATTAAAAAAATCAAAATTTCGGTTGTCTTTCCAAAATGATGCAGTAGGGTTTCACCCAAAGCGTGTTGGTCTGTACTCCCAAAAGCAAGGATGGCCCATGAAATTGACATCATGAGCAATGCCGGAATGAGTTTATCTATGCGCAGGGCATGTTCAAAGGTGATGGCCGAGTAACCAATGATAAAAATGAGTATTAAAGAGAGTTCCATTATTGAGTTTTTTTATACGAGTTCTTTGAGTGCAATTTCGAATGCAGTTTTTGCAATACCACAATTATTTGGATTCAGTTGATGGGTTTGCTCAAGCGCATTGTATATAGTCTGGCTTGCATCTTCAAAGATGAGTGTGTCTTCCAAATCTGGTAGATCAGTACTCATGAGGTATGCAAACACCCGGGCCATACCACAATTGGCAATAAAATCAGGGATAAGTGCTATTGAGGCATCTGCTTTTTCTGCTATTGGGCCAAAAAATATGGCCTCATCAGCAAAGGGCACGTTGGCACCGGAAGAAATGATGCTCACCCCAGCATCAATAAGTTGATCTAATTGTTTTTCAGTAATCATACGGCTGCCGGCGCATGGAATAAAAATATCTGCAGGGGTAGACCAAAAAGCTTCATTCGTGGCTTCGTAGCTAAGCAACTCAGTGGCCATTAATTCATTGCCATTTTTTTCAGCGAACAATTTTTTCACTTGTGCGAAATCTAATCCGTTGGGTTCAATAATGCCTCCAACACGGTCAATGATCCCGACTATTTTTGCGCCGTTTTGGGCCAAATAATAAGCAGCTGCTGAACCCACGTTACCCCAACCTTGTACTAAAACACGTTTACCGTGCAAATCTCCGCCCCATAGCTGATAGTAATGAACGATAGATTGAGCAACCCCGTAGCCTGTAATCATGTCGGCAACAACATAAGATCTCGAGAGATCAGGACTGAACTTAGGAGTGTCTAGTACTTTTGAGACACCTCGTTGTAATTGTCCAATACGATTGATTTTTTGACTGTTATTTGGTTTGAAGTGCCCATTGAAAACACCTTCTTGTGGGTGCCAAACGCCAAAGCTTTCTGTAATGGGTATGACCTCGTGGATTTCATCGACGTTTAAATCACCACCAGTACCGTAATAACTTTTCAGCAATGGGGAAACGGCTGCAAACCAACGCTCCAACACCTCTTTTTTGCGTGGATCTTTTGGATCGAAGTTGATACCTGATTTGGCCCCACCAATGGCAGGCCCAGCAACAGTAAATTTTACCTCCATGGTCTTCGCTAGGGATTCAACCTCACGTTTGTCTAGGCCCAAACGCATGCGGGTACCTCCTCCAGCAGCACCACCTCTGAGGGAATTGATCACTACCCATCCTTCGGCATCTGTGAGTGAATCTTTCCATTCAAAGACGATTTCAGGTTTTTTGCTTTCGAATTGGGCGAGTAAATCTTTCATGTGATGTCAAACTTTTGGTTTACAAAAGTACCCATTTTTAGACTCTTTTGCTGGTTTTTTTACTGAATCCTTCCCTGAAAATCATGTAAAATCCCCGTGCGCAGGGCCTGGCGCGCACCTGTTACCTCAGCAAGTGTTGTTGTTTCATTACGCAAAAATCGAGCTCCAAGAAATGCAAAAATCAGTGCCTCCTTGAAATCTATGATTTCCTTGCTGGGCAAAAGAATTTCTCCCGGGTATGCTTCTTTAAGTAATTCAATAAAGAATTGATGATGCGCCCCCCCACCAGTAATCAAAACGCGTTTCAATTTCATTGCTTTAAATTCTTGAATACACAATGTCTTAAGCACTTCAAGGTGGGTTCGTAGTTTGTTTGGAAGTGTCAATTTTTCAAAATGAGGCAAATAGGATTGCGTTAGCCATTCTGTACCTAAGGATTTTGGTGCCTTTTGATGAAAAAATGACAATGCTAAGACTTTTTTAAGCACCTCCAAATTAGGCTCTCCTTGCCTAGCCAGTTGGCCATCCTGATCATAGGCCTTACCAATACCATTCATCCATAAATTCATAGGTAAATTTGCTGGTGCAATATCGTAAGCTTGGCATTTACCTTTTACAGAGCTTGAGATATTGGCAAATCCACCTAAGTTTAAAAAACCTTCGGCGTAGTTTGAAAATAACAGTTGATCGCCGAGGGGCACCAAGGGTGCGCCTTGCCCCCCAGCACTCACATCTAGCTGTCTAAATTGGTCAATTACAGGTATCTCTGTTAAAAAATTCAAGGTAGTCCCCGATCCAATTTGTGTGGTATATCCTAATTCGGGCCTGTGATAAATAGTTTGACCATGCGACGCAATTGCACTAATATTTTCTTTTCGAAGCTTGAAATTCTTTAAAAAATCTCTTACCGATTCTGCGAAAAATTTGGCCAGTTGTTGATCAAGTTCAAAAATGTCTGGGGCCGCTGCACGAAAAACCTGATTTAATGAAAATACAAGATCTGAAGCAAGTGGATAGGTCTTGCAATGGAGCAGTTGAAAGTCAACTTTTTTTGTATCAGTGAAGTCAAATTCAACATGTGCAATATCGAGCCCGTCTAGGGAGGTTCCTGACATAAGGCCAAGAAGCTGTATTTTATTGTTGACTTTTGCTTTCAATACTATGTGATTTGGTTTATTTTTGTCAAAATTAAAATAAATCAGTCAACATGAATTTTGAACTTACAGAAGAGCATCTAGCTGTAAAAGAAGCTGCAAGAGATTTTGCACAAAACGTACTCAAACCAGGTGTCATTGAACGCGATAACCTACAGAAATTTCCTGCCGAAGAAGTAAAACAGCTTGGAGAATTAGGTTTCTTAGGAATGATGGTAGATCCAAAATATGGTGGCAGCGGTATGGATACGCTTTCTTATGTGATTGCCATGGAAGAAATTTCTAAAGTAGACGCCTCTACTTCAGTATGTATGTCAGTAAATAATTCATTGGTATGTTGGGGCCTAGAGACTTTTGGAACTGAAGAGCAAAAACAAAAATACTTGGTGCCACTTGCCAAAGGTGAAAAAATAGGCGCTTTTTGTCTTTCTGAGCCAGAAGCTGGTTCCGATGCTACCTCCCAGCGTACAACAGCTGTTGATATGGGGGATCACTATTTACTGAATGGAACTAAAAACTGGATAACCAACGGATCTTCTGCCTCTATTTATTTGGTCATTGCCCAAACCAATCCAGAGCTTGGTCACAAAGGGATCAATGCACTCATTGTGGAGAGAGGCATGGATGGATTTGTAGTAGGTGCAAAAGAGGACAAAATGGGAATCCGCGGTAGCGACACACACACCTTACTCTTTAATGACGTGAAAGTGCCCAAAGAAAACCGAATTGGTGAAGACGGATTTGGATTTAAGTTTGCGATGAAGACACTTTCAGGTGGTCGTATTGGAATCGCAGCTCAAGCATTAGGAATCGCGGCCGGTGGCCTTGAATTGGCATTGGCGTATTCTAAAGAACGCCAGGCCTTTGGAAAAGAAATTTACAAACACCAAGCTATTTCTTTCAAATTAGCTGATATGGCCACTGAAATTGAAGCAGCGCGCTTGCTTGTATATAAAGCAGCTCAGGATAAGGATGCAGGTCGAAATTATGACCAATCTGGAGCCATGGCCAAATTGTATGCGTCAAAAGTTGCGATGGAACAAACCGTCGAAGCAGTGCAAATACACGGTGGTTATGGTTTTGTGAAAGAGTATCACGTTGAACGCCTCATGCGCGATGCAAAAATTACCCAAATTTATGAGGGAACCTCTGAAGTGCAAAAAATTGTAATTTCAAGGGGAATATTGAACGCTTAAACTATTCATATGCTGGCACCTTTTAATTTGCAAAAATGGATTGATGACAACCGTGACTTACTCAAACCACCGGTTGCAAATAAAAATCTGTATAAGGAAGCCGGCGACTTTATTGTGATGGTAGTTGCTGGCCCCAATGCGCGTAAAGACTATCATTTCAATGAGAGTGAGGAATTGTTCTATCAGTTGGAAGGAGATATTACGGTAAGAATTCAGCACGAAGGAAAGGCCAAAGATATCCTTGTCAAAGAAGGTGAAATGTTTTTACTTCCAGCAAACACGCCACATTCTCCGTCGAGAGGTGAAAATACCATCGGGTTGGTGATAGAACGTGTACGTAAAGGCACAAATCTTCAAGACGGACTCATGTGGTTTTGTGAGAACTGCAATCACCAATTGCATTCTTATCGTTTTGCTTTAGAAAATATCGAAAAAGATTTCTTGCCGCGTTTCAAGGAATTTTATGGCTCCTTGGAAATGAGAACTTGCAAAGCTTGTGGGCATGTAATGGAAGTTGACCCTAAATTTGTTTAGATAAAAACTTAACAAAAAAAAAGCTATCCAAACGGATAGCTTTTTTTTATACTGGTATTATTTATTGTTGGATAAATGTAAGTCGGTGTTTGTCTCCGGTCCAAGTAATTTCTTCTTCAAGAACCATACGTTTGTTGCGAAGTTCTTTTATTGAATATTCATGAACTGGATTAATGGTAGTAGTATCAGCATAGAAGAATACTGAGGTGTGGTCTTCTCCAAAAACCCAGGTGCCATGACTATAGGTGCCTTGAATTTGCCCTAGTTCATTGGTGTAATTTGAAATAGAGTAGGTGCCATCTTTGTCAATACTCATCTTGGTAGTGAGCGTAGCATCAAAAATATTGTTGCCATTGAGTACATAATCCGAAAGCTTCCAATCATTGCACAAACGTGCTTTTTTAGTTTGAATGGCAAAAGACGGACCTTCGCTAAACTTTGCACATCCAACAAGCCCAATAGCGACCAAAGTAAGTGATAGAATGAGAGATTTCATTTTTGATTTTTTTCAAATGTACTACTTTTTGAGCAAAAAAAAAGCCGCATGCTAAATGCGGCCTGAAATTCTACAAAATAGAAAAATTATTGGGCCGTCCAGGTTTGAATGACCGTTTCTGTTCCATTTACGGCTTTAAGTTTCAATTCTTTGCCTGCCAAACGCACAATGGTTTGCGTATCGGTACCAGAAAGACCATCCACTGTGGTGATAAGTTGTGTCTTGTCATCGGAAAAGACCCAAGTACCAGTGAAATCATTGGTATAGGTAAAGCCCATATAAGTGTAGTTCACAAGTACTGAGTAGGTGCCATCTTTGGCAATATCCATCGTATGGGTGGTCCCAGTAAGATCATCAGCGGCGCTATTGGTTGTTTGCGCTGTTAACTTCCATGATCCTGTCAAGCGACTGTTCTTTGACGAGAGGGCTAAAGATGGACCTTCTTCATATTTGCTACATGAAGTAAGGGTAGCTGAGCCAAGTGCAAGGGTGGCAAAGCCGATTAAGAATAGTTTTTTCATAATTTCAAGTTTGAACAAATCTAAGCAAAGTACCGAACACTTACAATATGATATGTAATTTTGTATCATGAAAAAAATCATCCCAATCGCTTTAATTATTTTGCCAGGCTTTTTGTCGTGTAATCATTCAAAGACAAGTCCCAAAAATACCTTGATCGAATCAAAGATTTGTAAGCCAGTGAAGGCAAATGCAAGTCAAGAATTTGGTGTTAAGGGCATGGTTTGTCAGATGGCTTGCGGAGGAAGCATCCGCAGGACTCTTAAAGAAACATGTGCTGTAGAGCGTGTTCAAATCAATTTCGTCGATTCCCTTGAGGAGCAGCAAATAGTCGTTAATTACGATAGAAATAAAATTGCTCCAAAACAAATGATAACAATGCTGATGGCCATCAATAAAGGGCAATTTTCGGTGCGTAGCATTGGATCTCCTCAAACAATCAAATGAAGCTTTTCTACAAACAATTTGGCTCGGGCAAACCACTAGTCATTCTACATGGTCTTTTTGGTTTTTCAGATAATTGGCAATCACATGCTAAAAAACTAGCCGACTATTATCAAGTAACACTTGTAGATCTTCGGAATCACGGTCATTCGCCTTGGTCTGAAGAGTTTTCGTATCAACTGATGGTCCAAGACTTGGATGAACTTTTTAATGATCTTGATATCCAAGCACCCATCTTGCTTGGTCATTCAATGGGAGGGAAACTTGCAATGCATTTTGATCAAACCTTTCCAGACCGTCTGCAGAAATTAATTGTTGTTGATATGGGCGTAAAAGCCTATATGCCGCATCATAATCATATATTGGCAGCAATTCATGCAATAGATCTAACTGTATTAAGTGCCCGAAACCAAGCCGAGGCGATACTCTGTAAGTATATTGATTCGGATGGTGTCCGACAGTTTTTACTGAAAAATTTATTTTGGAAAGAGAAGGGTCAGCTTGCATGGAGAGTTAATTTTTCGGTTCTGGAGAAAAGTATGCCCGAAATTTTAAGCGCATTGCCCAAAGTAGAGTCTTTTACAACTACATTATTTATTCGTGGCGAACTTTCTAATTATATCCTAGACGAAGATATATCAGATTTAGAATCTCACTATCCTGACATGCATTTAGCCACTGTACCAAATGCAGGGCATTGGGTGCATGCAGAAGCTCCGGACCTATTTATCGATGAGGTTTTAGCTTTTAGTTTGAGATAATAAAAAAGGGAGCCCTTGGGCTCCCTTTTTCGTTCCTTAGAGGAAATGATTATTTGCGGATAGCAAGTTTCTTACTTACAGAAGTTCCGTTTGCTGTCACATTTACTGTGTACATTCCGCTATTGAGAGCGCTAGTATTGATTTCCACAGTTTGTGTTCCATTTACTCCAGTCAAAGATTGAGTTGCAACAACTTTTCCAGCCATGTCAATCACATTGATCAAAGCATCAGAGGTGTTCTTCACTGTGAAAGTGAGGCTAGTTGCATCTGCTGCTGGGTTAGGAGCAACTTCAAGACCAAAACTGTTGTTTGCAGCAGCAAGACCTAAAGCTGGGTCAAAATTCATGCGAACCATTGGTTGAGAAGTAGTGTAGTACCAAGTAAGGTCAGTCATGTCATAGTAGTAGCATGTTTGTGCTGGTGAAGGGCCTGCAGTACCTACAACTAGGTCGTTTGTTGCACCACCGTCACCGTTTGAACCTGCTACCAAAAGGTAAGCTTCACCGGCATTGAGTGGGTAGCTACCGCCTAAGAATGAAAGCGTTACCTCCGCATCGATGTCTGAAGCCTGAAGAACATATGGGCCAGTTTCATCAACATATAGGAAGTCACCAGAGGTTGGATCAATTGAATATAACTTAAGATAAATTTCTGCTCCTGCTTCTGCTGCGCTGTGTACATACACAGAACCACCACCAATTGATGTGTTAGCGAAGATGTCAAAAATATTACCTACTTCAAAGCCCATACCGCCATTGAAAGAACCGTTGGTTGCAGTTCCATTGTCGCGTGCATAAACGTATGGGTTAATTTCAATTGCTGCGTAATTGGCAAGAGTGTTGTTGGTAGCGTCTCCATCAACATTACCCATCGCAACTGATCCGTTCAAAGAAAGGGTAGCGGTTGCTGTTCCTGGAGTAAGTGTGGTAGTACAGGCCAAAGTATCAACATTTCCAACCAATACTGGTGTAGCTGCTGAAGTGCCTGTAAATGTACCAACTGTTGCTGTAAATACGGCGTCTTGTTGGTCTTGCGAACCAATGTTTTCTACCAAACCAGAAAACTCGATTTCAGTTACCTGAGAAGCAGGTACTTGGTAGTAAGCCAAACGCTCAGCCCAGAATCCTGTAGAACCCCAGTAAATACTGTTCAATTTAAGGTCATTGGCTTCAGGAACGTACAATTCAACATCGTCAACAGCCCAGTACCAACCCCAATAATCGTTATCGTTATAATAGAACTGAATTTGTACTTGTGATGAACCAGCTGCCACTGATGATACATCTAAGATTGTAACCTCCGGGTTGCCAGAATTTTGGTTAGGTGTAAAATAATCAACTTCGTCAGAGATTAAAAATTCAGTCCAAGTCGCACCGTTATCTCCAGAAACACGAACGCCACGGGTGTCATGCCACCAACGGAAATTGTGGTTGTATTTCAGTTTCACTACACTATGTGAAGAACAATCGATTGTTCCAGAGGTAGCAGTTGTGATGATTGGTGTGCCATCCATATCCATGGTGTTGTTGGCATCTGAGTTAACGAATAAAAATCCATTAGACGCAGTTGGTGAAGCGAATGGGCTCAATGCACTAACTGGAATAGAATTTGGTGTATTGATGATGTGCCATTGCTCTGTATTTGCACCAGTGCTTGCAAGAGTCCAGTTTGCAGGAGTAGAAAAATCATCAGACCAAATAGTAGTGGCTTTGGAAACAGCCAAAGGTTTGTGAGCAACGTTAGAACCAACTTCAAATGAAGCTTTTTTGTCTAGACGTGTCACGTTTGTGCTTTTCACTTGTGCGTGAAAAGTACCTGCCGCCATGATGGCAAGAAAGGATACGTAAAGTTTTTTCATTGTTGTTTTTTTTTGATAATAGACAAATATAAGGAAAAATAGCCGAAAAAAGAATTAAAAAGCCCTATCGAACAAATAAATAGCCAATTCTTTTAGTTCAGTTTTTGATTGACTACAATTGATGCGATCTAAAGCCTTGAGTGCATTTTGGTGGTGGAATTCCATGCGTTCTTGGCAATAGGCACGAGCACCTAATTTTTCATAAAGCAATTTGGTTTTTTCAATTTTTTCCGTTGGATTTTCTAATGCTTCAATTTTTTGCAACTCGATAAGTTCAGAGGGGTCTGCAGCATGTTTTGCACTAATAGACAGTAGGGTTTTTTTATTGGCCAAAACGTCACCACCTACTTGTTTACCTACAAGTGTCTGATCGCCAAATAAGTCTAGCAGGTCATCTTGTATTTGGAAGGCCAACCCTAACTGAGTACCAAATTCATATATTAAAGCTTCATTGGTTGCCCCTGCATTGCCAATGACAGCACCCATTTGAAGTGCACAGCCCAATAGTACAGATGTTTTAAGTCGAATCATTTCCATGTATTCTGCCTCAGTTACATCGGAGCGTGATTCAAAATCCATGTCCATTTGTTGGCCTTCACAAACCTCGACAGCCGTGCGGTTAAATACTTTAAAAAGCGCTAGGAAAGTCTCGGCGTCGTAGCCTGATAAAAGCTCGTAGGCTTTTACAAGCAACACATCACCAGAAAGAATAGCGATATTTTGATTCCATTTTTGGTGTATGGTAGCTTGCCCTCTTCTAAGTGGTGCAGCATCCATGATATCGTCATGGATCAAGGAGAAATTATGAAAATACTCCACACATAACGCTGCTGGTAAAGCTTTTTGAAAATCCTTTTCAAAAAGCTTGCATCCCATTAAACTGAGCATTGGGCGCATGCGCTTGCCTCCTAATTGGAGAAAATAGCGCAAGGGGTCATATAAATTTTTGGGATCGACAGCAAAATGTTGATCGCCGAGGGCTTCTTCTAATAGCGAATTATAAGTGGTTAGGACTTTCATTTATTTTTAAGCAGTTGGAGTAAATAAGATCCATATCCGCTTTTAACAAGTCCGTTGGCCAAATGTTTGAGTTGTACAGAATCAATAAAGCCATTTCTATATGCGATTTCTTCAATACAACCTATCTTTAGTCCTTGCCGTTCTTCAATGACTTGAACAAATTGACCAGCCTGCATCAAGGAATTAAAAGTACCAGTATCAAGCCATGCTGTTCCGCGGTCTAAGATGGCCACTTTTAGTTGCCCTCTTTTGAGGTATTCAGCATTGATGTCCGTAATTTCATATTCTCCTCTTTGGGAGGGTTTTAAATTCCTTGCAATTTCAAGCACTGAATTATCGTAAAAATACAGTCCCGGAACCGCGTAATTGGACTTGGGTTGTTTGGGTTTTTCTTCGATGGAAATGGCCTTGTTCTGCGCATCGAATTCCACCACTCCATAACGTTCAGGATCGCTGACATGATAGGCATATACCACACCACCAATGGGGTCATTATTCTCTTTGAGTAGCGTGTCCATTCCAACGCCGTAGAAAATATTGTCACCTAAAATAAGCGCTACTTTATCTTTTCCGATAAAATCTGCTCCAATGACAAAGGCTTGCGCTAAGCCATTAGGTATTTCTTGAAAGGCATACTCAAAACGGCATCCGAGCTGACTTCCATCGCCTAAGAGTTTTTGAAAATGCGGCAAATCCAAGGGGGTAGAGATGATTAATATTTCTCTTATTCCAGCGCTCATCAGAATAGAAAGCGGATAATAAATCATCGGTTTGTCGTAAACCGGCATAAGCTGCTTAGAAACAGCAAGGGTTAAAGGATGCAATCTGGTGCCTGAACCACCGGCTAGGATGATGCCTTTCATGAGCGGATTATTGGACTAATTTAATCATTGCGCTTGGCCTTTGCAAATTAAAGCCAACGAAAAAGATCATCAAAAAGTCTTTTGCCCCAAGGCGTTGAACCGTAGTCTTTTTCTATTTTCAAGCGCAATTCATTGATAGAGTAAACTTTGTTCTTTCCGGGGCTCAGTAATAGTTCTTCTTTTTTTGGTGGCAAAACGTCAATTTTTTTTGCAAAGTAGACGATGCCTCCGTCTTCAGTTGCCAAGCCAAGGATTGTTCCCGGTAGTCCACAAAATCCTTCGGGCCCTACAGAGGGAACAAGCATTGGTGTATACCAGGCATAGAGTCGGGTACTGTCATTTTTTTGATAAATTGCCTTTCGACATTCATAGCCACAAATGGTGCGTTTGCTATCCGTAATTTTCCAAGTGCGTTGAGGTAGACTATCCGAAACATAAACATTCTGACCAAATACAGCGAGCATCATCAATTGATTTTGGCCAGTTAAATTTTGGTAATAGGCATTTTTTGTGGTGAGCCAAGCCATTTCTTCGGGTTCATTGCTCGGCACTACTGCAAAATAGGAGGCCGTGTCATTGAAGGACAAAGAAAATTGTTCAACGCGAATTTTGTTATCTTCATTGATAAAACGCT
Organism: Crocinitomicaceae bacterium; assembly: GCA_030833845.1. Classification (GTDB taxonomy): domain Bacteria; phylum Bacteroidota; class Bacteroidia; order Flavobacteriales_D; family Crocinitomicaceae; genus UBA952. The sequence goes on along the minus strand of JAURGK010000003.1, from coordinate 15,313 downwards.
TCATGCGTTGATCTGATCCAAACCTTTTTTCAAGGTTGGTTCTACGCTCAAAGGTGATTTTTCCTGAATGAATGTAATCAGTTTGAGCCCATACCTGGATGCATAGCAAAAAGGCACTAATGCCACATACGTAAATCTTCTTCACGGGTTTTGTTGTTGTTGAATTTATAAGTTAAACGGGCCATAAAATACCTAGAGATAATTCTTGTGTAGTTGTCGGTAATCATGTTGCCCGAAACGGAACGTTGTAAGTTGAGGTTTTGATTCAGTAAGTCATTGATAGAAAGCCCGACAATCAAGTTTCCTGTTGAAAGGAACGCTTTATTAAGTTCTGCATCAATAATCAAGAAGTTTCGGTTAAATTCATCAGCTCTACCTCTGTTCAAAGTGTAGTTGACCTCCCATTTAAAGCGCCATTTAGACGGCATGCGCCAATCACCAACTATGCCGTATAATTGGGTAGAATAGGGTTGATTAGAGAATGAATTAAGTGTGGTAGTTGGCATCACATACGTATAACTAGTTGTAAGCTCTACTTCCAAACTATCTAAATTGAGTTTGATGCCGAAATCACCGCTGAGGGTTGCGGTACTAGTGGTGTTGAGTTGATTATTGATAAAGCTATTGTTTTTAAAGTACGAGGCATTCATACTGGGCTCAAAGGTGATTTTCCTATTTAAAATAGGATAGCCGCCCCCGGCATAAATCGTAGCAAACATATTGCCATCGACATTTACGGTCTTAGATAAAGTTCGACCAAATTGATCAAAAGTGGTGCTATTCCCAAAAGCATTTTGAATGAAAGAGGCATTCCCCCCCGACCAAAAATATCGGCCCGTCATGGCTTGCCAGACGTTGGCATTGAAGTTTAGCTGATGTTGGTAATTGGGCTTTAAATCAGGATTACCTTCTTGTATGCGGTTTGGGTTGGTATTGTCTTGGACAGGTTGCAAATCATTGGCACTCGGAGGAGCAGAGCTTGTACTGTAGCGAATATTGATGCGCTTGGCCATGCTGGGTTTGAACTGATAAGAAAAGTTGGGCAAGAAATTGTATATATTCTGGTTGATACCCAGTCCAGTAAATTGATTGAGGTTGTTAATCTGAATGTTGCGGTATCCCAAACCACCCGTAATGCGTTGGTTTTTAATTAGGTACGTAAGAATCATTGTGCCGCGTTGTTGAAAACGGTCATTGACAAAATCATTGGTAAAAGTGCTGTCGATTTCATTATAAACCCCTGAAAAATTTGGATTGTAGGTGTAGCGTGCTTGTGTTGAGGTGCCAAGTTCTAAAAAATATTCTGTGGTTAACAAAAGATTTTTTCTCAAGGGCTCCGTGTAGGTAAGTGTGGAATAATGGGTTGAATTCTTATTATCTACGGTTTTGCGTTGATTGAAAAGTGTGTCTATAATCATGCCCACTTCGTTTGTTGTTATCAAGTTGCCATCCGAGTTATTCTCACTATATCGCAATATATATTTTGCTTCTAGTTCGCGGTCTTTTTTGCCAAATTTTCTTCTCAAAATAGCCTCAGAATTGCTGCTTAAACCATTTGAATTATACTTGTTATTCACATTTGTTTTTAAATACGAATCAAAGCTTTGGTTTCGAAAATCGTTGATAGAGGTATTATTTTGTTCACCATTATCTAGGTGCACATTAGGTTTGATTTCGAGTTTGGTCAAAGAATCTATATCAATTTGCAAATTCATATTGATTCGGTGAGAGCCACTTAGGTTATAATTATTGGAGGAATCTTTGGTATAATAGGAGCTGTCAGCCAAAAAATATTGTGTTTGCGAACTTGAATTGGCTTGCAAACGGCTATCATAGTATGCATAATTTACACCCATTTTAAGCTTTTCACTCAAACGATCATTGTAATAAATCCCTGTTTTGAGTGTTTGAGGAATACCGGAGTTGTTCCCTTTTGAGTCTCGATCCCAGAAATTTAGCCCACTGGCATTCCTTTCATTATCTAGGCCAAACTTATTCATGTCACCAAAGCCGAAACTTGACTTTGGTGTATTAGAGGCCAACATGAATACGGATATTTTTTGGGTTTTATCAAATTTATTAAAGAGCAATTCAGATTCATAGAACCCTTCCTCAGCAGCACCTTGATTAAAATCCGAAGCAACGGCAGCCTTTCCAAAATAGCCTCTTTTTGCTTCGTCTTTGAGCTTGAGATCAAGTACCTGTATTTTGTCATCCTCGCCCGCAGCGGCATCTTCATTCTTTTTTTCATAGACCTGTACAGATTCTACACCTTTTGCAGCCAAATTCTTAGTGGCAATAGTAGGGTCGGAGCCAAAGAATTCATCTCCATCAACGAGTACTTGACTGATTTCTTTACCTTGAGAAGTAATACTACCGTCATTTTCTACCTTAATTCCGGGAAGTTTCTTGAGCAAATCTTCCACTACTGCATTTTCTGCCACCTTGAATGAATCGGCCACAAAAATGAGTGTGTCGCCACTAAAATACATCGCGTTACGGTTGCGCGTAACTACGATATCCTTCACATCTTGTACCTTGGGGTAAAGGCGAATATCTGGCAATTCAAAACTATTTTTCTTAGAAGACCCCATTAGATAGATACTTCTTGGTGTCCAGTTGCTGTGTTCGATAATTAACTGAAAAGAATCTAGTGGAAGGCCAGAGAAATTAAATTCACCGTTCGGGTTAGAGCGGGTATATTGAACCAACACAGAGTCTCGTAAATGAATAGCCATGATACTTGCATGCTGAATCGGCGTGGTGCCTGAGCTATCAACTACACGGCCAGATACTGTCATTTTTTGACTGTAAAAAGAACTGTAGACTAACGAAAATAAAGTGAAAAGGAGAAGTTTTTTCATGAAAAAAGAATCAGAATATTATATGAAGACGGATGAAGCACCATTTTTGTTGCATTAGAGTTTTTCTATAGAGACCAATACCTGATACGAAAGTCCGGAGGCCTCTTGAATTTGTTGGTGCTGAATATGAAATTTTTTGTTCGTGTAAAGGCTTGGATTTTTTTGCAGTTCTTCAATGAGTATTTCATTGGGAGCAAAGGCAAGGTTGGTCGAAAATTCATTATTTCCAAACTGAACAAATTTTTTATTGAATGCTTCGTCAAAGTCTTGAAAATACAATTCAAATCTGCCTTCTTGATTTTGCATTTCTGTGATATATTGCAGGTGCTGATCAATTTGATGATGCAAAGATTTTGTAACAGAAATTGATTGAAATGTCTTTGCTCCCTGGTTTTGAGCTTTCTGAGTATGGCTTGTGCTCCTGTAGGCACCAATTGGGTTTTGTGCAGCGCTGTAAAAAACAATTATTTGTTCTTGAGTTGGTGCCGCTGGCTTATTGTTGGACTTTGAAATCGTCACCATACTCAAAACCTCCTGGAGAAAGTAAAAAGAATAGATGGTTTGCAAACCGTTGGTATCCATTTTCTCCAAGTTGGCTTTGATCAATTCATTATTGCCTGTTAATTGCACTTTAGACTGAAGCGTATAACCTGAAAAATGCGTGTAAAACAAGGAAGGGAGTGACTTCAAGTTTTTGTACTGGTCTACCTTTTCTTTGTAATTAAGAAAAGCATCGAGCCCATCGAATTTAGGATTGAATGTGACTTGATCCTTCGAGCCTTGATTCTCATTATTTGGTTCATAACAAGAAACCAAGGCGAAAGTCAAAATGACAAATAATACAGGAATTTTCACTTCGTAAAATTACAAATACTTTACTGAATGATGTTTATTTGTGTAGACAGCAAATGTTCCTGCCTTAAATCTGTGTAATTTTGTTTGATGTCAGTTGTACTTTGCATAGATTTTGGACTTGTGCGCTGTGGCGTAGCAATTAGCGATCCGCAGCGTATCATTGCTAGCCCACTGGCCACTGTCGCTTCTCAAGAAATTGAAAAATGGTTGGCCATCGAAATACCAAAACGACATATTACAACTATTGTCATCGGGTTTCCAACCAGATTAGATGGCACGGATTCGCATATCACAGAAAATGTGCGCTTGTTTAAGGCTGCCATACAATTGGTATATCCTGAAATAGAGATTGTATTTTTTGACGAGCGTTTTTCGTCCAAGATGGCTAGCCAATCCATAGCTCAGATGGGGCATAAGAAGAAAAAACAGGACAAAGGATTGATAGATCAGGTTGCAGCAGCATTGATTTTGCAAGAATACTTGAGTCTTAGCTAATCCTTTTTAAATTTGCATCATGATATTACCTATAGTTGCATACGGCGATCCAGTATTGAAGAAAGAAGCAGAAGAAATTGATCAACAATATCCAGACCTTCAGCAATTGATCGCTGATATGTTTGAAACAATGTATCATGCCAAAGGAGTAGGATTAGCTGCCCCACAAATTGGCAAAAGTATTCGCCTATTTATTGTAGACGGAAGTCCGTTTGCAGATGAAGAAGACGAAGAGCCAGATCCGAAAGCAGCAGGCATTGAAAATTTCAAAAAAGTATTCATCAATCCGATTATTGAAGAAGAGCAAGGCGCTAATTGGGCATTTCAGGAGGGGTGTTTGTCTATTCCTGGGATCCGTGAAAATGTTCAGCGCCAAGAGCGCTTACTTATTACATACTACGATGAAAATTGGCAATTTCACGAAGAATGGTTCGACGGTTATGCTGCACGCATTATTCAGCATGAATATGACCATATAGAGGGAGTATTATTTACAGATCACCTCAGCCCTTTAAAGAAAAAACTTTTGCTCAAGAGATTGGGTAATATCAGTCAGGGAGCCATTTCGGTTGATTATAAAATGAGTTTTACAGGCTCAAAAAAACAACGAATGATTTAATATCATGATCAAACAAATAACTATTATTATGCTGAGCTCAACATTTTTGATGTTCAGTTGTGCAGACAGCACAAAATCTAGTTCTAAAAAAACTGAGCTCAAAGAGCGCATCAAAACCTATGAGGATTCTCTTATGGCGCTACAAAAAGACCCTCAAAAAGCGCTCAAAATTACCAGTCTGGCCCAAATTGAATTAATCAATAGACTTACGGCTTATAGTAGGGCCTTTCCTTCAGATAATTACAGTGCTGTTTGTTTGTTCAAAACGCACATGATTTATGAAAATTTGCGTGCTCCGCTCGAGGCTAGGGCCTACGCAGACACCTTACTTGAGCGCTTTCCAAATTTCAAGGAACGTAAGTTAGTTTTGGAAAGTTTAGCTAGTTCTTATGATATGAACTCACCCCGCGACACTTCAAAAGTGCGTCTTTATTTTGAACTGCTCCTAAAAGAACCGGGTATTGATGCACAGCGAAAAAAAGACATCAAAGAAAGGTTAAAACATTTGGAACTCACTTTTGAAGAGTACATCATGCAAATGCCTTAGTTTGCAAGGATTTCAAAATCTTTAAAAAAATCGGGATATGATTTCTTGACCGATCCAGTTTCTTCGAGTGTTTGGCCCGAAGGATTCAGAAGCGAGCTTATTGCACCCGCCATGACAATCCTATGATCATGATGAGTCTTAATATTGGAAGAATTGACCTTTCCTTTACCTTCAATAAACAAAGTGTTATTTCTAATTTGGTAATGGATTCCCCACCGATCTAATGCTTGGCTCATGGCCAATAAACGATCAGATTCTTTGTTTTTCAAACGCTCAATACCACTGATACTGCTTTTGCCATTGGCAGCACAGGCCAACACTACAAGCACAGGGAATAAATCAGGGCAATGCGTACAATCGAAGTCAAATGGAAGTTTTTGGTCGGTAGAATTTACAATTAAGGTATGGTCTTCCCATCTGTGTTTGCCACCAAATTGTTTGAGTGCCACCAATAGTTGACTGTCAGGTTGTAGGCTACTTTTATTGAGCCCATCAATGCTAAGATTTCCATTGATTGCTGCGCCAACTAAAAAGCCTGCGACACTGCTCCAGTCTCCTTCAACAATTTCTTTACTTGATTTTAATTGCTGTGCGCCATGAAATTCAAAGTTGTCCTGAGTTCTTTTAAACAGAAATCCAGCGTCTTTGAGTAAAGCTAAGGTCATGTCAAAATAAGCCCTGCTTCGAAGATTTTCTATTTGAAGGTGCCAGCTTCCTGGCGTGATAGCGGCCAGTAAAAACAACCCAGACACATACTGTGACCCTTCAGAACCATCAATTACCAAGTTCTGATTTTTTATTTGTCCCGAAATAATGAAGGGCAATTGAAAATTTTTATGTGCAACGCTTAGACCAAGCTGCTCAAGGATTTCTATTGTGGACTTATGTTTTCTGTTCAGTAGCGTTCCACAGCCTTCCATTTTATATTCTTCATAAAAAACATTGCCTACAAAAGCCAATGTCCGCAATGCAAAACCACTTTCGCCAACATATATAGTTCCAGTATTTTGACCTTCTTTTTTTGCTTCTTTCAATCCTTGAATTGCCTTGAGCATGGCTTGGGTGTCTTGATCTGTCCCTAAATTTTGTATCGGATTAGAGTTTTCACAGAGGCAGGATAACAAAAGTAGTCTCTGACCATGGCTTTTGGATGGAGGGGCCATTAATGTACCATGAATGGATTTGGCCTTAACTAGCATGATGCTCCTTATTGATGTCGAGTTGAATTCTTAAAGATTCTTCGTGGATCATCTTAATGAACTGTTCAATAAATTCCATAGCTAATCCGGATTGTAGGGCCTTTTCAATAAAAATACGTTTGGTAGCTTCCCAATGTTCTACTTGCAATATCGGTGAGTTATGGCTGCGCTTGAGCATCCCAATTTGATAAGATAAATTCATACGCTCCTCTAAGAGTTCGATGAGTGAATCGTCAATGCTACTGAGTTTTTCTCGCAGATTGGTGAGCACCAAACTCAATTGGTCGTTTTTGGGCCTTGGTTCTAATGCATTAAAGATTGTTGCCAATTCATTTGGACTAATTTGTTGCTTGGCATCGGTAAGAGCATGTTTAGGGTTGCAATGAGTCTCAATCATTAGTCCGTCGTAATGAAGGTCCAGCGCTTGTTGGGCCAAAGGCCCGATGAGGGCTGCCCTTCCACCAATATGTGAGGGATCCATAAGTAGAGGTAGGTCGGGACGTGCTTGTTTGAAATCAATGGCAATTTGCCAATGCGGATTGTTGCGGTATTTAGTTTTTTGATAGACTGAAAAACCCCGGTGGATCACTCCAATGACATTTATCTGATGGCGTTCGAGCCGCTCAATGGCCCCAAGCCAAAGTTTAAGGTCGGGATTCACAGGATTTTTCACCATGACCGCAATCCTCGTGCCTTCTAATGCCTCGGCGAGTTCTTGAACTGTAAAAGGATTAACCGTTGAGCGTGCGCCAATCCAAACCATATCTAGCTGATGTTCAACTGCCGCCTTCACATGTTCGGCCGTTGCCACTTCAGTACAAATTTTGAAACCGAATTTTTCTCTCACTTCTTGAAGCCAAACTAAGCCTTCATTGCCGATACCTTCAAATGCACCGGGTTGGGTGCGTGGTTTCCAAATACCTGCCCTAAAATAAGAAAGCGGAAGATCTCGTAGACCTTCCGCTGTTTGGAGTATTTGACTGCGTGTCTCGGCCGAACAAGGCCCGGCAATCAGGCATTGAAATAGCTCGGAACGCATCATCATATTATTTAGCGTAATTGACAGCTCTTTTCTCGCGTATTACCGTTACCTTGACTTGACCCGGGTAGGTCATTTCGGTTTGGATCCGCTGAGAAATGGTAAATGAAAGTTCTTCGGCGCGTTGATCGCTCACTTTTTCTGCCTCGACCAAGACGCGTAATTCACGCCCAGCCTGAATAGCATATGCGCTGCCCACACCGTCGTAAGAAAGCGCTAAATTTTCAAGTTCTTTGATGCGTTTAATGTAAGCCTCTACAATTTCACGACGTGCGCCTGGGCGTGCGCCAGATATTGCATCGCAAACTTGAACTATTGGAGAAATGAGTGTAGTCATTTCTATTTCATCGTGGTGAGCGCCAATGGCATTGAGTACGTCTCCTTTCTCGCCAAATTTTTCGGCTATTTTCATACCGAGAATGGCATGCGGCAATTCTGGTTCTTCATCAGGCACCTTTCCAATATCATGCAGCAAACCTGCACGTTTAGCCAGTTTGACATTTAAACCGAGTTCTGCGGCCATAATAGCACAAAGATTCGCAACTTCTCTGGAGTGTTGCAGCAAGTTTTGTCCATATGACGATCTAAATTTCATGCGCCCTACCATTCGCATCAATTCTGGATGCAAACCATGAATACCTAGATCGATACAGGTGCGTCTGCCTGTTTCGGCGATCTCTTCATCGAGTTGTTTGCGGGTTTTTGAAACCACCTCTTCAATGCGTGCAGGGTGAATACGACCGTCCGAGACCAATTGATGTAAGCTGAGTCTTGCAATCTCTCGGCGTACAGGATCAAAACAAGAAAGAATGATGGCCTCTGGGGTGTCATCTACGATAATTTCTACTCCAGTTGCTGCTTCTAAGGCACGAATATTTCTACCCTCGCGACCAATAATTCTTCCTTTGACTTCGTCAGATTCAATATTAAATACCGAAACGGCGTTTTCAATGGCTTGTTCGGTGGCAACGCGCTGAATGCTTTGGATCACAATTTTGCGTGCTTCTTTATTGGCATTGAGTTTGGCCTCTTCTGTAATTTCTTTAATGGTTGCCATTGCTGCCGTGCGAGCTTCATCAGTGAGTGCCTGCATGAGATGCTGTTTGGCATCTTCGGGTGCCAATTGGGCAATTTTAGAGAGTTCAGCAATTTGCTTTTGATGAATTTTGTCGAGCTCTTGCGTTCGGGCTTCTAGAAGCTGTGCTTTGGTTTGGTATTCATTTTGAGTTTGCTCAAGGTCTTTTTCTTTTCTGCCAATCTCTTCTAATTTTTGATTCAGCGTCTTTTCTTTAGTGCGAAAGCGATCTTCATTAGATTGCATTTTTCGTTCGCGATCTTTGATGACTTCTTCGTGCTCTTCTTTTTGTTTTAAAAAGCGTTCTTTGGCTTGTAAGGCTCTTTCTTTTTGAATTGTTTCAGCTTTTGTTTCAGCTTCTTTGATAATGCGTTCGGCATCCTTTTTAAGGAGTGTTTTCTGTGCTACAAAGGTAGCTACACCTCCTCCAAGGGAACCGATTAAAATCCACATAATGTCCATACTACGTCATATTTGTAGTCAATGGAGCCGATACAAATGAAAGTTATTGAATGTTTTCCAAGTCTTCTCTTAGGGCTGCGAGTGCGGCTTCTATATCGGAATAGTCTGGCATTTTTTCAACTGGCTTGGCCTCTGCTTTTGCTTTGGTCAATAGTTGGAGTGCCGACATTGCCAAGAGATCTTGGGTATCGTTAACGGCATAGTTTTTTCGCAACAAGTCAATTGCTTTATTCACTTCAGCGGCGGCATGATGAACTGCCTCTACCTCCGCCTCGGGGACGTTGAGGGGGTAAGTTCGGCCGGCAATATTGATTTTAAGCGCTATTTTTGTCATTTAAGCTTGCTTGAGCATTTCTATACAGAATTCAATTTCCTTCACAAGTGCATCAATTTCCTGCGGATTGCGGCTTTGCGCAGCAACAGGAACCTCCACAACTTTGTTTTGAGCCTCAGCCAATGACATATTGAGCGTTTCAATTTGCACTTTTAACTCTGAAACAGCAGCTTTCTCAGCAAGATAGAGGGCTTGTGTTTGCTCTAATTCTTGTTGTAATGCAAGTTGCTTTGCGCGTTCGTTTTTTAAATCCGTGGCAAGTTGCAAACTACGCGAGCGTATTTCAGATAAAAGCGTATTGAGATGTTCAGTCATGTTAAGCGTCGGCTTTGTACAAAGTTAAGAAGCATTCGCATACGTTGAACAAAAAAAATAATGATTTTAGATTTTGTTTAGAGTAAGATTCCATTTGCCCCCTTCAAATATATTGGATTGCAGTAAGCGGTGTCTTCGAATTTTTTTTCTGAGTATGCCTTAGTGGATGGATTTACTTGGAATTTGGCAGAGATGGGTGTGTCTAACCAAGTCAATTCCTTTTGTGTCCAGAAATCTTTAGCCTTTAGATTGGCATCGCCGACAACTATTGCTGGTAAATTTTCCAAAGGAGGCATTTGATCTAGTAAGGCACATTGTAAGCTTGAAATTACCTGGCCTGAAGATTCAAAAGACTGCAAGTACACTTCAGTGCGCCTTGCATCAAGCATTGCAATGATATTTTTTGTCGATGACGGATAGGCAGCTCGTGCCATCTCAAATAAAATATCGTGTGTAGGGATGGCGATTAATGGAATGGACAGTGCATAGCAAAGTCCTTTGGCTGTAGAGAGTCCAATGCGCAATCCTGTATAAGATCCTGGCCCAGCGCTGTAACTGATGGCTGAAAGATCTCCTAATTTACGGCCTGCTTTTTGGAAAAGTTCTTCTATCATGAGTGTAAGTGATTCACCATGAATATAGCCTTCGGATTGTTTGTCGATAAAATTAAGCAAATGACCCTCGGCTGAAAGCGCTACACTACAAACGGTGGTGCTTGATTCAATGTGCAATATCAATTGCATTGACATTCAAATTTGAAACCAACCCCGTGCACATTATTGATTTGAATATTTGGATCTTCTTTGAGGTATTTACGAAGTTTAGTGATAAAAACATCCAAACTACGCCCAACAAAGTAATCATCTTGCCCCCAAACCGAATTCAAAATCACATCTCGCGGAATGAGTTGATTTTTGTATTTATATAGCGTTCTCAGTATCATGGCCTCTTTTTTGGTCAGCGTAATTAATTGAGAAGGAGATTGTAGCGTGAAATTTTCCGTGTCAAAGGTATAAAGACCAATCGTCACCACCTTCAATTCTGGTGTATCCGCTTGCAATTTGACACGTTTGAGCAAGGCTTTTACCCTTAATTGTAATTCTTCGGCACTAAACGGTTTGGTGAGGTAGTCATCTGCACCAGCGTTGAATCCTTCGATTTTATCTGCCGTTTGGCTCCTTGCCGATAGAAAAAGGATTGGAATCTCGGTATTTTGTTTGCGTATGTCTCGAGCTAGGGTAAAACCATCTTTGATAGGAAGCATGACATCAAAAATACACAGATGATAAGGTTCTTCTTGAAATCGCCGCAATGCTTCTGCACCATTTTCACATAAAGTAACGGCATATCCATCGGCCCGAAGCTGATCCGAAACCACGATACCAAGGCTGATATCGTCTTCTACCATGAGGATTTTGATTTTCATAATCATCTTTAAAAGCCAAGAGCTTTGGCGGACCAAAGCTCTTGACTATTAACCTAAACCTACTACTAGTGTTACAAAGTTAAGCGTAATTTTTATTAATGGTTACAGTGCCTTGTTAAATTTTTGCTAAAAAATTACTTACCATCAAAGCTATCCATACCTAGAATACATAACTTTACCCTATGAATCAAGCCCATATTCTCATTGTTGATGACGAAGAAGATATCCGTATTCTGTTGAAATACAACTTAGAAAAGGAAGGGTATCAGGTTTCGGTCACCGACAACGGACTCTCATGTCTAGAGATCATTGCAAAAGAAAAACCTCATTTGATATTGCTTGACGTGATGATGCCACAACTCGATGGCATAGAAGTTTGTGAACGCATCAAAGCCGATGAAAAAAATCAAGATATCCTTATTTGCTTTTTAACGGCTCGAAACGAGGATTATAGTCAAATTGCAGGCCTTGACGCTGGCGCCGATGACTACATTGCCAAGCCTATCAAAACAAAGGTATTGTTATCAAGGATTCAAGCCATGCTCAGAAGAAGCAAATTACAACAACCTCAAAAGCAACAAGCTTTTTATATCAATCGGGAAAAATACCTTTTGGAAAAAGACGGTATTGAAATACAACTTCCGAGAAAAGAATTTGAGTTACTGGCCTTGTTGGCTTCACGCCCAAATTTTGTTTTTAAGCGCGACCAAATTTTACAAAAAGTTTGGGGCACAGACATCATTGTTGGTGATCGTACTATAGACGTGCATATTCGTAAGATCAGAGAAAAAATTGGAGATCAATACATCTCCACAATCAAAGGTATCGGGTATAAATTCAATGAATAATTTTTTTGGCTCGAAACTTGCTATGGTATCAAAAGCTAAACTAAAATATATGAAAAAAATTATACTCTTTTTTGTCGCTGTGCTTCACACGACAGTTTTCATTTATGGACAAACACCGAGCGCTGCTTTCGACCCAATTAAAGAACATTTAGAAAGGCTTGATGATGTCCGCGGCCCGTGGTTGGCAGCTGCGATTATGGCCTTGGCTGAGCATCGTCAAATTCCGGACCGTACTTTTCCTGAAGATTTTACTCCATTCGAGTTATTGAGTGTCTTGCCAGCTAAAGATCGGCAAGATTTACGTCAGATGGTGCTTGAAAACCAAAATCTTTCGAGCGCTCAAAATTCATCACAGGCAGATCTTGTGCTTTTTAGTACCTTGATTCAAAACACTTTTTGTACTAGGACCTACGGCAGATCTTATGGAGATCCACACCTCAAGTCATATGATCGCGCCTCTTATTCGTTTCAGACCGTTGGTGAGTTTATTTTGTCAAAGAAGTCTGATGGCCAATTTGAAGTACAAACCAGGCAACGTGCCCAAGACGAAAATTTTTCATTAAACGCAGCAGTTGCCATGAATGTAGCTGGTGACCGACTTTGTTTTTATGCAGCAGACAAACCAGATGAATTCCAACAAACTCCACTCAGGCTCAACGGACAGCCGATCCAATTGCAAGGCAGAAGTTATTATTTACCTCACGGTGGAGTAATTCGTCTCGATGGGCGCAATTATACCGTTTGTTGGCCTACAGGCGAAACAACGGTAATCGATGTGAGAAATTCTGGTGTTAGGGGTTTTGTCAATGTAACGGTTGCTGTTTTTGAGTGTGATCGCAATTTGTATGAAGGTCTGCTTGGAAATAACAATGGTTTTGCCGATGATGATTTCAATAGCAGAAATAATATGCCGCGCCCCAACAACATTGCAGCACTTTCAATTGCATCGGCCTATACTTTTGATAGTCGAAATGCCGCACAATTGAACAACTTAGCTGAACAAGAGTTTAATGCCTACATGGCAAAGAATTTTGCTGAGGATTGGCGCCTTACAGACCAAAATACGCTATTTGATTACCGCCCAGGAAATACAACTGCTTCGTATACTGATAGAAGCTTCCCGAGGGTCTATATGAATTTATCTCAGATGAATGCTCAAAGTAGGGAGCAAGCGCGTCAGCGTTGTATGCAAATGGGTGTGCCTTCCGATGAAATGGGAGGATGCATCTTTGATCAAGGATATTTGAATATTCCACCGAATGTGCCACCGGTACCTAATATACCCAATCCAACAACAACAGTATTAGGAAAGGTAGAACGCCCAGCGTTAAATAACAACAACCATCAATTTTCAGAAGGTAAATTTCCAGGAGATAGACCGCAAAGTATTGAAACTAAACCAAGCGGTGGAGCAGAAAAACCACAAGTTTCAAGCAAAGAAAACAATGTGTCTAGACCAAACACCGAGACCCAAGAAAGACCAACAACTTTTGAGAGAAACCCTACCACTCCAACAAGCCCCAAACCTGTTTATTCAACACCGTCAAGGTCAAATACGCCATCAGCTCCGGCCCCATCTCGACCTTCGGTGCCAGCTGCACCAAAGCCGTCGATTCCTTCGAGCCCAAAACCAACGGTGCCTGCAGTAAGATCGGGTAAAGGTTAGTCAACATCAAGATCTCGAAACTGCTTCGATAATTTATAGATTCAATCAAAAAGGGCCCGCAACGCGGGCCCTTTTCTTTGGAGAGCGTTTCAAGTTAAGAACGCTTATTGATACATTTTAATGAATGGAAGTACCTTGCCATTGAGGTAAAGAAGGTAAGATCCATTTTCTAGTTGCTCGATGTTGATTTGTTTTTCAAAATCGCCATACTGGATACACTTCCCTGTGTAATTATAAATGCGATAGGCCCCAGATTCAAGACCGTTTATATATAAAATATGTTGAGCTGGGTTGGGGGCAAGTTGGAAATTGATCATATCGCTTTGAGCGACACTAGCACTTTGCACGTCGAATTGAGAAATGATTTGATAATACAAAGGGGTTGACTTAATTGGGCAATACACTTGAAGCACTAAATTATAGCTCCCTACTGCTCCTGGAACGTAAAAAGTGTAATCTACATAGGTAAAAGCTCCGGCAGTATCAACCAAATACCAAGTCGTATATAAACTATCTTGATTGGCAGGGTTGTTTCCAAAGGTAGCCGATACCATATAAGCAGTGTCGAGCATTGAAAGCTCTATATCGCAGTTATAAACCCAATTCGAGAGCATGGTTCCAGTAATGTTTGCACCAGAAGCTAAGTTGCCGATGACATTAATTGAATCAAAATTGCCATTATTATAACCAACAAATTGGGAAATATTTATTGAGCAGCCCATCGCATCTGTAATGGTAGCATCGTAAGCCCCTGAACATAAATTTGAGATAGTGTAGGTAGTGGCAGCATTGGACCAACTTACCATAAATGGCGATGTACCGCTGATCATTGTTGCAGTTAATTCACCATCGCAAACTCCTGGTGCACTGCAGTCTGTAACTGTTACACTAGCCGAAAATCCTGCACAAGGGTTAGTATTAGTCGTGTCGTAGTAAATGGCTTGCGAAGCACTAGTTGTGCAACCATTGGCATCAGTGATATTCACAGTGTAAGTTCCAGAACAGAGATTGCTCAGTGTAGAATTCATATCCAATGTACTCCACAAATAAGTGTAGGGAGCCGTACCGCCACTTACAATGGCCGATACCCATCCATCACAGGTCGTGGGCCCGCTCATCAATCCATAGAGGATGGTACTTGTAAAACCGTTACAAGGATTTGGAGCACCCACACCAATAGTAAATGGGGAGGTCATTGTTAGACCATTGCCCATGGTGATTACCATGTAATTACCGGGGCAAAGATTTCCAATATACGTACCACCCGATTGAATAAGCACACCATTCATATACCAATCAATGGTGGTAAATTGCGTATTCATGGAATCTATTGAGGCAGAGCCATCACAAAGGCTAGGAGAGCTGCAATCGACTACATTCACAGTCATGACAAACTGCGCATGCACTTTATTTAAATTCAAAAATGTAAGTGCCAATATAAGTAAGGGTAGTATTTTTTTCATTTAGAAAAAGTTAAATTTAATTCAAGACGTATAAATATTCAAAAAGTTGCTTACGATTAAAAAAATGGAATGTGTAAATTTGAATCATGAAATACGTTTTGTTACT
>JAURGK010000009.1 GCA_030833845.1 Crocinitomicaceae bacterium | reverse complement strand
TTTGTGGGGAGAGCAGGATTCGAACCTGCGAAGGTGTACACCAGCAGATTTACAGTCTGCCCTCGTTGGCCGCTTGAGTATCTCCCCAACACTGGAGCCGATGGAGGGATTCGAACCCCCGACCAGCTGATTACAAATCAGCTGCTCTGGCCAACTGAGCTACATCGGCTTGTATTGTTTGAATGTTGGTAATTCACAAATTTTTAAAGAACGTAAGCCCTAAACCTGCGTTTTGGGATTGCAAATGTACAAAACTTTTTTTTATCACAAAGAGTTTTTGAAAAAAATTCTGCAAAGTCCTAAAAGGGCTCTTTTCAAATGCAGGCTTCAATTACGGGAATTAGTTACTTTTGTTTCAATGCGCCAGAAAAGAGTTTATATGACGGTCTCAAGTGACCTCGCTACAGACAACCGCGTCCATCGCAGTTGCTCACTCCTGACTGAGCTCAATTATGAGGTGATATTGCTCGGAAGATGCAAAAAAACGAGCCCACCTATGCCACCTAGAGACTATAGCGTGAAGCGCTTCAATCTGATCTTTGAAAAGAGCGCCTTATTTTATGCAGCCTTAAACGTGCGTTTTTTTCTTTTTTTACTTTTCAAACGAGCAGACTATATTTTTGCCAACGACCTAGACACCTTGCCTTCGGCTTATCTGATCAGTAAGATAAAGCGCATTGCTATCATTTACGACAGCCATGAATTATTTACAGAAACACCCGAACTGGTCAATCGTCCACACATTCAAAACTTTTGGTTGCGCATTGAACGATTCATTCTGCCTAGATTGAAACAAATGATTACCGTCAATACCTCCATTGCCGAGATTTTTTCTAAAAAATATCAATTGCAAACCTATGTAGTTAGAAATGTGCCTGCACGCATTGAGGGCCATCAAGCACTTTCAAAAATGGCTCTTGGACTAAAGGAGGATGAAAGAATGTTGATCATTCAAGGCAGTGGCTTGAACATTCAACGAGGGATCGAAGAAGCCATAATGGCAATGCAATTCATTGATAGAGCAAAGCTATTCCTTGTAGGCAGTGGAGATGTCTTGGGCAAAGCCAAAACACTCGTTTTAGAATACCAACTATCCAACAAAGTGATTTTTATCGACCGACTACCTTATGGACAACTCATGCAATATACTGCAGCTGCAGATTTAGGGTTGGCCCTTGATAAACCGCTAAGTTTAAATTATCAACTAGCACTACCCAATAAGGTCTTTGACTACATTCAGGCACATACACCCATTCTTTGTAGCCAACTCATTGAAATAGAAAACATCATTCGTAAATACGATTGCGGCGTCGTTATTTCAAATATCAATCCAGAAGAAATCGCCAAAGAAGTGAACAAGCTACTTGGCAACCTAGATGAATTAAATAGACTCAAAAATAATTGTATTAATGCTGCCCAAATTGAGCATTGGGAAAAAGACAAGCAGGTTTTAACTGATCTTGTTTTGAGTGTTTTTATCTAGATACCACAAACGCCCCAAGCGGTAAAAATCAAAAATGAATAAAGGCGCCTTTCCTGTTTGCAGCAAACTTTTAAGTAGGGGTGATTTCCAATACAACATACCTAAAATTAAACGCGTGATTACAAAAGTTTTCAATCTTTTGTAGATACGAAGAAGGGGGCTTGCGGTTTCCAAACCAAGCAATTCAAAATTTATCGAGATCCATAATAAATTGCGCAGGGCCTCGTCAGTTTTCATTAAGAAAATTTCATTAGTGTCTAGATTTAAATTCCAAACAGGATTGTCTATTTGATCAATTTGAATGCCCTTTTTAAATAATTGAAAGCCAAATAAGGTATCCTCATGCCCATATCCGTTTAAACGTTCATCAAATGGATTTTCGATAAGAAGCTCACGTTCAATGACAAAATTATTGGTCTTGAATCCATGTTGGGTATCCCGCTTCCTTTCATCAAAAGTTAAGCTCTCTCTTTTAGAAGAATACTTCCAACGCAATCGCTGATTTGTTGGTGGTGGATTGTGGTCATAACAACTTGCGCCAACCAACACTTTGCAATTTGGGTTTTGATCTAAATAGCGCTTGTAGGCCAGCAGGAAATCTGAGTTTTTGACGCAACTATCTCCATCAATAAAAAGTAAATGGGTTGAGGTGGTGTATTTTAAAAAAGCATTTCGAATCTTAGATCTACCAATGTTTTCGGTGAGCAAATGGCACTGTACTGCTTGATGATTGAAATTTAAAAGTGGTTTGTATTGGTCTTCTGAAGCATCATCTACAAGAACAATATTGATTTGATTTAATTTAAACTGCTCAATTTGAGCGCATAAGGTATCTACCAATGACCGAACATCGGAATTATAAATAGGAATACAAACGCTGAGCGTCCACATGAGGGACTAGGCCATAGTGCTAGGTGTTCCAAAATTCATTGGTGGAAAACCTGCTTGCGGTTCGTCTATTGAACCAAAATTTTGCTCGTATTTTTCAATGTTCTCTGCTAAGGCATGTAAAAACCGTTTGGCATTTTGAGGTGTCATTAGCACTCTTGACCTTACCTTGCCTTTTGGCATTCCCGGCATCATTTGTATAAAATCACATACCACCTCAGCAGGGGAATGTGTGATGATAGCTAAATTAGAATACACCCCTAAGGCGATTTCTTCATTGAGCTCAATATTCATTTGATTTTCTTGATTGTCCATAATTATAGAGAGGTTTGTTTTTCTGTAAAGTTAATACCTAATTGCCCAAGCTCGTTTAAAATTGGTTCATATACTTCTTTTTGAATTGGTAAGCAAACTCCTCTTTGCTTAATTTGGCCCTTCAATATGAGTTTGGCGCATATTGCCAATGGAAGACCAACAGTATCTGACATAGCAGTGTATTTTTGGTCTTTCCCCTCTAAAACAAGTGAACTTTCAACCTTATATTTGGTTGAATTTAATTCATAGATAAAGTCATGATACATAACTATCATGTCCTTGTCTTTTGGCTCCAAGGTCCACTTTTCTATAAGTATTTTTTGAAGTAGCATGGCGGGGCTAGCATTTTCAATGCCAATAGCTTGCTTGCTTTCAAAAAGACCTAGGTATTGAAAAAGTTCGAAGAGGTCTTGTTTTTCTTCAATAAATGTCCTGAACTTTTCTTCTACGCTTGCCCCTTCTTTGTATGGTAGAAAAGCATTTAGAAATTGACGTGGCGTAAGTTGGGCTGAAGACGATATCACAAAGTGATCTTCGGTCATTCCAAGTTGAACAAAAACATCCCAAGCTTTGCAAAATGGGGGCCTGCGAAGTGTCCCGCGAAATATTGTGGGGATGTCCTCGATGCCGTATGTATGTAAATAACTCAGGGAATCTCGGTTGGCATAACCCTCAAAGTTGCCATAGCCATCAATATGAATGTTATCGAGTTGTTTGAAAAGTCTTTGGTAAGTTACGTACTTGAGTTCATTCATTTCGCGGTAGCACGCCGCCGGGCCTTGCCCCGCTAAAACCACATTCCTTGGATTCCATGTAAATTTATAATGCCAAGGATTGTTATCAGCATCTGGAGAAATAAGGCCACCACAATAGGACTTAAACGACAGTAGTTTTCCTCCTTCTTGTTTAATGCTATCAACTAGACGCATGGCGCTCATGTGGTCAATTCCTGGATCTAATCCTATTTCGTTCATCAATAGCACATCAGCTGCCTTTGCCGCAGCATCGAGGATGCGCATTGAAGCTGAAATGTAAGATGGGGTCAAAAGATGTTTTTTTAACGCAATGCAATCCTGAGCTACCTCGACATGGAACTGAGCTGGCAACATTGAAATGACAAGATCGGCTTGTTCAATGTAGGGTTTGCGCGCCGCTGCATCAAGTGCATCCATTTGATACGCCGTGCCACTTGGATGACCATCTATTTTTGCTAATGCAGTATCGATATTAGAATCAATGATATCAAGATGCCAACCTTCAGTGATGCTGTGATCAAGTAAGTATTTGATGAGTGATGTGGCTGATAAACCCGCGCCTAATAACAGGATTCTTTTCATGAGTAACTAGAACAAATATAGGAAACTATCGCGAACCATTATTTTCAAGCATAAACAATAAGGGAATGTGCCAGCGATCGGCCCAAGCAGATTCGTCGTGACCGGCTCCTTGGATTATTGCCTCCAAAAAATGAGTATTCGCTGTATTGTATCCAACCGAATTTAATGTTTGGAGCAAGCGATCGTGATAAGGTTGGTAATATGCATCTAAAGACTCGGTACCTCTATCGACATACAAGTAGTGCCTATGATCAGCTCGAAGATTTTGTGCTAAGTAAGCGTTGAATGGGCCCACTAGTGCTTCAATCATTGGGCCACTAAACATCCCATAATTAATCATAGGGGTGTGGATTGAAAGGCAAGCAGCCCCGCCAAATAAATTTGGCTTTTCACAAAGCGCGTATAGACTGATCAGCCCCCCCATGCTTGAACCCATCACCATACGATCTTGCGTTTTCTTTCCTACATGGTAGTTGTGTTCAATGAAGGGTACCAATTGGTTTTCAATCCAATTGAGGTAAGCATCTGCCCTGAGTTCACCATTCCAAAGATTTTGTAGTAATTCTTCACGGAAAGTTGCAGGCATCTTCTGGGCTACTTTTTGAGGAAAAAACTCAGCGTAGCGATTCTGTGGATCGTTGTGTATTCCCACAACAATGAAAGGTTCATGTGCATATCTACTCAGCGTGGAGCCATAGGATTCATCAATTTTCCATTCCTTATGATTCCAAGTTTGCGTGCTATCAAAGAGCATTTGACCATCGTGCATATAGAGCGTTTTCAATCCTCTTTTTCCCTTTGCTTCCCATGGTATGTAAATGTCTACAAGTCGTGTAGTGTCATCAAAAGGAAGGGTAAATCGATATAGTTCGCCACGATATACGCTCAAATGATGTTCCAAGGGGCTATACTGTGCAAAAAGTTGAAAACCGATCAGAAGAAAAAAATGGGCAAAGAGTAGTTGCATTTCCTTTTTTTTACAAGAATAAGTGCTTTCAATGAATGTTGCGCCTACAATGGCTATTTTTGTAAAAAAATTCCTCGAATGGATAAACTCTTTTCACACTTATTTTCCATGCGCTGGGCAAGCCTCGGCCTTATTGTTTTTCTTGTTGCTATTGGTGCTGCCACTTTTATTGAGTCCATTTATGGTATTCAGGCCGCAAAACTAACGATATACAATGCTACTTGGTTCGAGGGCCTTCTGTTGTATTTAACACTGGCTCTTGTTTCTAATATTTTCCGCTACAAAATGTGGAGTAGAGAGAAAATGGCTGTGTTAAGTTTTCACCTTGCATTCATTGTTATCATGGCTGGAGCAGCAGTCACAAGGTATGTAAGTTTTGAAGGCTTGATGGTGATAAGAGAAGGTGGGAGTAGCAATTTTATTTATACAGCAGATCCCTATGTGCTCATTAATGCACAAGATATTACCCAAAAAGATGGACCCACTGTCCTACAGGCTTGGAAAACATATTTAAGTGAATTCAATGACAATCACTTTGAGTACCAAACCAAAATTGGTAAAAAGGAGATCACCTTGCGCTACGTTGATTTTCAATCAGACCGAGTTGATTCATTTCTTGTGAATCAACGCTTTAAAGAAAACGCCTTGGAGCTCGTAACCGAAGGTAAAAAATCCAATTTCCTTACCCAAGAGGATGTACTGATGGTAGGTAATACACCGTTTTACTTTTCGGCAACGCGGCCAAAAACGCCAGTTGCTGCACCCGGGATCTACCTCAATGTAAAAGATGGTAAAACTTGGGTGTACCCGACCCTTGAATTGAAGTCCTTACCCATGACAGAAATGCAAAAAATAAGAGAAAGTGGTCAAGCACCTGCAGATAGTTTGTATTTCAATTATCCATTAAATGAATGGTCTGAATTTAAAACTTTTTCACTTTATTTAATTGATGGAGAACAAGTTGTATATAAGAGACTGATTCCGCACGCTAGAAAATCATTAGTCAAAGCCGCTAAGAAAAAGTCGGGAAAAGATTACCTTACCATTGAATTAAATGATGGCCAAGTCACAAAAAGAATGAGACTTGAGGGCGGAAAAGATCAATTCCCTGAACCCATGCGTTTTGCCTTGAATGGCGTAGTGTACCAGCTAGAATATGGGTCAATTCAAAAAAATATTCCATTTGAAGTTCATTGTCGTGATTTCAAATTGGATAAATACCCAGGTTCAAATGCTCCATCCTCCTTTGAAAGTGAACTTACTATTAAAGATCCTCGCAATAACAAAGAGCTCAACCGACGAGTTTTTATGAATAATGTCATTGATTACGATGGCTACCGCTTTTTTCAGTCATCCTACGAACTCGATAATCCCAATACACCAGAAAATGAGGAAGGAACCAAATTAAGTGTCAATCATGATGCACTCGGCACCAATATCACTTATGTTGGCTATTTGCTCATGGCACTTGCGATGATATTATCTCTTTTTGCACCTGCTGGGCGCTTTTCTTTTTTAAGCGATCAATTGCAAAAAGTTAAACTTAAAAAAGTGAGTTTAGGAGTGCTGCTGCTACTTACCACAAGTGCACTTGCACAACACAAGCATTCAACAGAAAAGCACTCGTCTTCTGCGTCAAAAATTACCAAGGCAGTTCATTTCGAGATCAGTGAAGAACACGCCGACGAATTGGCCTCAATGCTCGTTTTGGACTATGAAGGCCGGGTTGTACCTTTTCATACCCTTGCCGATCAGCTTACCCGAAAACTCACCTACAGCAACAATTTTAAAGATTTAAATGCAGTTCAGTTTATTTTGAGTTTGCACATGTATCCTTCCTATTGGGTCAATCAAGCTATTATACAAATTCCTCGAAATTTACGAGAGCCATTGCACCTCAAAGAGTATGAAAGCATGATGTCTCTTACGTCAAAACAATCCGAATTCAAATGGGCCGCAGCCTACAATGCAGCACATCAAAAATTGGAATCAAGGCGAGATGAATTCGATAAGAAACTCATCAAACTCAATGAAAAGTACGAAGTATTGAACAACATATTTATGTGGCAGTTCATGCGAGTGATTCCATCAAAAAATGACCCCAATAACTCTTGGTTTGTTCCACTCAGTATGGAGCTAGGGCAAAAAGATACGCTTTCATCAAAATTATTTGTGAATTATTTGGCAGCCGTGCATCAGGGAGGTTTGAACCATAGCTTTGGCCAAGCCAGCGATTTACTCAAGCAATTTAAGGCCTTTCAAAGAAAAGTAGGTCATAAGATGGCTCCTTCTGAATCCGTGGTAAAAATGGAAATTCGCTATAATAAAATGCAAGTTTTCAAGCGTGCTTTCCAATTTTACATGCTTGGTGGATTTTTTCTTTTGGTACTTTTCTTTATTGGTATTTTCGTTAAAACCGATGAGAATCAAAAACTATTGCACTGGCCAAAAGTGTTTTTTATAGGAGTGATTATTTTCACCTTTGTTTTCCATGGACTTGGACTTGGGCTGCGTTGGTTAATTTCAGGACATGCACCTTGGAGTAACGGTTATGAGGCCATTGTTTTCATTGCGTGGGTAACCATGATTGCTGGGTTTGTTTTTGCTCGAAAGAACCAAGTTGTGTTGGCAGGAGCAACCGTATTGGCAGGGCTTATGCTATGGGTTTCTGAAATGAACCTCATGGATCCTGAGATTACTCCTCTTGTTCCGGTGCTCAAATCTTATTGGCTAATGATTCACGTTGCTGTCATAACGGGTAGTTATGGTTTTCTTGGACTTGCCTGTATTTTAGGGCTTGTTAATTTAAAATTGTATTTATTGCAATCCGAAAAAACCGCTAGGCAGGTGCGTTTGAATATTCAAGAAATTACTTACATCTCAGAAATGACAATGACCGTTGGTCTTTATATGCTAACGATAGGTACATTCTTAGGTGGCGTATGGGCCAATGAATCTTGGGGTCGCTATTGGGGTTGGGATCCTAAAGAAACTTGGGCCATGGTTTCAATACTAGTTTACGCAGTCATTTTACACCTGAGGTTCATTCCAGGTTTACAAGGTCGTTTTTTATTCAACGCGCTTTCATTTTGGGGATATTCTGCCATCCTCTTCACTTTCTTTGGTGTTAACTTCATGCTCGTCGGTCTGCATAGTTATGCCCAAGGAGAAGGATTAGGCCATTTCCCTACCTGGCTCATCTACCTCATTTGTGCATTTGCTGTCCTTACATTGATGGCTTATTGGAGAAACCGCAGTATCGATAAAAAACAAAAAGAAGCCTTGCTCCAATGAACATTTCTGAGCGCATTCTCTACGAAGACAACCACGTAATTGTAGTCAATAAACTGCCTTCGGAACTCACCCAAGGTGATAAAACGGGCGATGTCACCCTGCCAGACTTAATCAAACAATACCTCAAAGAAAAATACCAAAAACCAGGTAATGTTTTTTTGGGCGTTGTCCATAGGCTTGATCGTCCAACAAGCGGCGCCCTTGTTTTTGCCCGAACAAGTAAGGCACTAGAACGCCTCAATGCCCAATTCCGTAATAAAGAAACTAATAAGGTGTATTGGGCAATTGTTGGGCACAAACCGCAAAACCCAAAAGGAACTTTAAGCAATTGGCTCAAAAAAAATGAAGCGCAGAATAAAAGTTATGTAGTCACGGAAAATACACCCGGAGCAAAAAATGCCATTCTACATTACCAGCTCATCGGAACCTCAGATCGTTATTTTCTGCTAAAGATTAATTTAGAAACTGGCAGACACCACCAGATCAGGTGCCAATTGGCTCATGATGGATGCTTCATTAAAGGTGATCTTAAATACGGTGACAAACGGTCCAATCCAGACGGATCTATTTGTTTGCACGCCCGAACACTTAGCTTTGTGCATCCTACTACAAAAGAACTAATTTCGGTAGAAGCACCCTTGCCACAGATGGGCATTTGGACTGCTTTCCAAAATATTTAAAAGCGCAGAATTTTTTTTGCAGTAAGCCAAATGATTTGAAGGTCATGCCATACATTTGGCTTTGTCAAATACTTCTCATTGAGCGCCAATTTTGCTGGCATGATTTCGTTGATGTAGACTAATTCAGGGTTTTCGGCCTGAGCCAAAAGCTCATTTTCGTCAAAATATGCCAGACTAGCATAATCAGTAATTCCCGGCTTCACAGAAAGAATTTTGCGCTGCTCAGCTGTATACATCGCGACATAATGCGGCACCTCAGGACGAGGGCCTACAATACTCATATCTCCTTTCAATACATTGACAAATTGCGGAAATTCATCAAGTTTAAACTTGCGTATAAAATAACCCACCCTTGTGATGCGCGCATCGCGCTTGCCTATAGTAATTTGACTGCCCTTGTCAGAATCCATCCGCATAGATCTGAACTTGAGCAGGTAAAATAATTTGCCTTGGAGCCCTACACGTTGTTGAAAATAAAATGGACCGCCCTTAGATTCTATTACAACCAATATAATGAGTAGTATGCCAATTGGCAAGAACAAGGCTAGGATAAGCAACGAGAGCAATATATCGAACAATCTTTTCATTGTATCTTCGTACAAAGCTAAACAAAACTTATGTTGCCCGAAAAATTCAATTGGAAAGAAGCGCTTACGGTTCAAGATTTTAAAGCACAAACCCTTGCTCAACTCCAAAAAGATATCGATAGGGCGCAATGCTCAATCACCATTAATTCAGAAAATTATATTGAAGATCTTTCAGAACTGCTCGCAAATTTATCAGAAGAAAAAAGAGCCCAGCTGCTCTATCTTATAGACTTACCTGAGTATTCCAAAATAATGCCTCAAAGCTCAGATGATTTCCAAACACTTGCCGAGCAAATAATTCATAGAGAAGCTCTCAAAGTTTATTGGCGCTCTCACTTTTCATCATGAGTCTTGGATGTTGAAACTCTTTTGAAATTGTTCATATCTCCAAAGCTAATTTCATACTGATTACAAGCGAAATGCTAACTTTGTAAAACAAATTAATTGACATGAACTTCATTGCCTCAAGCACAACCCTACTTCGCCACTTACAAAGTATTTCAGGTGTGCTCAATACCAGCAATACGCTACCTATCCTTGACAATTTTCTTTTTGACATCGCCGATGGCCTACTCACTGTTTCTATTTCAGATTTAGAAACTACCATGATGACCAAGCTAGAGGTGCAGTCTGAGCAAAACGGTAAGATTGCCATTCCTGCAAAACTTTTGCTAGATGTGCTTAAAAATCTACCTGACCAACCTTGTACCTTCAAAGTAAACACGACCAATTATCAAATTGAAATTGCCTACGACAATGGTAAATCCAGAATGGTTGGCTTCAATGGTGAAGAATTTCCTAAAGTGCCAGAATTAGCCAATAAAAGTGCAATCAAGCTCTCAGGTGCAGTACTGTCAAAAGCCATAAACAAAACCTTATTTGCCACTGGAAATGACGACCTTCGCCCAGTAATGAGCGGCGTTTATTGTCAATTTGCTGGGTCAGAAATTACATTTGTAGCGACCGATGCTCATAAACTGGTGCGCTACAAGCGCACTGATGCCCAAGCAAGTGGTAGTTCAGCATTTATTCTTCCTAAAAAGCCATTGAACTTGCTCAAGTCAAACTTACGTGGTGACGAGGAAATTCTTATGGAATATAATGAATCGAATGCTGTGTTTACCTTCTCTGATTTAGTCTTGGTCTGCAGACTAATCGACGGCAAATACCCCAATTACGAGGCGGTTATTCCAAAAGAAAACCCAAATGTTCTTACGATAGATCGCAGTCAGTTCTTATCTTCTATCAAGCGTGTTTCAATTTTTTCAAATAAAACGACGCATCAAATTAGACTCAAATTAGCGGGCTCTGAATTGTCATTATTTGCCGAAGACATTGATTTTGCCAATGAAGCAACCGAAAGACTCACCTGTAATTACGACGGTGATGACCTTGAAATTGGATTTAATTCACGTTTTTTGCTAGAAATGTTAAGTAACCTCGAGGCCGATGAAATCAAGCTTTCCATGTCAGAGCCTAGCCGAGCAGGTTTACTTACACCTGCAAGTCAAGACAATGCCAACGAAGACATCTTGATGCTCGTGATGCCGGTCATGCTGAATCGCTAATTTTCATGGACCGTAAGCTCACCAATATTCGCAACCTCTCCTTGGAGGAACTCAAAGAGAGCTTTACAGAATTTGGTGAAAAATCTTTCCGAGCAAAACAAGTCTGGGAATGGTTGTGGCAAAAAAATGCCCATTCATTTGATCAAATGACCAATTTAAGCATTGGTATAAGATCATGGCTCAACACACATTACTACATTGATGCTATTGCGCTACAAGATCAGCAAATCAGTAAAGACCGCACCATAAAAAGTGCTTTTCACATCGAAAACGGCCAAGTAATTGAAGGGGTATTGATCCCGACAAGTTCGCGTATGACTGCATGCATTTCTTCGCAAGTTGGCTGTAGTTTGGCTTGTAAATTTTGCGCCACTGGCAGACTTAAACTTATGCGCAACCTCAGCGCAGGTGAAATTGTTGACCAGGTTGTTTATCTCAATAACCAAGCCCAAAAACACTACGGTCAAAACCTGAGCAATATTGTGTATATGGGCATGGGTGAACCCTTGCTTAACTACAAAAATGTCATGCAATCCATTGACCGCCTTTGCAGCGCGGATGGTCTGGGTATTTCACCAAGAAGAATCACCCTCTCCACAGCAGGCATAGCCAAAATGATTACCAAACTTGGAGACGACAATACAAAAGTAAATCTTGCCCTCTCCTTACATGCCGCCAATGACCTCAAGCGCAATGAGATCATGGAAATCAATGAAAGCAACAACCTAGCCACTTTGTCAGAGGCCCTACAATACTTCCACCAAAAAACTGGTACGAGGGTTACGTTTGAATACATCATATTTAAAGATTTCAATGACGAACTCTCCGATGCCCGAGAATTGGCACAGTTCGCCAAATGTGTCCCGTGTAAAATAAACATCATCGAATACAACCCCATTGACAACGGCATATACCAACAAGCTGACTCAAAAAAAGTAGAAGCTTTTGCTCAATATTTGGAGTCTTTGAACTTGATTGTTAATGTACGCAGAAGTCGCGGAAAAGACATCGATGCTGCCTGTGGTCAGCTGGCCAATAAAAACAAAGCCATTGCACCTGATGCACGCTTGTTAAAGTAACAAATTCAAAAGGTAATCGTATAAAAGGTATCAAATTATAGTTAATTCTCCATGATTCAGGTATCAAACCTCCGCAAAGAATTTCTGCTCACCAGACAACAAAAAAAAGAGTTGAACACCACTGAAAATAAAGCCCTTGCTGTTTCAGATCTGAGTTTGTCTTGCCAAGCCGGTAGAATATTTTCATTGCTTGGCCCCAATGGTGCTGGCAAAACCACCACACTACGCATGTTAGCCACGCTCATTGAGCCAAGTAGTGGTAAGATCCAAATCAATGGCATTGATGCCATTGCGCATCCACAACAAGCGCGCATGCAAATTGGATTTTTAACAGGCTCCACAGGGCTATACGCTCGACTGACGCCAATAGAAGTAATTGATTATTATGCCGATCTATATGGGGTAGAAAAATCTATCAGAGAACAACGCAAAGAAGAATTATTTACGCTGCTCCACATGAACGATTTTTTACATAAGCGCATTGGAAAGCTCAGCACAGGTATGAAGCAAAAAGTATCTATTTGCAGAACGATGATCCACGACCCAAGTGTCGTTATTTTTGATGAACCCACTAGTGGGCTCGACGTCATTACGGCAGAAAATATTATCAAGCTGATCCGCTCATGTAAAGACCAAGGCAAGACCGTTATCTTTTCTAGCCATATCATGAGCGAAGTCGATCTGCTCTGCGACGACCTTGCTATTATTCACAAGGGTGAGCTTAAATTTAGCGGCACAATGCAAGATTTCAAATCACAAATGCAAACCCCAAACCTCACTGAAGAGTTTATCCGAATTGTACAAGCATAAAAATTGACATCATGATATTTCGCATTTTTCGAAAAGAACTTCTTGATACGCTCCGAGATCGTCGAACGCTTATGACCATGCTCGTGATTCCAATATTAATTTTTCCAATTACTTTGAATGTCTTTGTTGAGGTTTCCAAATCATTTGAAGAAAGTGCAAGTGCAAAGACAGTTAAAATTGGAGTAGTTGGCGATGATCAAAATCACTTTATCAAGCAACTCAAAAGTATACCCGACTCACTCGGGCCCAAAAAAGTGCTCGTATTTTCGGATAGCACTAAACTTCGAGGGGCCATCGATTCAAAAAAAATTGAGTTAGGATTGATTGTACCAAAAAACGAGGCTAGCCTCAGAGCAAAAGAACAAACCGTACAACTCACCTGGCTACTGGATGCAGCTGAGGTTGGTCGCAATGAAAGAGCCCAACTTTATGGCTCAAGTTTGCAAGCATTTGCCGATGCCGAACGCCTCAATAAGCTTGGCCTCAGATCAGAACAAATCAAACCTTTACAAAACACCACCATTAATTGTGCGAGCGATAAAAAAATGATTGGTCAACTGGCTGGTGGGTTTCTTCCGTATATTTTTATTGCCTTTGGATTTATTGGATGTATGTACCCCGCTATTGATCTATTTACTGGTGAAAAAGAGCGAGGCACACTTGAGACCTTACTTACTGTACCAGTGAGCCGATGGAAAATCCTCGTTGGAAAAATGCTTGTTGTTGTGAGCTCTGGAATGCTCGCGGCGACTTGTGCGCTGCTTGGTTTATTTATTTCTATTGAGTTTTTAGATTTGGCCGCAAATAAAGAATTACTCGATGTCATTCATAGTGTACTCACCCCTACATTTATTATTTCAATGTTTGCCTTGTTGATGCCACTTGTCATTTTCTTTGCAGGGGTCATGATACCTATTGCTATTTATGCCAAAAGTTTCAAAGAGGCACAAAGTATCATCACTCCCTTAAATATTGTCATGGTATTGCCAGCAATGATTGGATTTTTCCCAGGGATTGAACTGAACTTTACAACTGCTTTCATCCCGGTGGTTAATGTTGTTTTGGCAACCAAAGAGCTGATTGGCGGCACTTTAAGCTTAGGATCTTTCTTGAGTGTGTTTGGTGTGATGTTTTTGTTGGCATGCGTTGCTATCTCATTGTCATTGAGGCAATTTGGCAAAGAATCCAATATTTTAAACTAGCTCTGAGAGTTCAAGCCAACGCATTGTAAATACATCGATTTGATCGACCACCTGGCCTAAGCGCGCCCCTTTTTCAATAAGCTCCTCATTGCTTAGTGAACCACTTGAAAGTTCAATGCTCAGGAGTTCTTTTTCATTTTCTAAAACCGGCAAATCGAGCTCAATTTGTTCTAGCTCTTGCTTTTCCTTAAAACTCAATTTGCGCTTCTTTTCAGTTTGAATTGGCAAGGGTTGTGCTGCGGCTTTTGGCAACTCTTTTTTTTGTTCCTTGGAAGACTGCTGTAGTAAGGTCCGATAGCTGTGGTAATTACCCGTGATATCCTTTATTTTCCCCTCTCCTTGAAAAACAAAAAGGTGATCAACCATCTTGTCCATAAAATAGCGGTCGTGAGACACTACAATTAAGCTGCCCTGAAAATGACGAAGATAATCTTCCAAAACAGCCATGGCAAAAATATCAAGATCATTGGTTGGCTCATCAAGAATTAAAAAGTTTGGATTGCGCATGAGCACACGCAATAGCTTTAATCGACGGCGCTCTCCTCCACTAAGTTTATTTACAAAGTGGTAATGCATGTCTCTAGGAAACAAAAAGCGCTCGAGCAACTGTGCAGCAGAAAGCTGTCTGCCTTTTTCAAGTGGAATATATTCCGCCACCTCACGCACCACATCGATGACTTTCGTTTGAGGGTCTACCTCTAAAAGATCTTGAGCGTAATAGCCAAACACTACGGTATCGCCTACCACAATTTTACCTTTATCCGGTGCCGCTTCACAGGTAAGCATTTTTAAAAATGTGGTTTTACCAGTTCCGTTATTACCAACTATCCCTAAACGCTCTTGGCGCTGAAAATGGTAGCTAAAATCATCGAGCATCTTACGATCCCCGAAGGCCTTACTTACTTTATGAAACTCAACAATTTTGGTTCCGAGGCGCTCCATTTTTATAGGCAATTCTAATTCTTCTTCGTCGAGTCGTTGAGAGGCTACCTTTTTGAGGTCCGTAAAAGCATCGACACGTGCCTTTTGCTTGGTGCCTCGCGCTTTGGGTTGGCGACGGATCCAGTCGAGTTCTTTTCGAAAAGTATTTTTTGCCTTTTCAATAGTTGCCTGCGCCTGCTCTTCTCGTTCGGCTTTTTTCTCTAAGTAGTATGAAAAATTTCCTTTGTATTTGTATATAGTTTGGTCAGATAATTCAAGAATCGTATCACATACAACTTCTAAGAAATAACGGTCATGCGTCACCATTAAAAGCGTCAGTTGAGAGGCAGATAAATACTGTTCTAACCATTCAATCATATCCAAATCCAAATGGTTCGTAGGCTCATCTAAAATAAGAAACTCCGCTTCAGAAAGCAGGACCTTTGCCAAAGCAACCCGTTTCTTCTGCCCTCCTGATAATTGACCTACTTTTTGTGTCAAATCATTGAGCTTTAATACCGAAAGTACCTGTTGTACCTTTACCTCAAGATCCCAAGCTTGGTGCTCGGTCAATTCCTGATAAAGTTCGCCAAGTAAGGCTTCATCATTGGAGGCTAAAGCATCTGTATAGGACTTTATGAGCTTGATCTGAGGCAAATCATGGTCAAGCACAGCGTCCAAAATACTGAGTTCGGCATTGAGGTCTTCGGTTTGTTCCATGAAGGCAATTCGCAAGTCTTTACGAAAAGTTACTGAGCCACTATCGGCAGGTTCTTTACCGAGCAAACACCGTAAAAGGGTGGTTTTACCAGAACCATTTTTAGCTACAATGGCTGCCTTTTGCCCTTGCTCGATACCAAAGGTAAGATCAGAAAACAAAAGCCTTTCACCATAAGATTTGGTGAGTTGTTCGACAGAAAGAAAGTTCATAGGATTAACGCAGGCGGTCTAGAGATTCAAGAATTTCTTTGTCTTTTTTGACGCCTTTAAAAGCAAAGTAACTAAATGGTAACCCGACCACACTCAGGTAATAACCCCAACCTAGATTTATTGAAGAAGCGTTGGGTACAAGTAGGCCCAAACTTCCAACAATCAAGACAAATAAAAGACCTACCAAATAGATGATTAAAGCCAAGCGTGCCAGGCGAAACTGCTTTTTAAGGTTTTTATAATTCATCATGGCGTAGTAGTTGAAAAGTACAAAGGCGATGACAAAATAAAATAATACGGAACCTTCTATAATTTCCGATTTTGTTAAGGGAGGGTGTGCTGCTGATTTGAATTGTTGAACCCCATAGACTGAATAGGAAAAGTAATTTTTTGCTGTTGTAAAACCAAAAATTTCTACACCCGATAACAATGCTGAAAGCAGCAACATCACCAAAATAAAATAAACGGTTTGAATACGTTGTATCATTGGAATAAAGTATTGCGTTGTTGACGTAAATAAAAATCGAGAAGTACAATATTGGCCATGGCACTTACAATTGATACGGCTCGTGGCACCACACACGGATCATGTCTGCCCTCAATGTTGAGCTCTTTTATTTGGCCATCATTTTGAAGAGTTTTTTGCATTTTTTTAATGCTTGCTACAGGTTTAAAAGCCACTCTAAAATGAATTGGCATTCCATTGGAAATGCCTCCTTGAATGCCTCCAGAAAAATTCGTCTGGGTGCTGCCGTCGGCATTAAAGATATCGTTATGTTCGGAGCCCTTCATGGATACAGCACTAAACCCACTGCCAATTTCAAATCCTTTGACAGCATTGATTGATAACATGGCCTTGCCTAGTTCTGCATGAAGTTTATCAAATACTGGCTCACCCCACCCAGCAGGCACACCGCGCAAGATGCATTTTATTGAGCCACCTGAGGTATCTCCTTCTTGCTGTAGCGTCTCTAAATAAGATTGCATTTGAGCAGAGGTGGACTCATCTGGGCAACGCACCAATGACGCCTCAATGCGTGTTTTATCATGCCATTCATTTGAAGACAATTGGATGGGGCCAATTTGATCTACAAAACAAGAATTTTCAATACCTAGTTTAGATAATAATTGTGCGGCCAAAGCACCGGCCACAACTCGACATGCCGTTTCACGAGCACTGCTGCGGCCGCCTCCACGGTGATCGCGAATGCCGTACTTCTTTGCGTAAGAAAAATCGGCATGCGATGGTCGGTAAACCTCCTTTAATGCTTGGTAATCTTTGGAATGTTGGTCGGTATTTCGAATAAGAAAAGCAATTGGGCTTCCTGTTGATTTACCTTCAAAAATGCCAGAAATAAACTCAACCTCATCCTTTTCGTTACGAGCCGTTACGAGCTGGTTTTGCCCTGGCCGACGTTCGTCTAATGCTTTTTGAATGACTTGAAAGTCCAATTCCACATTGGATGGAAATCCATCGATCACACCGCCTATAGCAACCCCATGTGATTCTCCAAAGGTGGTGAGCTTAAAAACTTGACCAAAACTTGAGCCCGACATGTTACAAAGGTAAGGAATTTGGATGGTTAATATTTTTATATTTGACAATGCGAATATTACTCATGATAATAACTGGCATGGCTTTTTTGTGGTCATGCGCACCGGCAAGATTTGTTGAGCCCTTGCAAAAAGGAGAACAAGTGCTTACTGGTCATTTTGGCGGTCCATTGGCCAAGGTGCCAGGAATTGGGGTGTTACCCATTCCTTTTAGTTCAGTGGGTTACGGACGAGGGCTCAGTAATCAAACTACTGTTTTTGGAAATTTGCACCTCACATCGCTCGCTTTTGGGGTGGGTCAATTTGAAATAGGCGCCTCCCAAAAACTTTGGCATACCGACCGCATGGGCCTGTCGAGCCAGTTGAATACCAATATCCTGATTGATTTTTATACAGGTAATAACAGGATTTGGCCAAATTTAGATGCAAATTATTATTTCAAATATGGAAAGCAATGGCAACCTGAACAACTAGATGCCATGTGTAAAGTATATCATCGCAATTATAACATGGCCTATGTGGGCATTTCAAATTGGTTCGATTTTTACCGAGTGGAGTCACAAGGCAGGCCTAACGAACAATTATGGATTCCATGTCTGCAAATTGGAAATCAATGGATCCGACCTAAATGGAGTTATCAGGCAGAAATTAAGCTCCTCGCCCCTAACTATTCCAATGACTACATTGTCGTACCTTATCCAAGTATTTTTGAATCCAAAGGAGCCACTGGCTTTTATTTTGGAATAACTTACCGTTTGTAATTATGAAAAAACTCATTCTACTCCATATATTGTTGGCCTTAAGCTTTTCCTGCAGAAAAAGACTTGACTCCTTTTTATTTAACCCTAGTCAACTAGACCAATATCAACTCGACGCCTACCAAGGAGAACTCACACTAGACCTGCAAGGAGCATACGGTGTGCCAGATTCAATGATTCACCAATTGCAGTGGGATGTCCAATTAGAAGAAGGGTCTGCGAAAATGAGTGCCATTTATGTTGGCGACACCTCACAAATTGCCAATGACACCGTAATTCTATATTGTCATGGAAACAAAGACCATATGGATTTTTATTGGCCACGACAAAAGCTATATGCCAATACAGGCGGGCTGGGTAGGTATGGGGTTTTAATGTTCGATTATCCTGGATATGGTCTTTCTGAAGGAACGGCGAGCGAAGCGAATATGTATACAAGTACCGCCAAGGCCATAGAATGGCTCAGCGCGCATGGCCTTCAAAAAGAACGCTTTATTATTTTTGGATTTTCCTTGGGCTCAGCCGCTGCATGCGAAGTAGCTGGGCATCCTGCAGCATATGCGATTTCGCCGAGCAAAATCATACTTGAGGCTCCCTTTGCTTCGGCGGAGGTGATGATTCAAGATGCTGCATTGCTTTCTATGCCAGGTTCATTTTTAGTAGACTTACAAATAGACAACGCAACGGAGATTAAAAAAGTAGAGATCCCTCTTCTTTGGATTCATGGTCAGGATGACCGATTTTTGTCCATGCACAGCCACGGTCTACTTGTTTATGTCAACAAGACCCTCGGCTACAAAGAATCTTTTTTAGTTCCAGGCGGCGGGCACGAAACCACGCCTTTTGTTGCGGGTTATCAGCAATATATCGATCGCATCAATGCGTTTATTACCCTTTAATCAATGATCAATATCTTGATATTTTCGTGAACATTATCACTTTTAATTCCAAGATAATATACGCCTGGCTTTAGGTTCCATCGTAGTGTAGGGTTGGAAGCAGTAGTTTTTTGTTCCCAAATTAATTTAGAGTCGGCAGTATATAATGAAAGTAAAGCATCATTAAGCAATCCACTCACTTGAATTGTACCCTTACTCGGGTTAGGATAGACCGCTATTTTATTGCCTTGATGCGCAGACAAGCCAACTCCTGAATTTTCATAATAAATACTAAAGTCATCAAAATAAAAACCATCTTGACGTACACCTCCATCTGACTTTAACTGAAAGCGCACCTTAATCACTAGCCCGAGATAGTCACTCAATTCTATTTCTTCCTGAACCCAAGAACTTTGAACCCCTTCCCAAACAGGTTGGTTATTGGGTTGCACGCTTCCATTGGCAGAGGTGCCTGGAACTGTGTATAAACCACATTGGCCAATCCAAGAAACTCCATTGTCGTATGAAATCTGAAACTGAGCGAAATCAAAATCAGCCTCAATATTCCACTTTGCCCAAAATGTGATTTTAGCAGCAATTGCAGAGGTGAGGTCAATGGTAGGGGTATAGGTATAATAAGTATTGGCGTTGTTTTGATAATTTCCTGTAGGTGAATCGGTATATGATTTTGGAGCGGAAACAAAAGTAGAAGTTGTTGTATTCCAGTTACCGGTCCAGTTTGATGTTGAGCTCGCATCGTCCACGGATTGAAGCGAAATTGCACCGTAGATCTTGACAATCGTGTCATACTTTAACCAAAAACCGTTATCTATTTGCAAAACATACTTGATTTGATCGCCAAACTGAATGGCAGGATTGAGCTCAAAGGAGATCAATCCAATTGCGCTCTCTTGAATACCTAAATCATGTGTAGTAACTGGGCCAACGGAAAGAATGTTCTCCAATGGAATTATTTGCACAGAAACTGGACCCACTTCTCTTCCTAGGCGCCGAGCTTCATGAGAAAAATTGCCAGACATAGCCGAAATATTACTTGGGTCTAAATCAGCTACTTTGTAATAAATTCCAGCTACATGAGCTAAAATTAAATTTGGATAAACCATTTCTTTGCAAGTAGGAATAATCTCTGAGGAAGGTTGCCAAAAAGCAGTGCCCACCTCGGGTGTATGCACAAACATGGTATCCTTTTCTCCAATACCTATGTCTAACTTGTACATATAATCATCTGAATCGCCAGAAGCAGGATACAATGCTGAACTTTTCATGGCTGTATAACCATTGTATTTCACCATTTCGTTGGTATACTCTTGGAAGTAATCATGGTGATCTGCAAATTCTGCGGTTGTTGTGCCGATTGGGAAAAGGATATCCTCAGCATAGGTATGGGCATTGAAGGCAGTAATAAAATGATGCTGCTGAACTAACCAGCGCATGGCTTGGGTTTCTGGTTCTGAAAAAGCTGAAGTACCACAATAGGTTTCACTGGTTTGATTGAATGAAGTCCCGGTTGTGCCCCACCCATAGCTGTAATTTCGGTTCAAATCTACTCCATAAGATCCTCCAGAATTTAGTCTGCGATTTTTACGCCACATCCCTCCTCCATTTGGATTGGTTGTTTGGTTATAAACATAGCCATCGGGGTTGATACACGGAACAAAATAAAGCTGCATGTGGTCAACTAGGTAAGCTAACTCAGGATTGTTGTTGTAATTCTCAAGCACATACCACATAAAAAAGATGGTTTCCATGAGGCTCATTGGTTCTCGCGCATGGTGTATAGCGGTGTAGAGTACCTTTGGTTCACCTGCCTCATCTTGGGTAGGATTGTCAGAAATGCGCACAAAATAAATTGGTCTGCCCTCATGCGTCAAAAAAGTATCAATTGGAGCTTTAGAAGTAATTAAATTGGGATAAAGGGCAAACATTTCATCCAATTCAGCTAGCATTTCTTCATATTTGAGATAACCACCCATGGTACCCAAATTAAAGTGCGTTGGCGTATTGGGGTTAAAAGCACCCCCGCCCTGCGATCCCGAACAATTAGAATTCTTTGCAATATCTTCAACGTCGTTAGGTTTTGAGAGCTGGTCAATATAATAGGCCTGAACATCTTCAATGAGCACTTCATAATGGATATCATTGGCCTCCATAAGCGCTTGCTCCTCCTTGGAAAAGTCAGATATAAAAAAAACACCCTCCTTGTTATAGCCATGGTCAACAGCCACCCCAAGCTCGGCCAATTTGAACAATTCCCCTTGACTGGTATGAATTTTAAGCCGTGAATAATCTTGTCCAAAGCAAGCATTGATGCTCATAAAAATGAAGTAGAGAAAAAGAGGAGAAAATTTCATTTGCGTAGGTTTGAGATTACAAATAAACTTCTTTTTTACGGCAAAAACAATTTTTTAGCGGTATATGGCAACCTTCTAAGCTTTAGATAGTTTTATATTTTGAGATTGTGTCATTATGTGCTAAATTTACTAATAGGATGTACTTGCTACGTATTTTTTTTGTCCTGATCTGTATTCAAACTTCTTGGGCTCAGGGCTTGTGGATGTACCCTAACAAAGGGCAGTGGGATAATCGTATTTTGTACAATCATCCATTGGCCTCTGGAAGGCTCTACGTGGAATCCGATGGGCTCACCTATTTTTTATCAGATGCCACTTTTCATGAGCATGAAGAAAAAAATGACCACCCATCAGATGCGCACCAAACTTGCCATGCGATCAAGCACAATTTCATTCACGCACAAGATGTACCATTTGTGGCCAAGGATAGCAGCACCCATTACCACAATTATTTCTTGGGGAATGACCCCTCTAAATGGCAGTCATCCATACGTGGCACCTCGGCCTTATCTGCTAAAAAATACTTCCCCGACGGTGATTTGAATTACCTCTTCGAAAAAGATCAATTTGCCTTTCATCTAGAATTAAAACCTCATGGTGACATCCATCACTTTGATTTTACTATTTCGGGAGCAGATACCACATTTATTGATAAGCAAGGATTGTTGCATATTACGCACAGCTTTGGAGAAATCACCTACAGCAAACCAAAAGCATGGGTGCTACTTTCAGAAAACGAGAGAAGTGAAGTGCCTATCGAATTTGTTATTAATGATGGTATCATTTCATTTCAAGTAAACAGTGCTTACGACGAAAATTTCCCTCTTTTCATTGACCCTAGCCTAACCTTTTCAACCTTTACAGGTTCTCCCGTAGATAATTGGGGTTTCACAGCCACCCCTGATGTCAATGGAAATTTATTTGGTGGAGGTATTGTGTTTGGATCGGGTTACCCCACCACTCTAGGTGCTTATGACGCGAGTTATAATTCAGGAACTGGCAGCTTTCCTATGGATGTCGGTATTACCAAATTTAATGCCTCTGGATCTTCATTGCTTTATTCCACTTATCTAGGAGGCTCCGGCAATGAAACTCCTCACAGTATCGTTTGTGCGCCTAATGGTGAATTATATGTTTATGGCGTGACTTCCTCTGTGAATTTTCCGATGGCTGGTCAATCTTTTGATAATACTTTTAATGGCGGTCCGTACCAACTCCAAAACTCTTTGGAATTCAATGGTTCTGATATTTACATCGCAAGACTCAATCCATCAGGTACTGCTTTACTTTCTTCCACATTTGTAGGTGGAAGTAGTACAGATGGGCTCAATTCGGCAAGTTTATTCTATAATTACGGAGATCAATTTAGAGGTGAAATCGTTTTAGATGACAACCAAAATATTTATGTTTCGAGCACCACTACCTCATCAAATTTTCCAACAACAAATCCATTTCAAAATTCACTAAACGGAACCCAGGATGCAATCATTTTTAAAATGAATCCTGGTCTTTCTCAAATGATCTGGGGAAGTTATTTTGGTGGAAGTGGTGTTGAATCAGGAAATTCTATTACTGTTGGAGACAACGGAAGTATTTACGTAGCAGGTGGTACTACATCGAGTTCATTGGCCATCTCAGGTGGCCATGACCTTACGTTTAATGGGGGAAGCTCTGATGGGTATGCCTTGAGGATCAATGCCGCGAATGGATCAATGCAATCAGGCACCTACATGGGTCAAGCAGAATACGATCAAACGTATTTTATTCGCACTGACATTGATAATGCCGTTTACGTCTATGGGCAAACTGAGTCGGCATGGGCAATAACTGCCGGATGCTATGGTAATGCCAATTCTGGACAGTTCATTAGAAAATATACTCAAGATCTTTCGGCTACAAATTGGACAACAATGATCGGCGCAAGCACAGGTCATGTTGAACTCTCTCCGACGGCTTTTTTGATATCAGATTGCTATGATATTTATTTGGCAGGTTGGGGTGGTCAATTGAATCAGCTTTATGGTCAAGCGTCCTTTTCCACCACGAATAATTTTCCAGTGACTCTTGACGCTTTTCAGCTCAACACCAATGGTTCAAATTTCTATATTGCAGTTTTAGATCAAAATGCCAGTGCTTTAAAATACGCCACTTTTATGGGCGGTGCGAGTACAAGTTACAACCATGTGGATGGTGGCACGAGTCGATTTGACAATCAAGGTAGAATTTACCATGCTGTTTGTGGAGGATGTGGGGGAAATAATTTTGGCTTCACCAGCACACCAGGGAGTTGGGCGCCTCAGAATCTGAGCAACAATTGCAATTTGGCTTGTTTCAAGTTCGAACTAAGTACCATTGAAGCGATTGCAGCCCAACCCGCACCACTTATCTGCATTCCGCAAAGTGTATTTTTTGATAACAATTCTCAAAATGCCAACTCCTTTTATTGGGACTTTGGAGATGGTAACACCTCCTCTGCATTTGAACCCATTCATGCTTATACCACCCCTGGCACCTATGATGTGCTACTTGTTGCCTTTGATTCTACAGGATGTTTTACCCCGGATTCCGTTACGGTAACGGTCAATATTGGTGCCTTCACAGCCGGAGCTGTTCAGCCTACAACTAGCATTTGCCCTGGCGATTCTTATCAGCTAGAGGCCTATGGCGGCAATAGCTATTTGTGGTCACCGGCAAATGTTTTGGATAACCCAAATAGCCCCACACCCACGGCCACTTTATTAGCAACGACAACATTTTCAGTAATTGTTGCCGACTCCTGTGGGTCTGATACACTACAAGTCACCGTAGACGTCAATGCCCCAACACTCTCTCTTCCCAATGATACCACAATTTGCATTGGAGCCAGTGTAGATATCAATGCCATTGGAAGTGGTAATATTACCTGGACTCCAAGTTCATTTTTAAATACAACCTCAGGCTCATCTGTGATATCCACCCCGCAGAACGACATTACCTATACTGCCACTGCAACCTCTACTAACGGCTGCACAGCTCAGGATTCTATGAGCATATTTGTATCTAATAACCCTCCTGATCCGCAACTAATTGATAGTGTCTCCTTGTGCTATGGAACCAGTATGCCACTGACTGCCGGCGGGGGCTCTACTTATTTTTGGTACCCCAGCAATAACCTCATCGGTGCTAACAACCAGACTGTTCAAATTAGCCCACTGCAAGCCCAGTACTATTATGTGGATGTTACAAATAGTTGTGGCACAGTATCAGATTCCGTTTGGGTAAATATTCTAACAGCACAAATATGGGCTGGCAATGATACCATTGTTT
The DNA here is from genome assembly GCA_030833845.1 of Crocinitomicaceae bacterium. Classification (GTDB taxonomy): domain Bacteria; phylum Bacteroidota; class Bacteroidia; order Flavobacteriales_D; family Crocinitomicaceae; genus UBA952. Next base: position 53,408 of record JAURGK010000009.1, on the reverse strand, counting down.
GCCCTGGGCAAGCGGCCACACTCTGGGCCAATGGAGCGTTGTATTACCAATGGATACCAGGTGCAAACGCTTCAAGTTCAAATGGGGCACAAGTTTCTGTCATTCCTCCTATCAATACTACTTATATGGTGGTGGGTACAGATGCGCAAGGGTGTCAAGATTCTGCCTATGTGCAAGTGAATTTATTTCAGCCGGCGTTTGTCAATGCAGGCCCTGATATATATGCTGTGCAAGGGGACGTCATTCAACTCAATGCAGATCCATCAGGGCCAGGAACATTTTTATGGGCGCCGCCAGATGAAGTCTCGTGTGTGAATTGCCTTTCTACTGTAGTGACACCAAATCAGAATGCTATTTATACCGTGTATTTTACCGACCAAAATGGATGCACAGCACAAAGTCAAGTAAATATTTTCTTCGATCCATTTTTTTATGTCCCTAATACTTTTACACCTGATGGAGATATGTTCAATCAGTATTTTAGAATCATTGGAGGCAATTATTTGGAGGTTGAGGTGAGTATCTACGACCGCTGGGGAGAGCTCATTTACGAGTTCACGGATCTGAAAGATTATTGGGATGGCACCTATAATTTCAGACCTTGTCAAGATGGCACCTATACCTGGAAAATTATTTACACTGATTTTTCAAACCATAAAGAAGTACTGACCGGACACGTCAATTTATTGCGCTAAAATAGTTTTGCCGTAACTTTGAATATGTCTGTACAAATAGAAGCATTTACTTTTAATGCATTCCAAGAAAATACTTTCGTTGTTTCAAAAGGGCAAGATGCCGTTATCATTGATCCAGGATGCTACACCAAAGAAGAAGAGCACTTACTTTTAGATTATATCCAGCTGAATGGTCTCAAAGTGCATGCCATCTTGTATACCCATGCCCACATAGATCATATCTTAGGTGCTGATTTCTGTGCACGTACGTTTCAAGCGCCGGCGTTTTTGCATCCTGAGGATCATCAAACTTGGATATCTGTTAAGAACTATGCCCATTTGTATGGTTTTGAGAATTACAAAGAAACTTCAGTTCCCAATAAGTTACTTGAAGATCAAATGAAGCTTGAATTTGGCCAACTTCAATTCACGGTATACCACACACCCGGTCATGCACCAGGGCATGTAGTGTTTTATCATCAGAGCGGATTTGTAATTAATGGAGACGTTCTATTTCAAGGAAGTTTTGGGCGTGTAGATTTACCTGGAGGGAACCTCGCTACTCTAAAAAAGAGCATTCATGAGGTGCTGTTCAAATTTCCTGAACAAACCATCGTTTATTGTGGACATGGCCCATCTACAACTATTGGTGCTGAGATAAAAACAAACTATATCTTGCAGTTCTAAAATGCGCATTGGAATCAATACCAGGTCTATTCTTGGCCATAAAATGGAGGGCTTTGGCAATTATAGCTATGAACTTGTCATGCGCCTAACAAGTGCACATCCGGAACATTCCTTTATCTTGTATTTCGATCGCCAAGTAGATCCACAATTTAAATTCGGTTCAAATGTCATTTGCAAGCATATTTTTCCACCCACAAGGCATCCCTTTTTATACATTATTTGGTTTCAATACAGACTGAAACGTGCTATTAAAAAAGATAAAATAGATGTCTTTTGGTCTCCAGATGGGATGTTTCCTCTTAAGTCGGACATTCCTGTGCTGGCAAGCATCCACGACCTCAATTTTGAGCATTATCCCAAAGACTTGCCTAGAGTTGTTTCATGGTACTACAAACGTTACTTTCCTAGATTTGCCTATTTGGCTAAGAAAATTATTACTGTTTCTAACGCCACAAAACAAGACATTATCCAAACTTACAAGATCGAATCAGAAAAGATTAGTGTTATTTACAACGGTGTAAGTAGTTTATATAAACCTCTACACGAAAACGAAGAATTATCACTTCACACCTCCTCAGACAAACCATATTTTCTCTTTGTTGGTTCCCTACACCCACGTAAAAACATTGCTAAACTCCTTGAAGCGTTTCAATTATTTTGCCAGTCCGATCAACAAGTTGAACTATACATCGTTGGGGCTGCAATGTGGAAAAATCAAGCCGTTGAAATCAAAAGTGAATTGGCCGACCGCATTAAGTTTTTAGGTCATGTCCCAGCTCAAGAATTGGCATACATTATGGCACGTGCAACAGCTTTGGTATATATTCCATATTTCGAAGGATTTGGAATGCCTTTGGCTGAAGCCATGGCTTCAGAAACACCAATCATTGCAGGTAACCTAAGCTGCCTTCCTGAAATTGCCGCCGATGCGGCAATTTATGTTGATCCTTTTAACGTACAAGAAATTGCAAATGCAATGACTCTACTTAAAAATGATGTAGCTTTGCAATCCAAATTAATTGCTGCAGGAAAACTTCGCCTCAAAGATTTTTCTTGGGATCTAGCTGCCCAACAAATTTGGCAAGAGATAGAAAATTTGGTCTCGTAGTTCAACGGATAGAATAAGCGTTTCCTAAACGTTTGATCCAGGTTCGATTCCTGGCGAGACCACTACTTTTCAATCCTACAAATCCAACTTATAAACATCCGAAAGTGTTTTATTGTCTTTTAAAGTGATTTTTTGGTCTCGAACCAAGCCCTCGCTGAGGTCGTATACCCAACCATGTATGTGCAATTCTTGGCCGCGTTCCCATGCGGATTGCACAATAGACGTTTTACCCAAATCAAGCACTTGTTCGACCACATTGAGTTCAACAAAACGATCAAATCTCAGCTGTGGATCAGCAATGGCATCAAGTTCATCGCGATGAAAACGGTACACGTCTTTGATATGGCGAATCCAGTTATCAATTAAGCCGATGTGCATATTGGTCATTGCTGCCTGTACGCCCCCACAACCATAATGACCACAAACAATGATATGCTTGACTTGGAGTACCGTTACAGCATAATCCAAGACAGAAAGCATATTCATATCGGAATGTACCACCATATTGGCAATATTTCGATGTACAAATACTTCACCAGGTTCTGCTCCAATTATTTCATTGGCCGGAACTCGGCTATCGGCACAACCAATCCATAAGACTGGAGGCCTTTGGCCTACGGATAGTTTCTTAAAATAATCTGGGTCAGAAGCCAATTTTTCGGCGACCCAGTTTTTATTATTCTCTAAAAGTTGATTATAAAATTTTTCCATCTAAATTGATTAAAGTGATTGAATGTCGCCCATCGAGCTCAGCATTGAATTTAAATTCGTGTATGGCTTCCAATACGTCGAGATCAATACTCTTTGTTCTACTGCCATCTACAGTTATTCTTTTTTCTTTGTTTTGTTGTAAGACTTCAATGATTCCTCCTTTATTTAAAAACGTGACTTCTTCAGCCAAATAAATAGTACATGCATCATGGTTGGCCTCCAAGGTGAAATGATTCAAATAATTCCGCTTAAGGATGTAAAAAATAGCAATCATAATACCGATACCTATTCCCTTCAGTAGATCGGTGAGTAGTATGGCAAAGATTGTAGAAATAAAGGGAATAAATTGTGACCAGCCCTTTTGATACATTTCTTTAAATAAAGACCATTTTGCCAATTTGTAACCCACCAAAATCAATACTGCTGCTAGGGCAGAGAGCGGGATAAGATTTAATAAGTCACCGATAAAGACTACACTAATCAATAATAAAATACCATGAATCAGCGAAGCAAGTTTAGTTTGCCCACCTGCAGCAATATTTGCTGAACTGCGCACTACAACTTGAGTTATTGGCAAACCGCCTAAAAGCCCGCTCACAAAATTGCCTATACCCTGAGCCTTTAGTTCTCTGTGCGGATTGGTTTTATTTTTTTTAGGATCGAGCTTGTCTGTGGCCTCTACACTTAAAATGGTTTCTAAACTCCCAACTAACGCAATAGTGATTGCTATGATCCAAATTTGGCTATTGCCAATTTGGGTCCAATCTGGGGAATGAAAAATAGCCATGAAATCTTCAATTGAAGCCAGCCGTGGTATTGAAACTAAATGCTTGCCTGTAATACTCAAGGAGCCGAGAACATATTGGTTGAGCAAGATACCAATGAGCACCACAAGCAATGCGCCAGGTAGAAATGTACTCCATTTGTATTGCTTGACCTTATTCGAATCGAAGAATAATAAAATCATTACTGAAATCACAGAAATAATCACTGCTCCTAGCTCAAAGGCATCAAGCGCATAATACAATTCTGAAAAGGTATTGTGGCCATCAAATTGCCAAAAGGATTCGTCACCAAAAAAATCCTTGTCATAACCAACCAAATGCGGAATTTCCTTAAGTATCAGTGTAATTCCAATAGCAGCCAGCATTCCTTTTATTACAGCATTAGGGACATAGTTGGCAATAGACCCAAAGCCTATAAAAGCCATAAAGAATTGTATGGCGCCAGAAAGCACAACAGCAAGTAAAAATATTTCATAACTGCCAAGTTGTTGTAAGGCCGCTAATATAATCGTTATGAGCCCGGCAGCGGGGCCAGAAACACCTAGCTTTGAATTTGAAAAGAGTGCAACTAGGGTGCCTCCTACAATACCAGCAATAATGCCCGTCATGACATTGGGCAATCCAACAACCCCTTCAACAGAAGTGGAAGCCAAGCCTATCCCTAAACACAGGGGCAGGGCTACTAAAAAAACTACTAAACCAGCAGGAAGGTCTTGCTTCCAAGAATTAAAAAAAGATAACATGTATTTGAATTAATGAAGTGAATAAAAGTCAAATCATTAAATACATGGTGGTTTGAATAAGGTGTTGCGATGCCCTTTGAATAGACAAGAATTGTAATGGAGTATTGTCTCCTTAGCTATGTAGCTAGATTTCAAGCAATTTATGCTTATCAAATTGTAGGTCGGAATAAATTCATCAGAAAAATCCAACTCAAAAGTATCATCGGTATCTTCATTCTGCTGACTCTCATCTACCAATAATAGTTCATCAGCATTTTTTAATATAGGTAAAGCCGAGCCTACAAATGCCTTGGCTATGCAAAGCAAAAGGATGAACGCAAACAAAGACTTTCCTAAATTTGACATATCACAAATATAAGGAAAGTTTATACCCAACCTAACGGGTTCTTATTTTTTACTATATTACATTCAATTCCTTACCTACTTTGATGAAAGCTGCAATGGCCTTATCCAAATCTGCGATGCTATGTGCAGCAGAAATTTGGGTACGAATGCGTGCTTGACCTTTTGCTACAACGGGATAAAAGAAACCAATTGCATACACCCCTTCATCTAATAATTTATTAGCAAATTGTTGAGATAGTGCTGCATCATAAAGCATAATAGGTACAATCGGTGAACCCCCCGGCTTGATATCAAAACCAGCCGCCACAATGCGTTGTTTGAAATAGGTTGTATTGGCCTCCAATTTGTCTCGGAGTTCTGTGGTGGCACTCAACAATTCAAATACTTTGATTGAAGCACCAACAATAGCTGGTGAAAGTGAGTTAGAAAATAGATAAGGTCTAGATCGTTGGCGCAACATTTCGATGACTTCTTTTTTTCCAGTGGTGTAGCCTCCCATTGCACCGCCTAGAGCCTTGCCAAGTGTGCCGGTAATGATATCCACTTGATCCATGACACCAAAATGCTCCGGGACGCCTCGGCCCGTTTTACCAATGAAACCAGCCGAATGGCACTCATCTGTCATGACAAGGGCATCATATTTTTTAGCAAGCGCGCAAATTTCATCCATCTTAGCAAGATCTCCATCCATGGAAAAAACTCCATCAGTAACTATAATGCGGTGTCGTTGTGCTTGCGCTGCCTTTAATTGCGCTTCAAGATCAGACATATCTGAGTGCTTATACCTGTAGCGAGCTGCCTTACACAAACGAATCCCGTCAATAATAGAAGCATGATTCAATTCATCAGAGATGATGGCGTCTTCCTCTGAAAATAAGGGCTCAAAAACACCTCCATTGGCATCAAAAGCCGCTGCGTATAGAATGGTGTCTTCGGTACCATAAAATTCAGCAATCTTTTGTTCAAGCGTTTTGTGAATATCTTGAGTGCCACATATAAAGCGTACACTAGACATTCCAAATCCATGTGAATCTAGGGCATTCTTTGCTGCTTGGACCACCTCAGGATGCGAAGACAAGCCCAAATAATTATTGGCACACATAATCACTACCTCTTCGCCAGAATCTACCTTTACATTTGCTCCTTGAGGTGTTACAATGATGCGTTCTTTTTTTAGTAGCCCATTAGACTCAATTTGTGCTAATTCTTTAGACAAATACTCTTGAATTTTACCGTACATCAGGATTTTATTTTTTTTGTAATCAATTGAAACAATAGTCTGGCCTCCTTTTCTGTTAATTTTCGACCAAAACGTATTTTTTGATGAAAATAGTCAAACTCAAAACGTTCGCCTCCATTGATCCAAGGAGAGCTTTCCCAAACTGACTGAAAACTTCCATCTTTGGGTATTTCGAATCTCAAATTTTTAATGTTTTCAAAATAATACGGGACTGTTTTGCCAAAATGCCAAATAGATTTTTTTAAATAAAATGCATCTTGATCAATTTTAATATATTCCTGACCTTTTAAATTCCATAGAAAACTCATCGTTACTCGCCAAGCATAATATAACCAGAATGCCAAAAATACCCATAGGATCAAACGTTCCTGATCTTTCAATTTCATAACGTTGAGTGCCCAAAGCACGGTTCCGCCAATGGCATACCACATGCCAAGCCAAGCACCCATGATTGCCGAAATCCAAACACTTTTAGATGGATCTATGACAATGGTGGTTTTTTCTTTATGGTCATTAAAACTAATTCTCGATCCTATCCATTTCACCCTACAAAAATAAACGAAAAAAGCCCCGCTTTGCAGCGGGGCTTCGATAATTCTTTAAGATCTAGAAGTGCCAAAGATCGTGTTCCCAATCTCTGATGCTCTCTTTGATTCGTTCTGATTCATAAAGCGCATCTACACCAAATTTGTAATCTTCAATTTCTCGGTCAAATTTATCCGAAACTCGATAGATTGTCGAAGCAAATTTACGTTTCCAGAATAGGTCATCAAAAGACATCCATTGTGCGTCGTTCTTGTCATTGTAAACATAGTAATTGACAATTACGTCTCGAAGTTCATCAAAATATAACCAGAACATCTCACGCTCTTCAATTCGGCCAGTATATTCACTAAAACCACCATCACCCATGACTAGAGGAACACCATTTTCATCATAAAATAGCATACTTCCACGCGTAGATAATTCACCTGGCCCTTTCTCCGGTGCTTCAGCATAACGTGCTACAGGTGCAATGGCAATAATGCGTTTGTCTAGAATTGAACGTTCTTTGTCAAAATACCAATCTTCTTTCACGTGATAGGCAACTATGTTTCTTGAATTCAAATACATTGTAATGCGATCACCGCGAACGAAGCCACCAACTTCAGTCTGATCCCAAAGTCTTTTGAGGTCTTCATAGGGGTAACGTCCAAGTTCTTCGTAGTCTGAATCTGGATTTTTAGCATCCAAAGAATCTAAGAATTGATCCAAAGTTTGGCTAGTTTTTTCAAGTAACCACTTGTCTTCAGAATAAAGTCGTGTGATTGATACAATTTCACCATTACCTTGACAAGTCATCACTGAATTGACAGACTCACGGTAGGCTTTTGAATCAAAATAATCATTTTGACCAGTCCTATTGATTGGATATTTCAAAGAATAACCATCTTCATCCCCTGATGCATAGAAAGGACTATTTACTCGGAAAACTGTAAGGTCTCCAAGCATGATGTGTCGTTGAATAATTGTCCATAAAGACCAACGTTTGTCATCTTTCAACCAAGATTGGTCATCGATATCAGCAGCAGTTTTAGGCTTATATACCGAACCTTCTAGTGGAGAATAATCAAAATAATCATAAGGTAAAAAGATATCGTGATTCATTCTCTCACGTGCATCAATGCGAGAGAAAACGCGCTTTTGCCATGCAACATCACTTGCACGCACATACTCGTATTCAACTTTGGAACGTACAGGAACTTCGTCCTGAATCGCTACACCGTCAATGATACCTCCAGGCAACGTATTGTACGGACCTCTTTGCGGACGATCTTGAGCGAATGATGCATGCACCAAAGCCAATGAGAAAAGAATGACAATATTTTTCATAACTCTTTGTATTAATCTATGGTTTAACAGTGAAGACAGCCTCAAGGTTGCTTGCACCACCAGTACCATTATATTTAATTACCGCTGCAACTTTTATACCAGCTTTCGCTTTCGCAACAGCTGCTGCAGGGATAATTGACCCACTGAATGATATTGGCGGATCATTACCTATGGTAATTTCCCCACCGGTCACGTTGAAGTTTGCCTTCAACGGACTGTCTTTTAAAATAAGTGTAACACGTGCGCCTGAGCTCTTTTTAATTGTGGCATCAAGCACTTCTGGTTTAGGGAATGGCTTCACACGATATTTGTAAGTACCGTATGATTTAGATTTTCCATCCTTGTCTTTACCCATAAGTGTCATTGAAATAGATGTACCAGCACCTGGAGTCACTATAAATCCACTATACGTGGTACCGTCGTCTGACCAAGTAGCACTGCGTTTTGAACCACCATTGACAATGATATCTGAACTTACTGCACCTGCAATTACTGGAACAACTTTGTTATCGTAGTTGCGGTAAAGCACGGCCATTTCAGGTAAAGAAATGGAACCTTGCGCTTTGACAACCGCTACCTTCCACTCCCAATCTTTTTTATATGGCACACCCGATTTGTTTCTGATGGTAACCGTACCGTTGACTTTCATATCAGAGGCACCAGCCTTCAATTTGATATGACCAATACCATCCTTGATTTCAATATTCCCAGTACTAGATGTTACTTCAGGATTTTTATCTGAATCATACGCTGCCATAGTGACTAGCAACTCTACTTCTTCACCAGATGTAGCTACACCAGGACCGCTAACTAATTGCTGAATCTTATTGAAAGAGAACTCACCGGTTGTCACTTTAGACTTTAATAAATTCACCGCTTTAGCACGTGCAGAAAGCACCTCATTTTGCATCGCACTCAATGATGCCAAAGCACCAACTAATGGAGCATGATCAAAAGTACGTCCTAACCAGTGGATATTCTTTGCTTCATGGTGATCTGCATACTCTAACTTCGTCAATTCTTGATAAATAGAAAGCAATGCTTCTTCATCTTCAGGATTCACTTTATTGCCAGGAGCAGCAAACATCTTACGAATTTGCTTGTCAAGGTCCTTGAAGTCACTGAATTTGTTGATTTCCTTCACTTTTAACTTCCATGTATTTTTTTCACCCTCCTTGTAATTAGCTGAAATTTCTACAATAGATGAGCGCAACCCTTTGTACATATCCCAAAGTTTCTTTCCTGCTTTAGTCGGGTCAATTTTAGAAATTTCAGAACCAACTATCTCGTGCATGGGCACATCGAAGTTTTCTTTTTGTTGAATTGCTTGCAGGTACAAACGAGTTGGCATCAATGGCTTTTTTGGATCATATTTTTTCCAAAGAATGCTTTCTTTATCATTCTTTTTTGCGGTCTTGATACTTTCAGGGCCTTCAACCAACCCAATCATTTCAAGCTTTAGGTCATCGACATATTTGATAAAAGCACCAACATTTTTGTCGATTTTTTCTATCATGCCTAGATACTTCTTGATTTTTGCTTTTTTTGCACGACCAGCCTCATCTTGGGTTACAGTAGCTAATTCAGCTACCAATGAACCCTTTGCCGAATCTCCGCGGTCTAATTGTGTTACACTACCACGTTGGATGTTATCTTCAATCGCTACGAATGCATCGAGGATTTGTTTAGATACGTTCAACGCTAGTAGTGCAGTTAGAACCAAGTACATGAGACCGATCATCTTCTGTCTTGGGGTTTCCTTACCACCTGCCATTTTTCTTTAATTTAAAATTGTTACTACTTAATAATGATCTAATTAAAGAAAGGATTAACCTCTCATTGCGCGTAACATGTTACCATATACATTGTTCAAATCCGTTAGGTTTTGAGACAACATAGCCATGTTCTCACGGTAAGAAGCCGTATCTGATGCAGAAGAAGCCAAATCGTTCATAATTGACTTGATATTATCTTGAAGACTATTCATTTGTGTCATGCTTTCAAGGTAATCTTGAGAAGATTTCAATTGGAGTTCATAAACATGGTTCAATGCACCTAGGTTTTGACCCAATTTTTGCATTTCTACACCAAAGTTTCCTTGTCCTTCACCAGCAATACCTGCAATTGCAGTAGCAGAAGCAGCATATTGCTCTGTAAGTTTGCTTAAACCTTCTGAAGCATTTTCTAGGCTCTTCACATATGAATCTGTAGCACCAGCAGCAGTTGAAACTGCACCTAATGATTTAGCATTTTCCGCCAAATTTGACATGCCATCCTTCAATTTAGCGAGTAATGACTGATCAATTCCCGCCTTGTCAAGTTCTTTGGCAAGATGATCAGCAGCACCACCGCCGCCAAGTCCACCTTTTTTCAATAGTGGTAATAAACGGTTTTCATCATTGTTTTCCTCCACACCAAGTTCAGGAAATACACGCGTCCAGTCTACTTCTTCGTGCATGGGTTCCATTGCAATAAATGCAAAGATCAATGACTCAGTGATCAAACCAACAATAAGCATTTGGTCAGCACCTGGCCAGTGCATGATTTTAAACAAGGCACCAAGAATTACCACGGATGCACCGTAACCTGTTACATACTTAACGATTAGCTTATATCTGCGCGAAGCAAAAAATCCACCATTACCACTCATAATTTTTGTTTTTTAGAATTAATTAATTGATTTATAGTTATAGTTTAGTTTAGGATAATATCTGTTTGAATCTCTTCACCATTTTCTTGTTCGATATCCTTACCTCCACGACCTAGGTGAGTCATAGTATTACGGAAACCGATATAGCTTTTGGCGGTATCTTGATATTCATAGGTACGAGTAGCGTTCATAAGGTAATAACCAATGTCTTTCCATGAACCTCCGCGTATAACTTTACGTTTTTTCACCGGAGCATCACCATCCTTGGCATCGTACTCAAAATCTTGTGCCATATCATGGGCAAATTCATAAGTAGATTCGTCATAGGCTGTTGAACACCATTCCGCTACGTTACCAGCCATACAATATAAACCAAAGCCATTTGGATTGTAGGAGTAAACCTTGACAGTGTAGAATCCACCGTCTTCGAAATAACGACCGCGCATTGGTTTAAAGTTAGCTAGAAAACAACCGTTTGCATTTCGAATATATGGACCACCCCAAGGATATTGGGCCATATCAAGATCGCCGCGCGCACCACGTTCCCACTCAGATTCAGTCGGTAAACGGAAATCATTGACAAACAAATCGCCGTTGGCTTGAAGCCAAGAATGGAAAATCTGTGTTCTCCATACTGAGAATGCTTTGGCCTGAGACCAAGTTACACCCACTACCGGATAATTGTCATAAGCAGTATTCCAGAAATAATTCTGAGCCATTGAAGAATTATTGGCATAGGTAAAGTCTCTTACCCAGCAAAGTGTATCGGGGTAGACATTGATGCGCTCCTTGATAATGAATCTTGAACGATCCGAATGCCCGCGAATGGCATTGTGCGCACCCTTGCTATTGGTGAAACCTAAATCTAGGTCCTGACCGGGATTTTGAAGGATCGTACCACGCAACGAATTGGTGTCATTCAATTTGCTAAACTCAGACCACTGCTCTGTGTAGGCAGTTGTATCGACCCATACCTTATTGGTGTTTTGATCCATGGTCATGAGTGTCGAACGGTGCAAATCATTTGATTTGTAATCCTTGCCGAGTGGCTCACGGCGCGAGCGCTGGTACAGTCTGTTTTCCGCTTCACCATCCAAGCTATCGTAGGCAAAAGTTTTGCGCGCATCAATAGACTTGGTAATGATTTTACCTCTACGTGCCGCTTCTTTGTAGTCTATCCAATAATAGTCAAAATATAACAAGCGGGTATCGATTTCACGACGATTATAAAACCGTTCAGCCTCAGACAAATACATGTCCGTTAACATAAAAGCGATTTCAGGATCCTCGTAATCAACGGGCTCTAACCAGTTTAGAGTAAAGTATTTGCGATTTTCTATACGGCCACCTTGATTGTATTTTGTTTTCGTAGAGGCACCTTTTGCGCTATTTTTGTCTGGGGCGTTTTTCTTGGCAGCGCCACTATACATCTGGAAAATACCACGCAGATCGTCGTCAGACATCACTACATCAAATTTTTGATCCGGGCCATTGGTGATTCCAAACTTCTTTTGGTCATATTGGAATCCATTCACCAAACGCTTTCCTTTTCCTTTAGACTTGTCGTAATTACCCAACATCGTCATGATGGTTTTATCTACCTCAGTATTGTTTGTAGAATCCATGAACAACTGGAAAGGAGTGTTACCACCTTGCACATCAGAACCCATTGCCATCATAGAACGGTAAGGCTCTTTGAAAAAGTTGTCTGGTATATTTACCCAACGTTCTGCTTCTTCATCGTAGCTACGACGATAAAGTTTTTCACGAGCAATTGAATCGCGCACCCAATGCACAAATTGACGGTATTCGTTGTTCGAAATTTCTGTAGCATCCATGTAAAACGCAGGTACGGACACTGTGCGCTTACGTGCTGTGTGCCATCCCATGATGTCTTCGTCGTCTTCGCCAGCTTGATACGCACCAGATGGTATATAAACCATGCCAAGTGGAACTTTGCCGGGACCTAAAACGTCCGGATACCAGGTGTCTCTACCACTCACACCTACTAAATTACCTTCAATGTCGCTACAAGCGTACATGAAGCTAAGAACAAAGAGAAAACTTAAATACTTTTTCATTCGTTTGTTTTTGGTTCTGACCTACTCCCAAATTACTTGCTACAGGTTTAATTTCGGGTATAACGTAAGAACAATATAAATGGTTACACTTTTTGCCTCTTATAACCAACGAGGGTGTCTTGCTTTCGTTACAGGAGGCGGAGGCAAGAAATAGCAATACTTCACCATCATTTCATGAGAACCCCTTGAAATGCTAGCTAGTTTATTAATGTTAATGTCGTAAGAATATCCAAAATGGAAATTAGGAATAGGAGAATATCCGGCCATGATTGCAAATGCATCAGAAGTTCTAAAGGAAAGACCTCCGTAGGCAGGATTGCCTCCAAGTTCTAACATGTAACGCGCGTTGAAATCTGCAGAAAATTTTATTAAATCAGTTCGGACCAACATTTGTGCGTCGATATTATTTCCAGTACCGAAAGCATCTTTAAAGATGTAACCTCCCATCATGTAGTAATGACGTGCGGTCTGAAATGACAAAGATAGGTTCGTTGGATCAGCTGCAAGGTCTGATTCAGACAAGTGAGTTGTAGAAATTCCGGCGTAATAGTTTTTGGCCTGAAAGTACAAACCAAAATTGGCATCAAAAGAGGTGGCTGCAAAACCTGTTGGTAGCGATGGGTCGTTGATTGTTGTAGGAGGAACCCAGTTAGGATCCATCCCGTAATTCATAATTCCAAGACCTACGCCTACACCTAATACTCCAATCCTACCTATTTGAACGGGGTAAGAATAATTCAAGAGCACGGTATTTTGACGAGAAAAACCAATTGCATCGTGGTAAAAATTAACTCCTACACCACCTGGGAAAAATCTAGACATGTTCCCTTCGAGGTTGAGTACTGCGGAGTTTGGCGCACCATTTACCTTATCCCATTGATTGCGATATATCGAGGTTGCACAAAATCCATTGTACATATCGATGCCAGTTTTACCTGGGTTAATGCTCATTTTGTCAAACATGAAGTGCGTGACAAGCTTGTCTTGTTGTGCATAGGACGAAAACAACAAAACACTAAAAGCAGCAGTTAACAGTCTGTTATTCAATAGCATAAGCGTAGTTTAGCATAGTTGAAACTATCAGATTTTCATAGAATCCGACAATTTAAGGTGCTAAAGTAAAGAATTCTAATGTAAAATAAAAGGGTTTTTAATAAAAAGGTCAACCCAATTTTTGATAGGTCTTCCACCATAAATCTGGCAATTCATTATTCATGGCATTGTCGTAATCTGACTTATTACATGGCACCATATGGTGACGCTCGAATCGACGTCCACTTTGAGGCGGATAAGGCACCTCCATCCACCACCTTGCTGACTTATTACTTTTATAAAAAACAAGTTCTCTTGCAACCTCATCCATGAATACCGTAAACTTCGCGTAGTCGGACTTGCCTCCAAACGGGAAATCACCTACTCTTGAAAAATAACCTTGTAAAAAATACCAAATACCTTCAGCAAGTAAAGCCCCACCTAATTGCCCCAATGCCTCTTGGGTAAAAAACCCAATACTAGTTACCTTGTCAGAAATACCAGCATATTTAGTGATTTGGCAAAACTGTGCTGCTGTAAAGCCATTTGCTGCTCCTGAATTCAATCCTAAATCGGCGGCTTTCAGAGCGCCTAGATCAATGCTGATGATGTCCGCATTGCGCAAATGAGGTTCTGCCAAGCGGAAGTCTTGATTGAATTCTCCAAGTCGGCAAGTATCAAAAAATAGTTTTTCAAATAATTCCAATTCAGAGGTGCAAACATGTGGTAGTTGAACACCAATCACCGAATGATTAAATAAAAAACAAGGGCGCTGGGTGAGCATATGACTCAGGTAATTTGTAGCTTGAAGAGACGCCTCCGCGCTTCCAATGTCAAGGCTTCTGTCAATGGCGCAAGTATTGACTAATTGCTCGAGTTTTTCGTAACCCTTATAAATTGCCATAGTTAAATCCTGACTTCCTCCAATGATTATCGGGACTATTTTTTGTTTTACAAGTTCACTTACGACATTGGCAATTGCAAAATAGGTATCCTCTACACTTGCCCCTGGCTCAATGGTACCCAAGTCGTATAGGGGTGCTGTCCAGTTTGTCTGAGGGTGTAATTGATAAAAGGCATTTCGAAAAACTGGTGTTTGTTGCTTGTCTTTTTGTGCGCCCCTGAATTCAGGAATTGAAAAAATAGCGCAAGCTGGGCCATTCAACTCTGGAAAATCATGAAAATAACCCTGTATTTTAGACCCAATTTGATTTTCGGCATAAGTATTTGGCGAACTTAAGGGCTGAAAGTAAATGGATAAATCTGTCATTGGGCAAGGATTTTGGCTATGTCTGGACGAAAATACAATGCAGACTTCAACACCTTGCCGTCTTCACGATAGATGGGCTTGCCATTTTCATCAAGCTTACTCATATTAGAACGCTGAATTTCTTCAAAAACTTCGACAATTTTATGTTGCAAACCGTGTCTTAATATTGTCCCACAAAGAATGTATAGCTGGTCGCCAAGCGCATCAGCCACCTCTATTAAATCTCCTCTTTGAGCTGCCTCTAAATATTCGTCGTTTTCTTCCTTCATGAGATCGTAGCGCAACTGCACTTCTGCAGCGCTCAGAGCAGCAGTTGGCTGATAATGATTTTCAATACCAAAAGCATTATGGAAAGTTTCTACAGCACCTATTATTTCTTTAAAATCCATATCTAAAAATTGAGTAAATGATCAATCGCCTGAGCTACTTTATTTGCATTGGGCAACATTTCTGCCTCGAGTGAAGCATTCAGTGGAATAGCAGGAGCATCCACAGATGCAACAATTTGAATTGGCGCATCAAGGTGCGCAAAGCAGCTTTTTTGGAGACGGCCAGCTAAGGCTAAAGTAAAGCTGTTCTCGGTGGTTTCTTCAGTTACAAGCAAGACCTTTCCGTGTCTACAAACCAGTGCCTCCATGGCTTCTATGTCAAGAGGATTGATACTGCGCAGATCCAAAATTTCAACCTTTCCGTCAAATGCCTTACTGGCCTCCAAACTCCAATATACACCACGACCGTAAGTAATAATACCAAGGGTATTGCCAATTGCTAACTGCTCTGAAGTTGCTTCTTGCACCACGCGTGCTTTTCCAATTGGCACGATATAATCCGCGCTAGGCTCAATGCTCATAGCGCCTTCAGTACCCGGAATTTTTGACCAATAAAGTCCTTTGTGTTCTAGTATTACAACTGGATTTGGATCATAGTATGCAGCCTTTAACAAACCTTTGAGGTCTGCCCCTGAAGACGGATACACCACTTTGATTCCACGGATATTAGCCAAAATAGATTCTACACTAGATGAATGATAAGGGCCGCCAGAACCATATGCGCCAATCGGTACGCGAATAACACAGCTTACTGGCCATTTTCCATTTGATAAATAATTGGAACGAGAAACTTCAGTAAATAGTTGATTGAGCCCAGGCCAAATGTAATCTGCAAATTGCACTTCAACAATTGGCTTGAGACCTACCGCAGACATCCCTACAGTAGATCCAATAATATATGCTTCTTGTATAGGTGTATTGAATACTCTTTCATCACCGAAGGTTTGAGCCAGGGTCGCTGCCTCCCTAAATACGCCCCCTAGTCTTCCACCCACATCCTGGCCATACAAAAGCGCCTCAGGATGGGCTTCCATGATTTCACGCATGGCAAAAAGAGCGGAATCGACCATGACAGTTTTCTTTTTGCCCTCGGGAGATCGCTCGCCCTGTTCTTCTGTAATTGGGGTTGGGGCAAAAATGTGATCTTGAATGGATTGTGGGTCAGGGTCTGGTGCAGCAAGTGCAGCATCATAGGCCGCATCTACATCTTTGGTGATTTTTGCTTCTAAATTGATAAACTCAGCCAAGCGAGTTCCGAGGGATTCAAGCGAAGCTTTTAATTTCGGATACGGATCATCCTTTGACGCCTCTTTGAGGTCATCTCGGTACCATTCTTTGCGCACACCAGATGTATGATGCCCCAACAGAGGAACTTTAGCATGAATCAAAAACGGTCTGCGCTCTTTTCGAACGAGTTTGATGACTTCCTCCACGGTTTGGTAACAAGCCCAATAATCAGTGCCATCTATTGTACGCGCCTCAATACCATGAAACCCTTTGATATATTCAGAAATATCCTGAGCGCGGGTCTCTTTGGCATTGGCTGAAATATCCCAGCCGTTGTCTTGAACCAAATAAATGATCGGATACTGCTTGAGTGCAGCCATTTGAAAAGCCTCGGAGACTTCACCTTCTGTACAGGAAGCATCTCCTAACGAACATACCACCACTGGTGCTTCTTCAAGAGGCCATTCAGCAAGACCAATTTTCTCTTTGTATTGAATACCCATCGCTACCCCAGTTGTCGGTATGGCTTGCATGCCCGTGGCCGAAGATTGGTGGGGAATTTTGGGCATATCTGGCCTATTGAGAGAAGGGTGTGAATAGTAGGTCCTTCCCCCCGAAAAAGGATCGTCTTTTTTAGCAAAGACTTGCAGCATAAGTTCCTCAGGTCTCATACCAATGGCCAGCAGCAGGCTATCATCTCGGTAATATGGAGCTACCCAATCTTGAGGCTTTAATTGCATGCCTACCGCTATCTGTATGGCTTCATGGCCACGCGAGGTAGCATGTACATATTTTGCCGTTACTTCTTTATTAGCTTCGTATTTTTCAGCCATCGTTTTAGCAGTACACATAAGTTCATATGCGCGCCAACTCAGCTCTTTTTGTGTTGATTTTGACATTTTTTAACTTCCGATACACAAATATAAGCATTGCACCATCATTTTACCTTGGTTTGATTCATTCAGAGATTGGTATTTTTGTATAAAACTTGTCAAATGCTCGGACTTCAAATGGCCACTGACCCCCGCTGGGTTAAAATTGTAGAAAAAAATATTCAAGAAATTCTAATTGATCATGCTTACTGCGAACAAAAGGCGGCGAGTAATGCCATTTCTATGATTGTTCAATATCCACAATATTCAGATTTAGTAGAGGCCATGACTGCCATTTGCAGAGAAGAAATGGAACATTTTGACATGGTACATCAAAAATTAAAAGAGCGAGGATTTGAACTAGGATTCGAAAGAAAAGATCCCTATGTCAATGACCTTGCACTTTATTTAAAACAAGGTAAGGTCAATAGCACCCCTCATGGAGTTTTTGTCAATAAAATGCTTTTTGCAGCCATGATAGAAGCCCGCAGTTGTGAGAGATTTAAAATCCTTTCTGAAGAAATAGCCGACGCGGATTTACGAAAATTTTACCGTGACCTCATGGAGAGCGAGGCACGTCATTACACCACCTTTTTAGGTTTTGCTCGCAAATATGCCAATGGCATAGACGTGGATGCCGCATGGAAGGAATTTTTAGCTTTTGAAGCCAAATTGATGGAAAGTTATAGCCAAAAAGAAACGATGCACGGGTAGGTGCATCGTTTCTTGTTTGGTGATCAAGAGGTATTTAAAACGAGAGTAAAATTCCAGCATTCACACCACGTGCCTTCAGTGCTGAGCCTTGGTTAAAGACGTCAGAAAGGCCATAAGTTGCATACAAGCTCCAATCTCCATAGCCTACAACAGCCATGAGGCTTGCTTGAAATGGATTGAATTGAAAGTCATCTTTGGTTTTATCTTTATTTTTTTTGCCGTCGGCTTCCCATTTCTGAGTTTGGCGAGCTGCTAAACGTAGTCCTCCAACAATTCCTGCAGAGATGTGCCACGCAGTATTAGGGTCTTTAGCTGTGGAAATTTGCAGCAATAATGGTGCTTGAAGATAAGTGGAGGTCAATACGTTTTTTGCATAGTTCAATCCAGTGGCAATACCAACTAGGGTGTCATTGACAACGCTTAAATCATATGCACCTTTCAATGCATAACGGTTCCATTGCACTCCCAAACCGGTAACCACACCCAAATATTCATGAATAATCGGAAAGCGCTTTTGTGCAAAATTGAATTGAATTCCTAAGCTTTTTGCTGGGTCAAGTGCTAAAAAGCCTAGTTGCTCTGCTGTAGCGAAGTCCATTGATGAATTGACAAATCCATTGGCATTGATGCCAAGACCGGACCAAACCGCATGTTGGTCTTCGCTCTGGCCAAGTTCCAATTCTGCCTCTCCGTTTTTTGGTGTCCAAGTAAAATCTTCGTCATTTTCAATGATGACTTTTTCATCGATGATGATTTTGCGCTGTCCATTAGAGGGTTCTCCTTCTAGAGCTCTAAATTCAGCGGTGCCTTTATCAGTCTTTGTACCAAGAATGACAATTTTCATGTTGCCAATTTTAATTTGGGTAGAATCTGCATTGTTAGTGGAAATGTCTTTGGTAATGAAGGTATCAATGAATACATCTACGCGCGTTACCATAGAATCATTGATATACACTTTTTTCATCTCTTCAGTAAGCAAAGAATCCATTTGATCAACACGGCTTTTGATCATTATTATGGTTGTATCATTTCCCTGAATCTTGACAATTTTTTTTGTCTCGTTTTGTTGCGCAAAAAAGGCAAAACTGGTCAATAAAAAGGCGGAAAGTAATTTTATTTTCATTGGTTATTCTTTTACGTGTTTTGTATTTGCTAGACGGGGTTTATTTACATTTGTTACGCACCGCGTAAATTATTTTTTTGCCCTATTGCGCTCTACGCTAATTGGACCTAATTGAAATACAATTTTTTCAGCGCCTTCAGTTTCTTTGACAGCATATTTCACCGGAACTCCTATGGATTGATTGGCATATCTAGCTACTGTCTCATAGCGTTGTTGAGGGGTGGGCTGAGCCACACCAAATAAACGCTCATTGGTTTTTTGAATAAGAAATGCTTTCATGGTGATGGGTTCTTTGCGATTTGTACCTTCTTGAACCAATGCAGATTGGGTGAGTGCTGTATTTTCTTCAATTGGGGTCTGTGCAACATTCAAGGCATTATTATTTGATGCTTCAATGGCACTATTAAATGCATAAAAAGCCGTTGAAGGCGGCTCCTCTTGTAGTATGCTCTCTTCCAAGTCAGGGGCTTCAATGGGAACGCTAACGAGAATAGAAGGCCCTGATGACGATGGTTTGATTTTTTGATTTTTAGTATTTGCTAGGTTTTTATCAGTTGAGATTGTCTTCCTTTTTTGGGCATGCATCACGTCGCTTTTAGCCGAGGTGGGCTTAGTGGAAAATGAATTATTCAAAAGAAATGCCGCAAAAAATACAGCCGCTGCCGCACTCGTCCAGTAGAGATATTTTTGCAGCGACAAGGAACGAATCTTCGAATCCTTAAATAAAATATCGTGCCTAGGGAAAATAATTTGCTCATTGGCAATGAGTTTGGTCAACTCAATTTTTTTCTTGGTGTCTTGATAAATTAATTGATCTAAAAAGCCCTCTTCGATGGTGATTTCTTCTTTGGATAGCAAACCTTCAAAGCTACCAATGGCCAGTTTCTCAAAAGGATGCGCCTCTTCATCTTGATAAATGCTTAGCCCTTCGAGGCTTGGATAGTCGAGTTTCGGACCTATGTATAAATCATCTGAAGTTAGCTTTGGAGCAATCTGGAGCTCTTCTTCAAATTCAGGATGCTGGGCTAAGTATACTTCAAGCAGCTCTTTTTCGGCAGTAGTTAGTGAATTGTCTTGATATGCCAAGGCAAGATGTGCAAGTTGTATTTCTGTGAGTCTCATATCAATACCTCCATTTTACCTATGTATGTTTTCAAAAATTTTCGCGCTCTAAAAATATAGACCTTGACTTGATCCACTGAGAGTTCGGTTAGGTCGGCAATTTCTTGATACGAATACCCTTCAAAGTCGCGCAGTGTAAGCACCATACGTTGTATTTCTGTCAATTGTGACACACCCTCGTTGATGCATTGTTGTACATCGTGATGCACACTAGGCCTTTCTACAGGATCGGGCAAGCTACTCAGGTGCTGCTGTTGTAATTTCTGTCGACGAGCCCTATCAATTTGAAGATTTACCACCGTTCGAAATAAATAAGATTTCACCTTTACATAATCTACTGTATCTACCTTTAGCCATAAGCGTTCAAAAGCATCTTGAACGAAGTCTTGAGCTAAATCTGGATCGGCAACATTTTTCAAGGCAAAACGATACAGGCGATCTGCAAATTCTTTTACACATTGATTATATTGCTCGACAGTCATATGGCGGTACTAAGACGAAAAGACTGTGCAAAAGTTACGCCAATTAATTTGTTTTGGCTTGAGAGCGGTATTTTTGCTGGTATTTCAAATACAATTCTTCTTGAAAATTGGTAGTTGAAATTGGAATGCCATCCACATAAATCTGGGTGAGTTGATTGGTGCGCATATCGAGAGCAGGACCTTTGGATACAAAAAAAGTTGCCTTTTTGCCAGCTTCTAAACTTCCGTATAACTTATCTATTCCCATGATCTGACAAACACTCAACGAGATACTCTGTAGTGCTTCTTCTTCACTAAGGCCATAGGCCATGGTAGTGCCTGCCTGGAATGGTAAATTTCTTGTGTTCATTGGTTGCATGTCACCTTCATTTTGCAAACAAAACATTATGCCCTGGGCTTTTAATAAAGCAGGAATCTGATAGGGTAAAAAAGTAAGGTCATCTTCATGAGCAGGCAAGCTGTGCACCCTGCCAAGCATGACTGGGATTTTTGAGTCTTTTAATTTTGGGCCAACCAAATAGGCCTCCTCTCCACCAACTATCACCACATGTTTCAACCCTAACTTTTCTTTAAAACTGATGACATCATTGATTTGCCGCACGGTTTGTGCATGGATATATACCCGCTTTTGGCCATTGAAACATGGCACCATGGCCTCCATCCTTTGGTCGGTATTTTGATTTTTTCGATTGCTTGCATAGGCCGCTGCGAGCTCAAAAAAATCAATAATGGCGCTTTGTTGCGTTGCATATTCTTTAGAATATGATGGCCAATTGAGGTGAATTCCATCGTCGGCAAGTACTGTGGCATCTTCCCAATTCCATCCACTGAGCTTCATAACGGCAGAGCTACCTGATATCCAGCCTCCGCGTGGTGTGGCCTGAACTAAAAGCACCCCGTTGGTGCGCACTGTTTCTACTACTTTAGATTCTACATTGAATGCTATTTGCGAACGTACGTGCGGATTCCAATCTCCAACATCCTTGAAGTCGCGAGTAGCTCGTACTGCGTCAATTTCAGTGAGGCCCAGTGTATTATTTGCCGAAACAAAGCTCGGGTAAATATGCTGGCCATCGCAATTGATGATGGTGTCCCAGTCCTCGGGAGCAAAATTTTGTGTCAAGGAATTTTTTACAAAGGCTATGCGGTCATTGACAATACCAACCGCTGCAGATTCTTGTACCTGTCCATTACCTATATGAGCTGTACCGTGCAAAAGTAAAATTCGTTGAGACCAAGCTTGGTTGAATAACAATACGGAAAGAAAAAATACAAATATTCTCATGTCAGTGGGTATTTTCTGATGCAGTGGCCTCCTCGCCGAGTGTATCACAATGGTAATGTTTCTTCACTTTTTTCTGTGGTAGTTTAGAGCCTTCTCCCTTTTGGTTTGCGGCGAGCATCAAAGTAAGAATGCGCGTACGCTCTTTTGCAATAAGCGGTTGCAATTTTTCTATTTGCTGCTGTTCATCGTAGTAAACAGTTCCCTCAATCATGGTCAGTTTTACTTTTGCCTCAATACTCAGTGGGTTAGTTGTCCAGAGCACCAAATCTGCGTCCTTACCTGCTTTGATACTTCCCATTCGGTTATCAAGATGCAATACTTTTGCCGGATTGAGCGTTACTAGCTTCCATGCTTGCTCCTCAGTTAGGCCTCCATATTTGATGGTTTTGGCAGCTTCTTGATTAAGACGTCGCCCCATTTCTGCGTCATCTGAATTAATGCAAACTGTAATGCCTTGATTTGTCATGAGAGCGGCATTGTATGGAATAGCATCATTGACTTCAAATTTATATGCCCACCAATCAGAAAAGGTTGAGCCAGCAACGCCGTGTTTCTGCATTTTATCAGCTACTTTGTATCCTTCCAAAATGTGCGTAAAAGTATTGATTTTAAAACCCATGGAATCTGCCACGTGCATCAGCATATTAATTTCAGACTGTACATATGAATGACAGGTGATATATCGCTCGGAATGCAGAATTTGCGATAAAACTTCGAGTTCTAAATCTACACGAGGTGCTGTTGAAGACTTACCTGACTTGTACGCAGCCCACTCTGCATCATAGGCTTTAGCGCGATAGAAACCATCATAAAAAACTTGCTCCACCCCCATACGTGTTTGAGGGAAGCGAACGGTATTGAAATCGCCCCAATTGGCTTGCTTCACATTTTCACCGAGCGCACACTTTATAAATTTTGGCGCATTTGAAATGAGTAATTCATCTGCAGTTACACCCCATTTGAGTTTGATCAGTGCAGATTGGCCACCAATAGGATTGGCTGAGCCATGCAATAACTGGGCTGCAGTAACACCACCAGCCAGTTGCCTGTAAATATCTATGTCATCAGGGTTGACTACATCTGCAATACTTACCTCAGCAGAAATAGCTTGCCCCCCTTCATTGACCCCTTTAGAAATGGCAATATGTGAATGTTCATCAATGATTCCCGAAGTAAGATGTAGGCCTGTAGCATCAATGATGGTTGCCCCACTCGGTGCAGTCAGGTTTTGTCTACTCACCTGTTTTATTTTTCCATCAACCACCAAAACATCGGCTCCTTTAAGGATACCCTCTTTTTCGTTTGTCCAAACGGTGGCATTTTTAAACAAGGTGGTTTGCGCGCTTGGTTTTGACTGGAATCCAAAGGCCATATTTGGATACCATATTTGACCATATTGGGTGGTGTCTTCCTTGATAGAAACAAGAGGGGTTTGAGGTGTAGTTTGGTGTTGAATTGCACTCCAATGTATCCAAGTGCCGTTTTCATCAGTGCCATCACCTTCGATGAGCATCCCATTTTTTATCAACTTACCATGGAGTTGAACCAGTTGACCCCCGGCACCCTTGTGTAGGAACTGAATAGAAATATCCGAAGCGGTCATGGTTACAACCGCGTTTATTTTAAGCGTATCAGCACCTGTAATGCTCAGCACTTTTGCCTGAGGCTTTTCATTACTTCCCGTTATGATGAGCTCGTAGTCTTTGTTAGGTAAGTGCAAGGTGTAAGATCCCAAAATTTGATGCGAATTGTAGGCTTTGAAGCTACGCTCTTCGCCCAAATTCCATGTGGCCAATAATTGAGCTTCGTATTGGAATGGATCGGCACTGAAAACAGAAAAACTCGCCAATTTTCCAACTTCGAGTGTACCCATTTGCTGTTCCTGACCCACCCATTTGGCAGGGGTGGTGGTAAGAGCAGCCATAGCTTCTTGAGGTGCTAAGCCTCGTGCTATCACTTTTCGCAAAGCAGTCCAAAAAGCATCTGCATTTTTAAGCCCAAAGGTGGTAAACCCTATTTCAAGACCAGCTTCATTTAATAACTTTGGATTACTTGGTGCCAACTCCCAATGCTTTAATTCTGATAAGGGAATTTCTTTAGCCAAATAAGGGTCATTGACATCATAAGCCTCAGGAAAAGTAAGTGGGAGTACGACTTTTGTTTGAACTTTATGCAATTCATCACTAATGGCATATTCATTGCCTGCCCCTATGTAAATGAATTCGGTGTTAAATTCTCTGGCAATCTTTTGAGCGCGTAAAATTTCCCATTTGTCTTCAATTTTAAAGATGCTAGGGGATTGTTGCAAGGTAGCCCAAGTAGATAGCGATGCTGAATACGGCAAGGTATTTTGATTGGCCGAATAGTATTTCAAATCATATAATGCTTGACGCAACAAAGCTATAGACCCCATTTGAGATGAAGGATAGGACTGATGGCTGCCCCCTTTTGAAAAAGAATAAGCCTGAGCGGCTCGTGGCTCAATAATCTGTTTGTGAATGTTTGAGCTACCCAAGGCCACCATTGCCCCACTTCCTCTGACAATTCCATCTGTGTAATGCGTAAGAGCAAATCCAAATCCGGATTGTTGCAATTGTGAAAGCTGGGTTTCATTGAGCTTATATGCGTCTGCAGACGCTAGTTCTGGATGAACAGCCTCATTCCAATAATATGCCCCTTCCTTATTAGATTCCATCTGAGGCCGCCAACCATTGCTTTTATAATTCAACGGCTCTAGTCCTATATTGGAATAAAGTTCTATAAAGGCCGGCACCAATACCAGGCCAGTATAGTCATAAGTGAGCGCCCCTGTTTGTTGAATACGATTTCCGATTTTTACAATTTTTCCATCTTCTATCAGCATTGATGCATTTTGTAAAGTCTGACCTGGCTTTACCATGATGGTCGCATTTTCTATGAGGATATATCTGGGCTCAGAAGGCTTTGTGCCGTTGTCAGGGCCAAATTGAGCAAATGACGCTGTCCAGGAAAGGACAAACAGTAAAAAGAGCATTAAAGGAGCTTTCATGGATGTGAAAATAACAATTCTCTAGTTATCTGAATGAAGTGTGGAGTTTAGCCAATATATTTGAGTGCCTCTCTGCGAGCTAAACCAGTAAGTGCTTCTTGTTCCACTACAGTACATACCCAATCTGCATTCCATTTGGATACCTCACGCAAAGACCATCCGATGGCTTTTTGAATAAAAAACTCTTTGTTCCATTTAAAGGTACGGATGTAATATTGTAATAATTCCAAATTCGTTTGTTTTTTGAATTTGAGTTGATGAATCAAAAGCGTACGGTGAAGCCAAAAATTTGTAGACAACTCCCACTCTTTTGCAACATCTTTAAAGTACTTAGGATGCTGAATTGCAAAATTCGCGATCAAATGGGTAGCAATCGGGTCAATAGAATCCCACCAAGACTTATTCACTAACAATTTTTCTAGCTCATGGATATCATAATGCTGTGATGTTTTTTTTGGCCATTTGAGCAGCCAGTCAATGGCGCAATATTGAATTTCTCGGGGAGCACGTTCCCAACATTCATGAACGATTTGCCACGCCTGGGTACGATCTATTTCTTTCGGAAGCATTGATTTCCATTGAAGAAATTGGGCGCGCCTTGGTTGAGCCATCACACCTATAAATTCAAAATTATGCTTCATGTATGCTGCCATTTGCGCGGCGCGATGGGTATCGCCAACCCTTTCTAATAAATCTTCTAAATCTCTAACGTAAGCATTCATCTTAAGAAATAAAAAAATGGCAAATCATAAGCCGGGTTCTGTACCATTTACTGCGCGCAGCAATGGGGTCTATCATTTATCTAGCACTGTATTCACACACAGTGTCAAGCGACCTACCCTCCGAGACGGGCGAGCAACCCGTACTGCTTGCGCAGGCCTCGGTATATTTGGTCTTTCAGCGCGTAAGGTTTACCCTGCCTGACCTATTGCTAGACCAGCGGTGAGCTCTTACCTCACCTTTTCACCTTTTCCTTGGTAAGCCAAGGTAGTTTTTTTTCTGTGGCACTAGCTGTATTGTAGCCATCACTAGCCACAACCCTTCCCGTTAGGAAGTACGCTGCTCTTTGCTGCCCGGACTTTCCTCTTTTCTTTCAAAAAGCGATAGACTGATTTGCCGAGGCAAAGGTATTAAAGTTTGTTGAGCTTTTGGTAACTCACCCCATTTGAATAATAGACAGCAACTGTGTAAGTACCATTGGGCAAGAAGGACACATCAAAATATCCTTGCAAAGCCGCATTTTGATGTTCGCAGACCACCCTACCATTTAAATCCAGGATTTCAAGTTTATCGAAGGGTAAGGATGTATTGAAATAGCACCATTCACTCACTGGATTGGGATAAAAGGAGCATTTTATTTCCTCTGACTGAAGACCAGCATCTAACCCTAGGTAGATATCCTGATATTCAATATTTGCTCCTCCCTGGCCTTGCCCAAAACCACCTACAGTAGCGCGCACCATACAATCTTTTTTACCGGTGGTCCACCATTCATAGATGGTAGTCACAAATTCAGGAGGTGCAATCCAGGTACCAGTTCCAAAAAAGGTTTGATAAATGGAATCATTTTCTACAATATCGTGTTTGATGCGAAGCGCATTAAATGTACCTAGAGGAGTGGTAAGTGTTCCCCACCCATCTACCACTGAGGTGCGCTCGCGGTGTTGTATGAATTTGAGATCGGTCACCGGATTCAAATCCACATAGGTATAGCCGCGCGAATTGTAAGTGTCGTTATATTGCAGTGGTAGTGCATAGCGTGTTTCTATGGTATCGGATTTAAAAGGCAGCCCCTGACCTTGCACATCGATTGAGTAGCCGATGCTATTTATTTGAGAATTGGTGCGGCGGGTGTATTGGCTCAAATTTGAGAGTTCAACAGGCAAAAAAGCCGAAAATTGATCAATAGGCAAATCTGCGCTCAGATTGAAATAGGTCGCTTTATAGGGAGTCGCAGCAATAGGTCCATAGGTAGCAAGAATCAAGATGGATCCAAAACCAATTGGATTATACCCAACCAATTGTTGACTTTGCGCACTCAGTTGTGAGAAATCCCAAACTGCATTTGGGCCCGTGTTTTGTAAATCGATGGGAAAAGGATTGGCCAAACTCATGCGTACAGAATCGCCAGCATTGGCAAAATCTGAAACAACCAAAGAAATTTGTGCTCCACTGAGCAAAGGCAAAAACATCAATAAACTTGAAATGAATCGTTTCATTTGATAACTGTTTGAATCAAATTTAGGTTTTTTATTCAATAGAGAGGTATTAACTTAGCACTATGTCTGAGGTGGTCAAAGCGTTTTTAAAATCCTGGGAGTCCGAGTTGTTAGCGCTCCGACCAAATGATCCATTGATCAATCTTTTAGATGAGCAATACCTCACCTCGGTAGAGTCCCTTTTTGAAGAGCAAAAAAAGAGCAAACAGATACTTAAAAATTTTAAACGCATATTACGAGAAAATGGAGTTTTGCCATTGGTGCAATTCGAAGGCCTACTTCATTGGCAAAATGGCAAAAAATTGCTCGCTACTCCACTTTTCTTACACGAGTGTACTGCATTTTCAGAAAAGTCAAAATCTTTAGACTTCAGTGAACAGGAATTTATCAATCCATATCTCGGTGTCTACTGCAAACAAAACGGCATTGTTATCAACGAGGAGAGCTCCAAACCTGAAATCATTGCAAAACTTTTGAGCTGCGGCCTTTTCTCGCAAGTGGAGCATATAACGGGACTAGCAAATTTACACCCTCAGCGCTATGAGCTTCGAAAGGAATGGGAAGGGCTTGATGCTGCTGGATCATTTTCAGGGGTCTTGCACCAAATTGTTGGAGACACGGATTTGCCAATCGTCAATTCAGACGCAACTTGGCAGCGCTGCCAAATAAGCCCACTTGATCCAGATCAGTCGGCAGCCATAGATGAAATATCGCAAAATTCTATAGTTATTTATGGCCCGCCCGGAACAGGAAAAACGGCCGTATTGAGTAATGTGATCAGTACTGCACTTTTTGAAAAACAGCAAGTTTTGGTGGTTTCAAATAAGGCTGTAGCACTACGCGTCTTGCAAAATAAATTAAAAGACGCTGGCCTGGATCAATTTTGTATGGCACTTTACAAGCAAAAAAACTTACCCGCATTTTATCGTCAGCTTCAGTCTCAATTTGAGAAACTACTTCAAGCTGATCTTGCCCCTAACAAACCCTCTACACCATCACCCACCTTTACAGCTAGCCCCTATTGGGAACAAAAAACAGCACTTGAAAATTCTGCGACAAGTTCATTAGAAGAACTTTTTGCGATCTTTGATCAAAGGCCAGTTCAAACCACAGTAGCAACAAAAAGATGGTTGAATTGGTTGCAATCCAAGGATGCTTTGGGTAGGATATCCAATAAACTAGCCGAACTATTGCCCTTTTTAAATCAATCTTGGCAGAGCGCTTCATTAGCAGAAAATTTGGCCAAATGGGAAGAATGGCAAGCCCTACGAAAACAATTGGGCAACTTGGAATTACAAAACTTCAACCAACTCAAAAGCCTTTCAGAACTCAGTCTGCGCTGTATTCAATTTCAAAGCGCCATATATCAGCAATATTCCTTGCTACTAGACGCAGATATAAAAAAATCTGTCTCAAGGCTAGCGACATTTCAACAGATCAAAAAAGAGCAAGAACGGCTTAAACAAAAACTCGAGGTTTGGAAAAAAATCCCCACCCCCAGCGAATGGGAAGTTCTTCATAGAAGCGCAATTTCGAGCAGTTGGATAGAGAGATACAAATGGAAAGGCCTATCTAAAAAATGGTTACGGACCAACATTGTCGATTTTAAAAATCTAGAGAAAGACCTACAAACCTATTGGCGTAATTTGGACAAAGAATCGCAAATTGAACAGTATTTTGCCAAATACGGAGTGCGCAATTTAGAAACTCAAAGTATTGTCTTATTTACTTTGCTTCAAAATCATCAGCCTGATCATTGGCATTGGTATCGTAATTTAGAAAGCCATTCCATTGAGGCCTACAGTAAGGCACATCAACACATTCATCAATTACAGCGCATCCACAGTCTACTATTCAATGACCGCGCAATAGATTTTAATTCTCTTGAACGAGCATTCGCAGCTGCACAAACTGATTTGATCAGTCAGCATTCAATTTTTCAGAATATTTCTTCAGAATTATGGCCCTTAGCAGGCCAAAATCAAGATTTAGTTCAAACGATGAATGCCGAATTTTGGTCTGACCTTCGTGTGAATTATCCTGCCATATTTAATGGCTCATTGAAAACTTTTCTTTCTGACCTCGACAAGGATTTAAAAGTAGAAGAACAAATATGGAAACAAAATGCGGCGAAAATTATCGCTTTGCAATATGCCAATTTTAATGCCTTACAAGCAGTTTTGGATACGCCAATTCATAAGTTAAGTACCGCTGATAAAGCCCGCAGACAACTATTGCGCAAAGGAAAGGCCATACTTGTAAAAGAAATGGCCAAGACGCGCAGGCATTTATCTCTTCACGAGCTATTTAATGGGCCAGCAAGAGAGTGGTTGCAAGTAATTTTCCCAATATGCTTGAGTTCGCCAGAAGTCTTAGCCGGGGCACTGCCACTTGAAGAAGGGTTATTTAGCTTGGGTATATTTGACGAAGCTAGCCAATTACCTTTGGCACATGCCGTTGGGGCATTGCAACGAGTCAAAAAATTGGTCGTCGCAGGAGATCCGCAGCAAATGCGACCCAATTCCTATTTTAGTCAAAGTACGGAAGGTGTAGTAGATTTATTGCATCAGGCGGCGTTTCATCTAAAACGTTGTCATTTACATCACCATTACCGCAGCGAAGACCCAATACTTATTGCATTTTCAAACAAGTATTTTTATCAAGGTAAGCTCATCGCATGGCCAGCTGCTCTTCAACCTACAAGTGGCCTTTTCGATCACTATATTTCCGAAGGGATTTATTCAGAGCAACAGAATCAAAAAGAAGCCAAAGCCATTGCCCAGCAACTACATCAGTTGTTAAAACAAAAACAAACACTTGGGGTAGTAGCTTTCTCTGAAAAACAACTCAATTGCATTTACCAACAACTTAATGATGCCGATCAGCTATTGCTAGAAGAGCGCATAGGTGAACGCAGTGCTTATTTTCTGACTCTAGAAGAGGTTCAGGGAGAAGAATGCGATATCTTATTAATCAGTTTTGGCTACGCAAAAAATGAAACGGGCCAATTTAGTTTAAAACTCGGGCCAATGGTGCAGCATCAGGGGGCAAGGCGACTCAATGTACTGCTTACCCGTGCAAAATTTGCACTGCACTTTTACAGCAGTATTCGCGCAACTGACTTTCCAGACAAACGCAGTGAAGCAGCTCAATTACTCTGGGATTGGTTCGTTTTTTTGGAAAAAGAACACGGTTCTTTTCCTGTTGAGAATAGCGATTTGCTTTTAAAATCAGCTACTAATTATGCTACTTACTTGAATTATTATCGGGTACTGAAGCAGCGTCGGGCCCTGAACTTTCCCGCTTAGGTACAGGATCATAGCCAAATCCTCCACGCGGATGGCACCTCGAAATACGTTTCAATCCTAGAAGTGTCCCTTTGAAGGGGCCCCAGATGTGAAGTGCTTCGATCATATAGGCCGAACAACTCGGTGTGTACCTACAACTTGGTGGCAATAAAGGTGATATGATGAGCTGATAAATTCGCACCAAAAGATAGAGGGGAAAACTCAGTATTTTATTAATCCATCGCATGTTGTCAAAAATAAGCAATTTCAACATGTCCATGTGTAAACAAAGTTACTGTAACAAAGAAGCGAAATTGCGTTATGCTTATTTTTAAAGCATGAATCCAATCCCACATCTTTGCTCTATTTTTATTTGCATGGCTTTTCAAACTTTTCTGAGCCAACCACTAGAAAATTGGGAAGCGCACAAAATTGAAGTAACACAAGCATCTGGTCGTCAAACAATCATGCATGCTGAAGCCATATTTGAAGACCGCTGGGATCAACTTCCTCAATCGCAATTTTGGAAAAAAATTATGCTCCTTTCACCCGATTCTTGCTTGATAAACGTGGCTTCAAACAGGCAGGTGCTCGAGCAGATGTCCTTCAAAGATTGGAATGCACAAACCGAGGAGCAAAAAAACCAAACCCGACAACACCTTCGTGAAAAAAATGGTCTGCCCAATGATACCCGTATTTATGTAACTACAGGTAAAAATGATTTTTATAAATTCAACGAGGTTTATCCGAGTATAGATAAAGGGGTGGCCGCGTTTGAGCGTTATGGTGTTGACCCCTGGTATGCGCAATCCATTTTATTAATTGAAAGTCCAGCGCAACTCAAAAAGTCTAGTACTGGTGCCTATGGAGCTTTTCAACTGATGCCAGGAGTAGCCCGATCGATGGGTCTGGTAGTCAATAGTACCCTTGATGAACGCAAAGATTTTGAACGATCCGCTTATGGGGCAGCACAACTCATCAGAAGGGTATGTATTCCGGAAGCCAAAAATATTTTAAACAAGCATGGAATTGCATATAATGAAACCGAACTGTGGTTCAGACTTTTTGTATTGCATGTGTATCATGCCGGCGCACTCAATGTTGCCGCAGTAGTGGATAAAATACAGCCCCAAGAAGGTTCACAAGAACTCATAAAAGCAATGTGGCAAAACAGTGCCGCCGGTTTTGGTAATAATTCCCAAAACTACACGCAACTCGCACTAGCGGCTCAGCTAATTTTACATGACATGGTCTATGAAAATTGTACCGAAATTAACCCATGTCTGGGGCGTTGAGCCAAGTCATACAACCCTGCTCTAGCTGTAAATTAGATTCAAAATTGTTGCTGTAAATTCCGCCGGTACCAAATCCCTGAGGCAATAGTAGATCATATGTTGAGCCAAATTGAACGATAGCGTTCAGTCCTATGGAACTCTCAAGTGCGCTTGTTAGCCACCAACCTATTTGCCTTTCTTTGGCCAAGTCAATCCATTCGCTCACCCCTGAGAAACCACCATGCAAACTAGGTTTTAGAATAAGGAACTGGGGGTGGAGCGCATCTAATAACCCACATTTTTCCGCTCGAGTATACACACCTATTAATTCCTCGTCTAGCCCAATTGGAAGAGGCGAATTGGCGATCAATTGCCTAGAGGCTGAGTGTTGGCCAGCGGCTATAGGTTGCTCAATGCTATGTACTTCTAATTTAGCCAATTCATTGAGGATCGCAGGAGCATTTTCAAAGCTAAAGGCTCCATTGGCATCAACGCGCAGCGTCAATGCAGAGGCGGGTGCTGCAGCTCGGAGCTCTTTAAGTAGGTCAAGTTCTTGATGCCAATCCAAGGCGCCAATTTTTATCTTTACGGTATGATAACCCGAGGCAATTTTTTCAAAAGCCTGATGGCGCATGTCTGAAAGTGCACCCATCCATACCAAACCATTGATAGGGATTTTGCTTTCATTGCGCGTAAAAGGGGTGTCATACAAGCGCTTGCTCCCATTAGCTTGGATAGAAAGTAAAAGTAATTCAAGCCCAAAGATAAATGACGGATAGTTGCACCATTGATGGGCAAAATCTAGGTAGTATGGATCATTAAAAAAGTTTTGAGCAGACCATGAATCAAGATGTGGCTTGAATTGCAGAATGAATTTTTGCAGTTCAGTTTCGTACTGGATTTGGTCTTTATATTCTGGTGAAAGCCCCGGAATTACTGGAAATTCAGTTTGAGCCATCAGTCCATTGGGTAATGGGTATTGATAAATCCAAGAGGGCTTAGTATGCAAGACCCCCCTACTTGTTCCGGCCGCCTGCTTGAAACGCAGCACATGCAAAAATAAATTTTCAGACATGATGATAAGGTTCGCCTTTGATGATACTAAATGCCCGATAAAGCTGTTCTAGAAATATCGTTCGCACCATTTGATGAGAAAATGTCATCTTTGATAACGCTAGTTTGTATTGTGCCCGATTATAGATTTGAGGGCTAAATCCATAGGCCCCTCCAATAATAAATACCAAATTAGAACTTTGTTGCATTTGTTTTTGCGTTAGCCAAGAGGCAAATTGAACCGAGCTCAGCTGTGTCCCTTGCTCATCTAATAGGACTACAAAATCTGTTGGCTTTAATTTGGCTAAAATCAATTCCCCCTCTTTCTCTTTGATTTGCTGTTGAGTCAGAGCTTTGGGATTTTTTAAATCTGAAATCGTAATGCGCTCATAGTTGCAATAATGCGTTAAGCGCTGCTCATAGCGAGATTCACCGATTTTGAGATCGTCAAAAGCAGTTTTTCCAACAACAAAAAGGCGGATTTTCATAAATCAAACAGCAACAACACCTGTCAACTCTGGAGCAGCCATCTTAAGTGCTTCTTCAAGCCCTCCTTTTAGAGTCATTGCAGACATCGAGCAGTCACTACATGAGCCCAAAAGGCGCACCTGAACAATCCCATCATCGGTAATTGCAACGAGTTCCATATCCCCACCATCGGCATGTAAGAATGGCCTGAGTTGGGCAATTGCTTCGCTTACTTTGGTTTGAAGTTGTTGTTTGTCCATTATTGTTGCTGTTTGTTTTGAGACATGATCAATTCAAGTTCGCTTTCAAAGTTAGAGACTAATTCATCAAAAGCCAATGTTGTGGGCGTATTTTGCTGAAAAACAGCTGGTCTGCCAGCATCTCCAGCTTCACAAACACCCTGAACAAGCGGAATACTTCCTAAAAATGGCACCTGCATTCCTTGGGCTAAATTTTTAGCGCCATCGCGTCCAAAAATGTAATATTTATTCTCAGGTAACTCTGCTGGGGTGAAATAGGCCATGTTTTCGACAATCCCAATGATTGGAACCTTAAAAGAATCTAAGCGAAACATTTGAATTCCTCTTCGGGCATCTGCAAGCGCCACCTCTTGGGGTGTAGACACAATGACTACCCCATCCAAGGGTACTGTTTGCATTAATGACAAATGAATATCGCTGGTTCCGGGCGGTAAATCAATCAATAAAAAATCAAGTTCTCCCCAATGGGCATCTGTAAAGAGCTGTGTGAGCGCCTTAGCAGCCATTGGTCCACGCCATACAACTGCGTCGTCTTGATTTGTAAAAAAACCAATGGACAATATTTGTATACCATTGGAAACAAGCGGTGCAATTAAAGATTGCCCGTCAACATCTGTCATTTTAGGGCGTTCTCCAACCAGATCAAACATGGTTGGCATCGATGGGCCATGGATATCGGCATCCACAATGCCTACTTTGTATCCTCTTTTTGCAAGACCTCCAGCTAAATTTGCAGTTATTGTAGATTTACCAACCCCTCCTTTGCCTGAAGCTACAGCAATGATGTGCTTTACTTCAGGCAAAATTTTACGTCTTGCGGTTCTGCTTTGAGCATCTAATCCCTTGATTTCACATTTAATGTTCAGATCCTGATCAAAAACGCGCTTTAGGTTGAATTCAATGGCTTCTTGCATTCGCTTTCTGGCATGTAATGCAGGATTTGAAATACGCACCACTAAATGAATTGACTTGTCTTCAATAGTCAGCGTTTCAATTAAATTTAAACTGACTAAATCATTTTTTAAATCTGGTTCAGTGATTTTTCCTAATACTTCGAGTACTGCGGCTCTATTGATTGACATTGGTTGATTTTAAGGATTGAATAGAATGGTACATGAAATTGATAACCTTTTTGGAGTCGCCTTGTTCGCGATTCATGATTTCATAATAGCTAGTGCCTATGCGTTGCACTCTGTAAATGAAATAACGCGCATTTTTTTTTGAAACAAATTCACCTTTAACCTTGCGCCTGTAGATCAAAAGATTCTTTGTTTCCTTAACAATTTCAATTTCAAAAAATTTATTCGGCTTTAACAATTTCTGTTTGAATTCTTCAAAACGAAATGAGTAATCACCATAATCTTCAATATGCAAGGTGAAATTCCTTCCAACTTCTACCTTCCAACGAAAGCCTCCAATTTCATGACTTACGCTTGGTTTGAGAGATGTGCCTATCCCAGCACTTGCATTGGGAAGCATCATTTTGGCATTGAGGTCGTCTTTTGTAAAGTCATAGAGACTGTATTGTACATAATCAAATTGATTTGTTTCTGTGCGCGAACATGCCATTAGCGCAAAGGTCAGTATGACAAAAAAGCTTACCTTCATTGGTACAAAGATACATCCGTTTAGCTTTTTTTTACAATTTCGCAATATGGAAAGACAAACTACTTTTATTGCTGGGCTTTTTTTAATGCTATCAATTATTTTTGGTGCCTTCGGTGCGCATGCGCTCAAGTCGATCTTAGCAATAGAACAACTTCACACTTTCGAGGTGGGCGTGAGATACCAGGGCTTCTTGGCTATGGGCGTGCTGTTATTAGCCTTGAATTATGACCGTTTTCAATTTGATCTTAAGCGTTTACTCTGGGCTATGTTGTTGGGCATGTTTCTTTTTTCTTTTTCATTATATGCCATTGTACTAGCACCTTATTTTTTACCTCAAATTTCGTTGCGCTTTCTTGGACCAATTACCCCCATGGGTGGGGCAATCAGTATTGGATCGTGGTGCGTTTTTCTTTTTCGTCTGTTAAAATACGGAAGACCATAGAACTTTTTTAAAAGGAATGTTTTGTTATTAAAGAATAGTTTTTACTTTTGATTAGTTTTTCATCTTTTAAACGATTATTTTTTAAACATTATGACTCCTCTTGCACTCGGAAGTAAACTTCCACCCTTTATTGGAACAGACCAAAATGGCAATAGCATAGATAGCAAAACCCTGCTTGGTAAAAACCTCGTCATTTATTTTTATCCCAAAGATGACACGCCTGGTTGCACTGCACAGGCTTGTAGCATTAGGGATGGAGAGGCAGCTCTTTTGGCAGCCCAAATTCAAGTTATCGGTATCAGCGCAGATAGCGTTGCTTCGCACACCAAATTTGTCAATAAGTACCAACTGAATTTCCCCTTGATTTCCGATACGGATAAAACAATCATTGAGCAATTTGGAGTTTGGGGGCAAAAAAAATTCATGGGTCGTGTATACGATGGTATTCATCGGATGAGCTTCTTATTTGACCAAACTGGAACGCTTATCAAGGTGATTGAAAAACCAAACACCAAAGATCACGCAAACGAAATTCTAGCCTGTTTTCAGTAGAACGTAAATACTTTACGATCTCATGCCAACAACTTTGTAAAAATTATTCACCGAGCTCAGCTCACAACAACAAACGATATGTCTAAAGAACAAAACCTCGACAAACTCAAAGCGCTCCAATTGACCATGGAGAAGCTTGACAAAACCTTCGGTAAAGGTGCCGTGATGAAACTTGGAGATGCCCCTGTAGAAAATGTAGAGGTGATCCCGACAGGTTCACTTACCTTAGACCTTGCCCTTGGCATCAATGGCTATCCGAAAGGTCGCGTAGTTGAAATCTATGGCCCAGAGTCATCGGGCAAAACGACCTTGGCTATTCATGCCATTGCAGAAGTACAAAAACAAGGTGGCATTGCCGCATTCATAGATGCAGAGCATGCTTTCGATCAATTCTATGCTCAAAAACTAGGCGTAGATATCTCCAATTTATTGATCTCTCAGCCAGATAATGGAGAACAGGCTCTTGAAATTGCCGACAACCTCATTCGATCAGGCGCCATAGATTTGATCATCATTGATTCTGTTGCTGCACTGACTCCAAAAGCCGAAATCGAAGGAGAAATGGGAGACTCCCAAATGGGCTTGCAAGCACGTTTAATGTCAAAAGCACTGCGCAAATTAACCGGGTCTATTAACAAGGCCGGATGCTGCTGTATTTTCATCAACCAACTTCGAGATAAAATTGGCGTCATGTTCGGAAATCCAGAAACAACAACTGGTGGCAACGCCCTCAAATTTTATTCTTCAATTCGTATTGACATTCGTCGTGCAACACAACTCAAAGATGGCGAAGATGTCATTGGTAATCGCGTGAAGGTGAAGGTAGTTAAAAATAAAGTGGCTCCACCATTTAGAAAAGCCGAATTTGATATCATGTACGGCGAAGGAATTTCGAAAGTCGGAGAAATCATCGATCTAGGGGTAGACTTGAATATTCTCAAAAAGAGTGGCTCATGGTTCTCTTATGGAGAAACAAAATTAGGCCAAGGCCGCGATGCCATCAAAGCATTGATACTCGACAATCCAGAACTTATGGAAGAACTCGAGGCAAAAATCAAAGATGCACTTGTAACACCAAATGGTCAAGCTGAAGTGCTACAAGATTAGACCTATCGTTTGGTTGGAAAGCGGCGCTCTTATGGGTGCCGTTTTTTTTTGCAATAAAAAAAATCAAATCACGTTCTAGGCAATAACTGAAACTTATTTTATCTTCGATTTACTTTTAAACTTGAAAACTATGAAAACCTACCTTTCACTCATTGCCGCATCAGCTATTCTTCTTAGTACCAATACAAGTTGCAAGAAAAAAGGCTGTATTGATCAAGATGCCGTAAACTATAATGCTGCGGCAAAAAAGGACGATGGCTCGTGTAAATACGCACCAACACTTACTATCAATGGAAATAATCCAGAAAATATGAATGTCGGCGATAACTATACAGACGCTGGCGCTACCGCTACCAACAAGGATGGAAGCGCAGTTACGGTAAGCACAGACAATCAAGTAGATAACACCACCAAAGGCACTTATGTAGTTACTTACACCGCCACCAATGAGAACGGCACTACCACCGCTACGCGTACTGTGAATGTAAATATAGGACAAGGAAATTGGCTAGTGACATGGGCCGTCACTAGTGACTGCGGCAATGCCTTCCCGCTAACACCAGATCCGGCGATCAATCCGGGTGCAAATGAACTTGAGTTAATTATTGATAATATGTTCAATTTGGTTGGTGGCACTGCCAATGCCAATATCAATGGCAATCAAATTACAGTTCCATCCCAAACCATAGATTTTACACTCGGCCAAGTAACATTTGATGGTGCAGGGGCAATAAATAACCAAGCCAACCTCATCACCATTACCTACAACTATGTCAATACCATTCCACTCATTGGTGGTTCAGGGACTTGCACTGCTACTTATACCAAGCAATGATCCACGTTAGTATTTACCATTTAAAGGCCCGAATTGGGCCTTTTTTTGTACCCATGAGTGTAGCTTAGGTTACAATTCCAAAGTGGTCAATTGATTAATTTTGCATCATGAGCAAATTCAACGATATTATACAATCTGATGTGCCTACGCTAGTAGATTTTCATGCCACTTGGTGTGGGCCATGTAAAATGATGTCTCCAATACTTGAACAGTACAAAACTAAACAAGGAAACAAACTGCGCATATTAAAAATTGATGTCGATAAAAATCCAGCCATTGCAGACCGATTCAAGGTCAGGGGGGTTCCCACTTTTGTATTATTCAAGGCGGGGAAATTACTGTGGCGAGAAAGTGGAGCTTTTCCGCTCGCCACGCTTGAGGCGAAATTAAAACCCTTCCTTTAGATTGCAAACAATTCGATAAAAACGAAACCCTTCTTTTTTTATTCCGTATTTGCTTTCCAAGGCAGATTAAAGTACTTTTGCCCGTAATTTTCAAATTAATAATCTTTTATGAACGCAATTTACATCCCCATTGTATTGTCCATTGTCGGACTTTTATTTATGCTTGTAAAAATGGCTTGGGTTAAAAAACAACCTGCCGGTGATGACAAAATGCAAACAATTGCCAAAAGCATCAAAGAAGGTGCAATGGCATTTTTGTCAGCTGAGTACCGTTTACTGGCCATTTTTGTTGTTTTGGCTTCTGCAGCACTTTTTGGAATTTCCACAGTCGTAGAAACCACCCATTGGCTTATCGTTCCGGCATTTGTAGTTGGAGCAATTTTCTCTGCAATTGCAGGAAATATTGGTATGCGTGTCGCAACAGATGCCAATGTACGCACTACTGAAGCTGCTAAAACGTCTTTACCCAATGCACTTAAAGTTTCTTTTGGTGGTGGGACAGTAATGGGCCTTGGTGTTGCGGGATTAGCAGTTCTTGGTCTTTCTTTGTTTTTTATGTTCTTCCTTTCATTCTTCTTAAAAGGAGAGTCATGGAATAACGAAGACATGACAATGGTTCTTGAAGCATTGGCTGGGTTCTCTTTAGGCGCCGAGTCTATTGCATTATTTGCTCGTGTTGGTGGCGGTATTTATACAAAAGCAGCCGATGTGGGCGCAGACCTAGTTGGTAAAGTGGAAGCAGGAATCCCTGAAGATGATCCACGCAACCCAGCAACGATTGCTGACAATGTTGGTGACAACGTAGGTGATGTTGCAGGTATGGGTGCAGACCTTTTTGGCTCCTATGTTGCAACTGTTTTGGCTTCTATGGTACTTGGTAATTATATAATCAATGATATGGCCAACAATGGTCAAAAATTGACAGCATTCCAAGGAATGGGACCAATTTTATTACCAATTATGATTGCAGGTATAGGAATTATTGCCTCAATTATCGGCACCTTCTTAGTACGTATTTCTTCTAACGACGCCAAAGAGAACGAAGTTCAACGTGCGTTGAATATCGGTAATATTACTTCTATTGTTCTTTCTGCTATTGCTGGATGGTTCTTGGTGAAATGGATGTTGCCAGAAACTATTCAGATGAATTTCTTCGGTGAAGGAGTGTTAGAAATTCCAAGTCGCCATGTGTTTTACGCAACTTTGGTAGGGCTTTCTGTTGGATACCTTATTTCTTTCTTTACAGAATATTACACAGCACTTGGCAAGAAGCCAGTTTTGGATATTGTTCAAAATTCATCTACCGGTGCAGCGACTAACATTATCGCAGGCTTATCAACTGGTATGATCTCTACCTTTTCTTCTGTTATCTTATTTGCAGCCGCTATTTGGGGTTCCTATGCCTTGGCTGGTTTTTATGGTGTAGCTATTGCAGCTTCTGCTATGATGGCTACTACAGCTATGCAGTTGGCCATTGATGCCTTTGGCCCAATTGCAGATAACGCCGGAGGTATTGCAGAAATGAGTGAATTGCCAAAAGAAGTGCGTCAGCGTACGGATGTACTAGATTCTGTAGGTAACACCACTGCAGCTGTTGGTAAAGGATTTGCTATTGCTTCTGCCGCGCTAACGGCACTTGCCTTATTTGCGGCCTATGTAACATTTACAGGTATTGAAGGAATCAATATTTTCAAAGCTCCTGTGCTTGCCGCGTTATTTATTGGTGGCATGATACCTGTCGTATTTTCTGCTCTTGCCATGAAATCTGTAGGAAGTGCAGCTATGGATATGGTTAACGAAGTTCGCAGACAATTCCGTGAAATTCCAGGCATTATGGAAGGTACCGGCAAACCAGAATACGGTAAATGTGTAGAAATCTCGACCAAAGCAGCTCTACGAGAAATGATGTTGCCAGGGGCTCTCACCATCGTAACACCAATTTTAATTGGTTTAGGTACAGGCTTTATTTCAGGCGATTGGAAAATGGCTGCTGAAGTGCTCGGTGGTTATATGGCAGGTGTAGCTGTCTCTGGGGTATTGTGGGCAATTTTCCAAAACAATGCCGGTGGTGCTTGGGACAACGCTAAAAAATCATTTGAAGCTGGGGTTATGATCAATGGTGAAATGACCTTCAAAGGATCAGATGCTCACAAAGCTGCTGTTACAGGAGATACGGTTGGTGATCCATTCAAAGATACATCTGGTCCGTCAATGAACATCCTCATTAAGTTGACTTGTTTAGTTGGATTGGTGATTGCACCTATTATGGGTGAAAAAATCAAAGATTCTGAGCCAAAAGCAAAACATAACTGCGAAATGTCAGCTGATATGAACTGTGACATGGGTGCATGCGCTTCTATGAACAAAGAAGAATGTTCAAAAGACAAAGCAGCTTGTTGTGATAAACATTAAGCACTTACTTGCTTAATTCTCAAAAGCCACCCAAAAAGGTGGCTTTTGTTTTTATCACTTTTGATTGCTTTGAAAAAAGTAA
Organism: Crocinitomicaceae bacterium; assembly: GCA_030833845.1. Lineage (GTDB taxonomy): Bacteria > Bacteroidota > Bacteroidia > Flavobacteriales_D > Crocinitomicaceae > UBA952. The sequence continues at coordinate 12,025 of JAURGK010000009.1, read as the reverse complement.
CTTTAGTTCATGTCAAATACGCTTTCGAATCCAAATAAGGATTTTTTTCAGAATGTATACGAGGTTGTTCGGCTCATACCAAAAGGAAGGGTAACAAGCTACGGTGCGATTGCCAATTATCTTGGTGCCAAACAAAGTGCGCGCATGGTGGGTTGGGCTATGAATGCCAGCCATCGGTATAAAGACATTCCTGCACACCGGGTTGTCAATCGAAATGGCCTGCTGACGGGAAAGCACCACTTTGATGAACCAAATCAAATGCAATTGTTATTAGAACTCGAAGGGGTGAAAATCGTTCAAAACAAAATTCAACAATTTGAAAAAGTTTTTTGGGATCCTGAGAAAGAATTGGGTTTGCCTTAATTGATTCTGCTATTTTTGCTATCTAATATTTGACAAATGAAATTTGCAACCAAAGCTATTCATGCTGGTGTTCATCCAGATCCAGCAACTGGTGCCATCATGACACCCATTTACCAAACCTCAACTTATGTTCAAGAAGGCGTTGGCAATCACAAAGGCTATGAATATTCTCGTACGCTGAACCCAACAAGACATGCCCTCGAAAAAAATATTGCAGCCATTGAGAATGGAAAGCACGGTGCTTGTTTTGGATCCGGTCTTGCAGCCATTGATTGTGTCATTAAAATGCTCAATCCCGGAGATGAAATCATCTCAACCAATGACCTTTACGGAGGTTCTTACAGAATATTTAATACCATTTTTGCAAAATATGGTTTAATTTTTCACTTTGTAGACATGCAAGATCCAAACGCTGTCAGCGCACTGGTAAACAAAAACACAAAGCTCATCTGGGTTGAAACACCTACCAACCCCATGATGAATATCATCGATATCAAAGCCATGGCAGCAATTGCAAAAGAAGCAGGAGCCCTACTTTGTGTAGACAATACATTTGCCACGCCCTACCTTCAGAACCCGCTCGATCTTGGTGCAGATATGGTAATGCACTCAGTTACCAAATACCTCGGAGGACATTCAGATGTAGTGATGGGAGCATTGGTATGTAATGATGATGCCTTGGCAAATGAAATGTATCGCATTCAGAATTCTTCAGGTGCCGTTACAGCTCCTATGGACTCCTTTTTAGTTTTACGAGGAATCAAAACTCTGCACCTACGTATGCAAAGACATTGTGAAAACGGTGAAAAAATCGCTAACTTCCTAACAGCACATCCTAAAATAGATAAGGTGTATTGGCCCGGATTTGAGAACCACCCAAACCATGCAGTAGCCAAGGCGCAAATGCGTGGATTTGGAGGTATGATTTCTTTTACACTTAAAGGTAATCTTATAGAAGACGCTTTAGCTATTGTAAAGAAAGTAGAAATATTTGCTCTTGCAGAATCGCTCGGTGGAGTGGAGTCATTGATCGGGCACCCAGCCACCATGACCCATGCCTCTATCCCAAAAGAGGTGCGAGAAAAAAGTGGCGTAGTTGATTCTTTAATTCGTTTGAGTGTAGGAATTGAAGATGCCGATGACCTCATCGCAGATCTCTCTAAAGCCTTGGCTTAGGACTGCATTGAGGCAGATTAAAGTAGGTCTAAGCTCTTGAAAAACTGTTCTTTCTTTGCAGGAGAAAGCGGAATGGAGCTGCCATCTTTAAGAATTACTGAGCCTCCATCATGCTTGTCATACCGCTCAACAAAATTGAGGTTGATCAAGTGGGATTGATGCACCCTAAAAAATGAAAAACCTGAGAGCATGGTGTCATAATCCTTTAGAGTCTTTGAAACAAGTATTTTTTTACCATCGTTTAAGTAAAAGAAGGTATAGTTTTTGTCTGCTTCACAATGGACAATATCATCTATCTCGATTACAAAAATACTTTCTTGGGTCTTGAGTACGAGTTTACGCTTATGGTGGGGCTGAATATTGTGTTGAAGGGCAGTAAATTGTGTGTCATCTTTTTTATGATCTATTACTTGTAATGCATTGGTAATAGAGGTATGGAGTTCTTCGGCATCAATGGGCTTAAGTATATAATCTAATGCAGAAAACTTGATGGCCTGAACAGCAAATTCTTGAAATGCTGTAATAAAAATGACTTCGAATTGTTTGAATTTAACATTCTTAAGTACGTCAAATCCATTTCCATCAGGCATTTGAATATCTAGGAGTACGATATCTGGTTGAATGTCTTCAATGGCCTCAATTCCAGAGGCCACATTTTCTCCATCTATGTAGATAGATAAATTCAAATCAAACGACTCCAACATCTTGCGGATGAAGGTTCTAGTTGGTTTTTCGTCATCTATGATCAGTACCTTTCGACTCATTACAGCTATAGTTTAAGATTCGCAATCGTACTTAAGGGGCAAAACAAGCGTTACTAAAGTCCCGGTTTGCTTCTTTGTATCGAGATCTTGAATTTGTAAGCTTCCGTTAAATTTATGCTTTTTATTTAGAATTGCGATGCGCTCCCTGGTAATATCTATGGCCATACTTTTATGTGTACGAACCTTTTTTGTAGCGGCAGATTTTTTTCGACCTACACCATTGTCTTTGATTTGAATTAATAATTGGTCCGAATTAATTGAAAAATCTACAGCTATCTTTCCACCATTGACCGTATGTAATTGTCCGTGCTCAATGGCATTCTCTATAAATGGCTGGGTGATCATCGGAGAAACCAATGCCTTATTAAACAATAATTCATCACAAATAGTAAGTTCGTAATCGAATCTGTTTTCGAAGCGCATTTTTTGAGCCGAAAGGTACTTATCTAAAATTTCTCGTTCGAGTTCAATTGGAATAAATTCCTTAGGAGAATTCTCTAAGATAAGCCGCATTAACCTTGAAAAATTAACAAGAAATTGGGATGATTTCTCGGGGTCGTTTTCATAGATATAACTCTGAATCACCGACATGGCATTGAACACAAAATGTGGGTTCATCTGAGTACGCAATAGCGTTTGAGACAATTCAGCTTCGCGCTGTTCTTGTTTGATCTTGGATTGCTGCATGCGCAAAACGTAAATAATGACCCCAAAAATGACAGCTACGATAAAAATGATTGAAATAAATAACTGTCGATCTCTTTGTAGTTCAACGATTTTCCTTTCTTTTTGAGCTCGCTCTATGGATGCCTGCTGATTGAGTATCAACCGTTCACGCTCTTCTCTTAGATTGGCAGCGGCCATTTCTTCAATACGGGCCGCACTTCGCCATAAGACACTATTTTCAAGCCAATTGGTATATTTCTGCTGATAGTCATAGGCTTTTGCTGGTTGATTCATCCTGTTAGCAATAAGGGCCAATGAACCATATGCACTGGCAATTTTAGGTCGAATGAAAGCTTCGCTTGGTAAACTTTGAAGGCTCATCAGCAAGGCTTGTTCTGCCTGGAGGTATGCTGATGTATTTAATAGATATTGCCCATAGTCAAAATATAATTCGGCTTTAAATAATGCTTCTTGCGATGGCTTAACCTGTGCTATCATGGATTGATAGGCAGTTGATAAATTGAATTGATCTGACTTTGTTGATAAGAGTAGTAGGTTGGCACGATGCACATAGCGTATGTTACCCACTTGATTAAAAAAATCATGGGCCAAAAGTGCTCGGGCATTGGCCCTTTTGTATTGGTTTTTTGCTAAATAATACTTGCTGTATAAATAGTTAGCATATGCCAATTGCTGGTTGTCATTGCTGATCTTTGCAAATTCATAAGCGCGCTTTAAATACGGAAACGCTTGGTCAACATTTTTTAAATCAATTAATATAGACGCAATTAACAATAAGGGCCGAACACGAAAATAATCGAGTTGGGCTTCTTCGGCAAGTTGCACTGAAAAAATAGACCTTTGAACAGCAGATTCATAAAGGTTGAACTGCCAAAACACTTCTGCTTGTTGTTGCATTGCTTCGATAAGCACCCATTTTTTATCGGAACGCTTGGCAAGCTGCAAGGCCAAATTACTTGCCCAAATGGCCGAATCTTTTTGAAAATTTTGAGCAAAGTTTCGAGCTATTTGCAGATATAGCGCTGTTTGTTCGCGTTTGTTTTGTTTGGTAGTTAATTGATTTAAAAGCTTTTGATAATGATATGCTTTCGAGTTGGGATAGAGCGCCGCGCCCAGTATATTTTTTCTCCATTCAAATGCGGTTTCTTTAAAATGAATGGGCATCAGTTTTTCATCAAAAATTTTAATCAACTGACTTCTATTTCCATGAAAACTTGCCCTTTCAGCCTCAACTAATGATATGAGTGCTTGATTCTCGGTTCCCGCATACGCAGCCCGTTGATTGACTAATAACAAAACTTCTTTTTGCCATTCATTTCGATCGCGCTCGTATATTAATTCAAGCAGACGCAACCTAATTTGCAACTGCGACGTCTTATTCTTTTGCAACTTAAGTTCTTGTAGTAATTGCTTTTCAGTTTGAGCAGTAATTTTCAAACTTAAAAAGATACTTAAGAATACAAAAAACAAGCTTAACTTTGACATTCTCAACGAATATACAAAATTCAAACGCATGCGTAAAACTACTTACTTAATTACCCTCCTTATTGGATTATTTCTTCAGTTCAATGCCCTGGCAAGTCACATCATTGGAGGAGAAATTTATTATGATTCCTTAGGTAACAACCAATATAAAATCACCATTGAAATTTATCGCGATTGTAATTCAGCTACCGCTTTTGACAACCCGCTGAACTATACGATTTTTCAAGCAAACGGGAGTATATTTATGGTACGATACATTGCTCCTTTCTCACAAAACGTGCTACCGGTAGTCTATGACGATCCTTGCGTAACCGTACCTAACGATATTTGTGTTGAACGCGCTATTTATGTAGATACTGTCACACTGCCATTTGGAATTGAAGGCTACTATGTTTCTTATCAACGCTGTTGTTGGACCGGTGCCATCGATAATATTGTAGATCCTGCGAGCAATGGCATTACCCTTACGACCTACATTCCAGGTTCGGCATTAGTGAATGTTCACAATCAAGGGGCTCGTTTTAATAATTACCCACCGCTGGTTTTGTGCTCTCAAAACACATTGGATTTTGACCATTCGGCTTTTGACCCCGATGGAGATTCTTTGAGCTATGAACTCTTGGCTCCGCTCCTTGGCGGAAGCCTCACTAATGTAGTTCCTGACCCTGAAGACCCAGCACCCTACACGCCAGTGAATTGGAATCCAAGTTTTTCTCAAACTGTACCCTTCGGAGCAGGTTCTAATATTACCATTGACCCAGTAACAGGTTTCATGACCTTTACACCAAATATGATCGGTAGCTTTGTTGCTGGAGTTGCCGTTAAGGAATGGCGTAATGGTGTTTTGATCAATACAAAAATTCGCACCTTTGGATATCGTGTGGTCGCTTGTCAAATTGAAGTGCCCATAGAGGTGGATGTAACTGGGCCCACCCAGCTCATCGAAGATTGTGGATTTGCCGGTTTTATTGTAAAACGCACAGATTTAACTTCCAACCTTGTCGTACAAATTAATTTGAGTGGCACAGCAACCAATGGAGATGATTATCCTTTCATTGATAGTGTACTTGTGATACCTGCAGGTGTAGCCTCTGATACCATTGGTATTTCTGCATATCTAGACGGCCTACCGGAAGGAACTGAAACCGTTTTCTTCAATGTGATCCTGCCTAACCCCTGCGACGGATCATTTGACACTACTTCCATTTCATTAAATATTATTGACTATACGCCCCTGAGCATTACAGCCGTTGACTCACTGAACGTTTGTGCAGATTTTGGTCAAGGGACAAATATTTGGTGTAATGTGCAAAACGGCATAGCTCCTTATAGCTATGTTTGGGGCCCTGGTGCCTTCCCTAATAACGATACTGTTTACGTTCAGCCCGCGATACTAGAGCCCAATTTGAACAATTTCCAAGTATATGTCATGGACCAATGTGCCAAAACAATCACTTCTCCAGTGATACGCGTTTACAACCAGTGCCCGCTTGTGGTGCCAAATGTACTGACCTTAAACAACGACGGCACCAATGACCTACTGACAATTAAAAACTGGGAAGATTACGATCAAGTAAGTATTCAAATTTTTAACCGTTGGGGTAACCTCATTTATGAAAAAGACAACTATCTCAATGATTGGAACGGCACCGACATGAACGGCAAGATCTTAGAAGAAGGCGTTTATTTTTATATGGCAACTCCACGCAGTGAAAAATATGAATATGACGACCAACAAAAAACACTCTATACCCTTCACGGATTTGTACATTTGGTGAAGCCCTAAATTTTTCTTCATAAAAAAGGCGAGCTAAGAGCTCGCCTTTTTTATTGCTTTAATTTTTTAGTCTATCGAATAAACCAGCCCTGCATGAAGGCCAATCGAGGCCGCATTGGTCTTGTATACAGGGTTGTATAAGTCAAGGTCAGCACCTAATGCATCTACACCTTTGGCATCGGCTGTGCTGTACATAAATCGTGCACTCAAAGACAGCATGACAGGAATTTTTGGTAGGCCAATACGCCCACCAACTCCCACCATATACCCCATGAAATTTTGGTATTGGTTGGTTACATCCGCAGAAAAAGAGGGGTCCATGATAGAATTTGCATTTGAGTAACTTGCACTTTTCACATTGTGCAACACCACGCCGAATTCGCCAAAAGAGCCTCTTGAGCCTCCTAGACGCGCATAGACCGGAATTTGTATGGTTTTAAGATCAATATTTGAGGTATAGTCTCCACCCAAGAGTGCATCTCCCCCTTGATATCCGGCTTTGAAATTTCCCATAAGGTATTCAATACCCAGACCGATTTTTCCAAAATTAAAGGTGCCAGCAAGGCCATAATTGGAACTCATAGCCAAATCATAATCCTGAGATGCTCCTTGATCGGAAATGGACTTGTTGAATAGAGCTGTTGCACTTTTGGCATACTTAAGGCTTATATCTGCAGTGACAGTTTGTGCTTGGGAATATCCAACACTTAAAAGAACGCATAGCGGGAAAAGTAATTTTTTCATAGTAAATAGTTTAATAGTTTGATGATAGTTGACATCCAAATTAATTGAAAAATTTGAAATATGTATCTTTATCAAATGAAGAGGTTCATATTCCTTGCTTTTGTATGCTTCAAGCTAAATGCTGCTGTTTTTGGACAAGAAATTATAAAAAGTTGGAATGTTCCACCATATGAAGTTCAATTAATTCGCTATGAACAAGTTAGAGAAAATGGCGGCATAGATATAGATCAAATAAAACACCCCAAAGAATCCACAACAAATTACAACACCTCATTTGCAGTCCTTCAAGAAGGTAAGGCAATCAACGGTGCAGCGCATATTCGCGTAAGTAAAGACTCATGCAATCTCAATTTTATAGACCTTGGTGCACAGCGCAATTTAAGTGGCATCCTAGGCCATGACATCTTCTTAAATCTCTGCACCAAAAAATTGATTGATAAGCCCATTGAAAAACCTTCATGGTTATATGCTCCAATTGATTCAGCCTTTATCAAGGACCTCATATCAGATTCTGTGCGCCTGTGTCATCCAAAAATGAACGAGGCACTAAAGATTTTTACTACCCATCAATATACAGTACTGCAAAATAAATACATCCCATCAGAATGGAAAGCCCCTTACCAACCTCGTTATCAAATCACTGTTTATCAAGGAGCAGCTAAACATGAGGTATTGCTATATTACGACCGTTACCTTATTGACGGCTACATATATTCATCAGGTAATAATCAAGGAGGTCAAGCTGAAGACTTACATTTTTGGCAAAGCAATCTCAAACTTCTTCAAAGAGATCAACTCATTGATCAAAACAGCACAGGACAGCATTGATAGACATTAATAAAAATATTGGAATTGGCCGAATAGAACGCTGGCTCAAATGGCTGCAATACAAGCTTAGTAAAAAACAATTTTTACTCATTGCCAGTATTTTAGTTGGTCTAAGTGCCGGATTTGCAGCTATCTTACTCAAATTATTTGTACACTATATTTTTCTTGCAGCCACCTATGACAAGCTGAGTAATTTTCGCTTCCTCTACTTGGTGCTTCCAGGTATTGGCCTTTTGCTAACCGTCATCATGAGCAGGTATTTTTTCAAGCACAAACTGACCAAAGGCCTTGCGCAGGTCCATGCCGCTATTGCAAAAAAGAATAGTTCAATGCCCAATAATTTGATCTATGATCAAGTACTCACTAGTTCAGTAACCGTGGGCTTTGGAGGGTCTACGGGGCTAGAGGCACCTATTGTAGTTACAGGAGCGGCCATAGGTTCAAATTTCTCTAGAAAATATAAGTTGTCCATTAAAGACCGCACCCTATTGCTCGCATGTGGTGTGGCTGGCGGCATTGGAGCTGCTTTCAATGCCCCTATTGCTGGGGTGCTATTTGCATTGGAAGTATTACTGCTTGACATCAGTATTACGGCGTTTATTCCACTCATCATAGCCGCTGCATCCGGTGCTTTGATCACTAAAATCATTCTTCATGATGGCATCTTGCTTACCTTCTCACTTAAAGAAACTTTTGATTATACCAATGTGCCGTTTTATGCTGTTTTAGGTTTGCTTGCTGGCCTGGCATCTGTATATCATATGCGTACATTTCTTAAAATTGAAAACCTGACACAACGCTTGAAAGGCGGTGTATACATCAAAGTGCTCATTGGGGGTGCCATTCTTGCCGCATTGATTTTTATTTTCCCCTCACTTTTTGGTGAAGGCTATCAAAGCATTAAAATATTAGCCGATAAAGATCCAAGGAGCCTCATGGATAATAGTTTGTTTGAAAATTTCAATAAATACCCCTGGGTAGTGCTCTGTTTTACGGTCGTGGTAATGTTTGCCAAACCGTTTGCTACGGCTCTCACACTTGGTGCTGGCGGGAATGGAGGAAATTTTGCGCCCTCACTTTTCGTTGGCGCCTACCTTGGCTATTCATTTTCAGAGGCGCTCAACCTCAGCGGATTTTTCAATTTGCCAGTAAATAACTTTACCATTGTAGGAATGGCAGGAATTCTAGCGGGAATTTACCATGCTCCTTTGACAGCCATTTTCTTGATCGCTGAAATTACGGGAGGCTATACGCTGATGATTCCCCTGATGCTCGTGGCTTCTATCAGTTATGCAGTATCAAAATATTTTGAACCTTTTGCTATGGATATCAAGCGCAGTGTTAAGAAAGGAGAAGCCTTAACCCAAGATCGCGATAAAAACATACTTTTCTCGCTCAAAACAGATGAATTTATTGAAGCTGATTACCCCTTATTGCATCCCGAAGACCATCTTGAAGAATTGATTGAAATTTTGGCCCATTCATCGCGCACAGTTTTTCCTGTGATCAATGAAAATAAAGAACTACTTGGCTTAGTATGGTTAGACAATGTACGTTCTGTCATGTTTAAGCCGGAACTCTATCAGGATTTGACAGTAGGAGAATTAATGAGTGAATGCAAACAAACCATTAGCCCTCAAGACGCCATGGAGCAGGTGATGCACATTTTTGAAACGACCAATCAAATTGTTTTACCCATTGTAGAGAATGGCTATTACCGTGGTTTTATTAATAAATCGACTATATTCTCTGCTTACAGAAAATCCTTAAAAATTAATACCTTGGATTAAATATGACAGCAGAACTCATCATACTCCTTAGTGGGATACTCCTGACGGCGTATCTATTAGATCTTAGTGCAAAGTTTACACGCATTCCAACAGTAATATGGCTGTTGGCTATAGGTTGGGGCTTACAACAATTTACCAACTATGCCCACATTCATGTACCTGATCTTTCGGAGGTGCTACCCGTTTTTGGTACCATTGGACTCATATTAATTGTCTTAGAAGGTGCCCTTGATTTAAAACTGAGTACGAGGGCCATTCCTTTAATCAGCCGAGCCCTCATCATGTCCGTTCTTCCTTTTATTGCCTTTAGTGGGCTATTTGCATGGGCTTTGGTACAATATGAACACTGTTCTTGGCGCTTAGCTATTCTAAATGCAGTGCCTTTTGCTATCATTAGTAGCGCTATTGCCATCCCTAGTGTGAAGAATTTCAGTAGCAGTGTGCGCGCCTTTATTACCTATGAGAGTAGTATTTCAGATATCATTGGAGTGTTGGTATTCAATTTTATTTTGGTGAATAAGTTCGTCAATGCCACTGCCCTATTTGGATTTTTTGGGCAGATCATCATTGTGCTCATTTTTTCGATTATTCTCACCATTTTACTTTCATTTATGTTGAGTAGGCTGTCTCATCATGTCAAATTTGGCCCCATCTTATTACTCATATTGTTGCTTTTTGGCCTGAGCAAACTTTGGCATTTGCCTGGGCTATTATTTATTCTGATTTTTGGTTTAGCCCTCAGCAATTTGCATTTGTTTAGAGAATGGAAAATTGCAAGTATTTTTCAACCCGAAAAAATCCCGCATGAAATCAAGCAGTTTTCAGATATCGTTGCTGAGGCCACCTTTTTAATCCGTTCTTTATTTTTTGTAGTTTTTGGTTTCATGATACAAACCAAAGATATACTCGACATACAGGTTTTGCCTTGGTCTTTGGGCCTCATGGGTTTGCTTATTATTTTGCGGTTTATTTTTCTACTCTTAATAGGTCAAAAAAATAGACCCTATCTATTTGTGGCGCCTAGAGGCTTAATTACCATTCTCTTATTTTTAAGTATCCCTATGAACATGCGCATACCAATAGTAAATAATGCACTCATCATCCAAGTTATTTTAATGAGTATTGCGCTGATGATGCTTGGCTTGCTTTTTTACTCTGAACCTAAAAAACGCAATACTGAAGATGAACAAGTTTAGCATCCTATTTATTTTCCTCTGGGGAGCTTTGAACCTCAGCGCACAATTTACTGAAAATATCAAAGGTGAATTATTTGGAACCAATATCACTCAGGCCGATCTTGAACTGCTTTATACCCACGCTCCTGACCTCTATATGTTGGATATAGATTTCAAAGGTCAATCGCTGGTGCTACCTAACTTTCAAAAATTAGAAATACTTGCCATACGCAGTGATTCTCTCAACAATCTTATCCTACCTGACACTCTACCCTCTTTAGGATTGATTGATTTTGATATGCCCTTGCTAAATTCGCTTAGTGAGCCAATTCTTCCAAAGCTCAATCAACTAACTTTGTTGGCAAAACTAGATTCCCTGCCTTCCTTTTTATGCAACTCCGAAGAATTAGAATTGGTAGACCTGACCAATTTGAAAGATACCCCCATTGACAGCTGTTTTGAACAACGATTTCACAACGGCGATTTTAATTATTCAATGTGTATCATCTTAAACGAGACAGCTATCCTTAAAGATATATATTCACCACCCGGTATTGATCAACAATACCCATCAGAGAATAATTCAGAAGAAGAATACGATGACTTGATGGATATAAGTAAAACATGGCGTAGAATTCAAATCATTAAAAAGGCCAGTGGATTTATGCTAGCCGGGGTGCTTTTTTTGCTTTTGAAAAGTTAGTAAAGAGCAATATTTCGTATGATTTTACGTTATTAAAACGCAAAATAATAAGGCATGAAAAGTTTTGTTTTATCTCTGATTACGCTGGTAGTTTTAAGTGCTTGTCAAAAAAACACCCAAGACTTCAACTTACTTAAAAAGCTCTCTAAGGAATATGCCAAAATAACAGAATGTGAACTCGAGGGGCAAACTGTCTATAAAGGGCAACTCAATGCCTATGATGCACCAGAAATGGTATACAATACCAAAGGTGAGTTGTTGTGTATCTGCGACTGGAGCTGGGGGAGCCCAGAAACCATTTGTTTTGATATTCTTAAGTGCAAAGTGATCTACTGTAAAAAAGACAACATCTGGGGCCAACCGGCAGTGGATACCTACGGTCTAAACTAAAAAAGCACCACCAAGTTGGCAGTGCTTTTTTGTGATCCCGTTTGGATTCGAACCAAAGACCTACTGCTTAGAAGGCAGTTGCTCTATCCAGCTGAGCTACGGGACCAAATCGATCTATTTTAATCAAAAAAGGGGGATGATTG
>JAURGK010000018.1 GCA_030833845.1 Crocinitomicaceae bacterium | reverse complement strand
CCCAAGCTATTTAAACTAAATGCATAACTTGAAGATATTTCACCATTAATCTCTTTATATATCTCCGATGATTTTATATAATACTGCTCAGATTTGGAATAATTACCCATCGTTTTATAAAAAGATGCAACAGTTTTTAAGCTCTTGGCATACATTTCACTTTTTTCACCTTTCAATTTCTTTTTAATCTCTAAAGATTCAAGGTAATAATTTTCCGCCTTCACATATTGACCTAGTTCTTCGTAGAGACCCGCTAGATTATTCAATGCGAAACTATAGTTCTCATTTTCCTTTCCATTTGTTTTTTCAATAATTTCAAGGTATTTTTTAAAGTGCTCTTCAGCCTCCAAATAGCGATCAGTTTTTTTATACAATATGCCCAAGCTATTTAAACTACTTGCATAGGAGGAAGATAATTCACCACTGATTTCCTTATACGTGTCGGATGATTTTATAAAGTTGTATTCTGCCTTTTTGTAGTCGTTATTTTCAAAATAATACTTTCCAATATTCCCATAACATGATGCAGCGTCGATAGAATTTGTACGATTCTGTTGCACAAGTGTTTGCAATGATTTTTCATAAGAAAAAAGTGTAGAATCTAATATTTCTAAGTCATAAAAACAATTCCCCATATACCTCCAACTCACCGCATACCAAATACTAGTATCCGATTGTTCTTTTAAGGCAAGCGTATTCATTTTACGCGCAATAAATAGGGCGCTATCCTGTTGGTCTGCTTTGCGGTAATCGAGGAATTGTTGTTTGAGGGCAGCGAAATCAGTTTGAGCAGAAATATGAAACCAAGACAAGAAAATAAAACCAATGACAACACTAACCTTCATATCAATGTATTCGTTTAATTGTTTATATAGAGGTTCATCATATTTAAAACTTCAATTTTATCTCCGAGAAAATTCAAATTAAAATTATTGGTTCTGGTTTCTAGCTTTATAGAATATCCAATTACAATAAATCCAAGAGAATATCTAATCATAGAGGATGCCTCAATAATTATAGGTGCACTATTAAATAATCTAGAAAGTCCGATGGGCGTGAAAACAATTTTATCTTCATAAAAATGAAATTCACCGGCGGTTTTTTTTGAAAGAAAACCAGTTTTAAGGTCCCCTTTCTTGAGTAATAATATTTGCTGACTCATTGTAATTAATTTATAGTTTGGAGGATTCAATATAGGCTAACCAATAGGCTGCTGTTTGCCTATTAGCAAACTTTAAAAAGTGAATTTGTTGCAATTCAGTTGCATCACCTTTGAAATCATAAATTTTTCCTTTTTTAATGTAAGAAACCTCGTAATATGAGCCATCATCAGCATTACTTTCTAAAATTTGTTTTCCAGTGTAGGGATCAATAAGAGCCCCACCTGTCCAATTGATATTGTCTTTGTCAGAGTAATTTAAGGAGATACCACAAGATTTGGAATTAGAGGCACTTAACTGAATTTCTTCACCACGTGTGGCTATATTTGGGCAACTCAAGTTTTGAAGTTGATAATAAGTTCCTTTAGTAGGGTCTTCTCGATAAAACGGTTTCTTTTCAGGGCAATCTGAAGATTGGATACCCGAAAAATTAAATTTGTCTCTGCTCATGCAGCGATCAGTTCCCAATACATCATACCAATCTACTGGTGTATCCCCGTTCCATGCTGTGGCCATCCAGTAAAAGTCATTGGAGCTTCGCTCTGATATATCCAAATCGATGCTCGACCCACTTTCCACTGCATACCAACCAATCGTCTGAACCTCTTCGGCAACGCGCTGAGATAAAGCTACATAAACTTTTAATGAACAATTATTTTGAACTCTGAAATAAGAAGCATTCACTTCGGTATTGGTAATTTTATTGCTGTCCTCTAATTCATAGCCATCACGAGGCGAAAGGGCATACACGTATTCGACAACCTTGAAGAAATCGTCATACTTGATCCAGAAATAACCATTTTCGCTCCAAAGATTGCCCCAAGAATTTTGAATCTTAAAGGCACCACCGTTTTTATTGTCATCATAGGCAATCACACACATGGCATGCCCGCCATCTTGCGCCCCTGAATAATAGCCATTCCAGACACCATTCTCATGATTTTTTACTTTGCCCCAGTCGTCTTCGTAAAAATTTGCAGCAATCACAACCGGGTTTTTTGAAAATAATGCCTTTTTAATTTCCAAAATACTTTTATTGAGGTATCGCCACTGGAATAATTTATCATTATAATAGACATTTGCAGATTGAAAATCACAGACCTCTGGTTTTCGGCCAACCCCATAATTCTTAATCATCTCTAATGCCACGCTAATACGTGCTCCATAGCTGCAAGGAGGTTCAGATTCTGAAGCTTTAATCCTATTGTGCAAATCTAAAGCTGAAAAAGGTTCTAAATACTTATTTCCAGTTTCAATTCTCCTGATTATTGTAAATGCACAATACGCCGAAGCCCAAGACACGCAAGAACCTACTTGCCCTTGATTCCCAACCTCTGGGGCGTACGCCTCTAAGGAATAAGAAGATGGCAAGGGTGCTCTTATTCCACTGTAATCTTTGAATTGAACCATGTTCGTGTCAATGATTTCAGAGACCAAACCTCGGCCATACTGCGCTCTACTAGAAAAAACAAGAAGGGCAAATAAGAAAGTTAGACTACTTTTATTCATTACACCAAATAAATAATTAAGGTTTTTTTATTTCGAAAATTAATGACATTACAGCGACATTATTTAAGTCATCTGCTTTCATCCCCCTTGTTCCTGATGCTTGAGCATCTACAAACTCAAGCAAGGGGCTACTTCCACCACCTCTTGTTAGCGTGCTACCATTTTTCTCCAATGAGGATAAATCAATGGGTTGTTCTGTAAAGATAAATTTAAATTGTTCAAGGCCATAGGGTTTTTCTACACCAGTTGGAATTGTAAATTCCTTATTTGGGGGTATCAATTTATTTTTAAGTCTTGGATCGATGAATAATCGATTGTCAGGATAGATGTCGATTAAATTAAAATATACAGGGATGCTACTTTTATTGGTCAGAACAATGCTGAACTTTTCTCCTTCCTTAAAAGCTAAATTCTGTGTATTTATTGGGTTTTTATTGTTATCTAGTAACTGAAAAGCTACATCAACATTACTGTTTTCAATTTGTAGTTTTCTAAATACATCGGTGCGTACAGATTGCCTGATATCTGTAAGTAGAGAGTCCCAACCTGCTTCTGTTTGAATGTTCCTAAATGGCATTGCTCTTAAAGCATTGATTCGATTATTGCCTAAATACACCCTCACGTGGGGTTGCCCACCAATGAGTGTATCTATAAGCAGATAATTGAAATTGGACTCAACCAATTGAACATCCTTCTGACTACTAAAAAATTTTTGAGCCTCCTTTTTCAATGCCTTAGATTCCAGCCCTAATTTTAAAACAATTAAATTGGCATTGTTCACCGGATTGATATTAAACGCCCTAAAGCGCACATACTCTTCGGCTCTACCATTGAAAGGAGTGAGCAATTTAATCGTGCTTTGCTGCACACCTAGTTGTGTCAATACGCCCTTAAACAGCACATTACTTTCTTTTATGTTTGTGGTTGTATTCGGGTAAAACCCTAAGGTATCGCCAACTTGCAGACCATTGAGTTGCCCGCCGTTGATGGTTGCTTGTAATGATTCAATAGTTAGCAATTCAAAAAACGGTTCTTGAACCACCAATCTACCATTGAAAATTGTTTGATTCAGCTGAGTTCCCTCCAATACAGGGTGCTGTTCATTACGAAATTTAAGAATCATTTTTTCATTGATTTTGGCAAAGAGATTTTGAAAACTTGCATTTTCATTTAATTCATAAAATGATTTGGTCAGATAATAGGTGAGTGATCCATAACCCTTGCCATTGCGATCTTGAATTTCCCTATTGACTTGTTCTGCCTTACAACCAAAAAAGGCCACCATAGGGGCCAATCCTTCTTCCTTTTTAAAATTCAAATCTGCATCAAAACCCAGCGTATTATCCGAATTGTTCTTCATTTGATAACCCTCAGGCACAAGTGCCAAATTCGACCCTCTCACTACTAATTCTTCCGCACCTCTAGTTGCCGTTCCCGAATGACAGGCATCAATCACAACAATAACTTGGCCCGTAGGGCCAATTTTCTCTTGAATTCTTGTAAGATAAAAATTAAGTTGGTCATCATAGAAATGAGCAGAATAATCATACCCATCAAATACTCGTTGAGGGGCATTATAGAGCACCAAGCACTCATCTAAGCCATCTTGCTCATCCAACGAAATATGTTTGATTTTAGGATAATCCTTAGGGTCCAAATCAGCGACCTGTTGGCCATGACCTGAAAAATGAAAATAAAAAATATCGCCCCGTGCAAGCTTGAGCGTAATCGAATCAAATGACTTTTGCAATGCTGGTGAGGTAGCTTTTTCATTTAACAAGAAAGTAACATCGTTTGAATTAAATGCTTGTTTTGCAAAAAGTGCTTTCAACAATTCAACGTCGTTTATAGAACTGATGTCTTTCCAATTCAAAGAGCTATTCTCATAAGTTGGGTAATCGCCAATGGCAACAACCAAAGCATGCTTTTGCTGAGAAAATACTTGACTTACCAAACCTAAGGTCAGAGCGAAAAATAATAAATTCTTCATGGTTATAATTTTAGTGCAAACTACGAATTTCCAAAGTGCCTTGCAATAAGGAGAACTTATTTATCCTATTACCATTTTAAATTAATTATGAATAATAATGCAATTGTTATATATTCGATAATCTCTAGCCAAGTACTTGATTTAAAGCAATCAATGGAAGCATTCAATTTAAATATCTTACTAGCTGCTTTGGCACCTGTGGTGATCATTATTTTTATTTTTTATCGGCATGATCATCCCTACAATAAAGAGCCCTATGGCTTACTGATAAAGTGTTTCATTGCAGGGCTTGCAGCAACCTTTTTAAGCATTCCAATTGCATTGCCATTGCACCAAATCAACGTAGATGGCCAGATAAAAAGTGCATTTTTTCAAGCCTACTTTTTAGCTGCAATTCCTGAAGAAATTGCCAAATTTCTAATGCTGCATTTGGTTATTAGCAGAAACCAAGCATTTGATCATTACTATGATGGGATTCTCTATGCTGTTTGTTTGGCAATGGGTTTTGCCTCCTTAGAAAATTTGTTCTACGTCAAGGACTATGGATTTCAAACTTCAATTTTGAGGGCTATTTTCTCCATACCTGGACACATGCTATTTGCCGTTCCAATGGGTTTTTTCTACTCCTTTGCACGTTTCAAAACTGAGAGAAATTTTCAATTCCTCACCCTCTCACTCATTATTCCAATATTTTTTCATGGCACTTATAATTTTGGACTCATCATCTCTGATTATGCCCTAAAGTTAGATCCAAAAGTAAAATTTACTATCCTGACCTTAATGCTCGCATTTATCATTCTAATGTGGCATTATGGGCTCAAAAAAATAACCAAGGCCAAACAACTAAACTAGTACTAAAATGGAAAAGAAGAATAATCTGCACATTGAATTTGAACATAATCAAAAAAACCTCATACCCGAATTTATAGTGAGAATATTTGTGCTCATTTTTATTTATTGGCAAATAGAAATCAGACAAGTTGAAAAAGACCATCAGATTTTTATTTTTGTCTTATTCTGCATTTTAAACATTATTTCTCTCATCCTTACTATATACAGTACTGGGCGGCGCAAAAAGAGCATAATCAATTTCATTGAAATGAGGCTTAAAGTAGATGAGACCTACGGAAATAGTAATTTTCAGTATTCCTCTAACTTTTCGCATTCGCCCTACTACTTTTTTGTCATACTTGCGAGTTTTCTGTTTTTCCTTCCTACACTTTTCTTCTTAGAATATTTGAAAGGGACTTCATTGAGCAATTATTCGACAATTATCCAATTGGTCCTTACGGTCATCTATGGCCTTTCATTTAGGGTTTACCGTATGAATTTTATAAGTAAAGGTATCAAGCATATCACCTTTAACAACAAGAAATTCAGCGAGCAGGAGGTGACTGATTTTATGTCGCTGCTATATGATGAAAAACAAGAATCAGAAAGCTATTATGTCAATGATGACTTAATTTTTGAATTAGAACGAAATGCAAATATTTACAAGCAACGTGTAGAAACTCTTCTCATTGAATCCGTTTTTATTGGAGCCCTCACTTTTGGGACTTTCATTGAACTCACTAGTCCTGAAAGTATTGATGCTTTTAGGCATATTGACGAAATTGAAATGAAAAGCAGTGGATTGGATTTAGAGGCTTTAAAAAAAGTAAAAGATTCTTTGGATTACAAAGATTTAATCACTCAACTAAAAGTTGTCCCTGTAGAGTTACTCAAAACTGCTAATGAGCCAAACTCAACCAATACAGCTCAACATGGAATCCACAATCAGACTTGGCATCAGAGAAACCAACTACAAAATAGAAATACCCAGAGCCAAACGGATTTCAAGCAAATTCAAAATGAAATTCATACCAAAATGTTACAAAATTTTAATCTATGGTGGGATAATGGAAAAAATGAAAAAATTGAAAAAAAGAATTCTCAAATTCAAGGTATTTTCCAAGAATGGGCAAGACAAAGACACTATAACATATTCTCTTACTTTTATAAAGAGAAGCCAAGCAATTACAATGACATACCAGATATCTTTAAAATCCTACAATTAAGCAAAATTAAAGAAGAAGAAGAAAAATTAAAAATTGAAATTGATAATTTGACTTATAAAATCCTGCAGATACGAAACTCCATGTTGGTTGCTAATAGGGTCGGAATGGATAGCAATATTCAAGAAAATGTAGTGACAACGAACCTCAAGGTCATTTCGGAAAAAAAATGCGCTCAACTTATTGAACTCAAAGACCAATTGAAGCTCGTTGAAATTTACAATGAAAATAAAAATCGAATTTTTACACTTTCAGGCCATAATCGCACTGAGGTATTGAGAATACTACAGAAGCACAACAAGGATAATTTCATTAAGTATTATTGCATGACCAAAAAAGGTTGGGATGAACAGGAATATCTTTTTTTAGTCGCTATTGGTAGTATTATTTGTTCTGTACTCTATATTTCTGTCCTGATCAAACGTTTTGTAATCATCTTGAAAATTGAAACGCTTTTCTCAGAAATTAATAAAGCCTTGGCTTGGAACCGTAGAGAAGAGGATGCCTTGGCCAACGAAATGCGCACAAGAATTGAAGGCAGCAATGAACTTATTCATAAAGAATTTAAGCGTAAACGCAAATACTACACGGAAAAATTACAAATTCAATTGGCTAAATGCACACAAATTGGAAGCGCAATTGAAACAAATATTCAAGTGGCTAGCTTTTTAAGAAACATTGGGTTGTATACCTTTTTTATAGTCCTACTCATTGGAACAATGATGCTCGATCCACAATTTACTTTTGTGCTTTCGTTTATCCTCATTTATGCGATGGTTGGATCAGCTTTCATGCATGAAGGAAGCAATCTTCGCTCCTTCTGGAAACAATTTAGCCATAAACCAATGCGCCAAGAATAACCAATATGAGCACTACTACAATGAGAATCAAGGTGAAAAGGCAACTTAATCCAGAACCCAATCCTTGTCGTAAAGAACTTTCAAAGCTGTTACCGCTTAAGAAATAGCCAATAAAAACAACAACAGCAACGATGATAGCAATTTGAATCATAACCAAATTTTTAGATCCACTTTCAGCGAATATAATTAATTATTTGAATTCTTGCTATTTAACTACTAAAGGGTAATCTTCGACTTCTCCGTAAGTTTCATATTCTTTGCATGGATTATTGGCAGCCGAACTTCCAGTCCTGAGTACAAATCTTGCATTCGATGCTTTTTTCTTCGCATTGGCTGGCACAGTAATGGTGATTACATTATCGTTATTGGCAGGATTATTCGAAATTAGGATGCTTTCTTCGGCATCTGAAAAATCCCCGTCTGCATTCCAATCAAAATACGCATAGGCCATAATGAAATTCTCCGTAGTCTGAAAAACAGTATGCAATTCATAGGATTGACCCACTTGTAATTCAATAGGCTTATCTAAATAATAATTACTTGGGCCTGTGCCACCAGTGTTATTGTACATATCACCAATGCTAACTAAATTAAAATAATCATAGTCTGAACTGTAAAAGCCGATATAACAGCCTCGTTTCTTCACATTCCAAGTAAAATCATCTTTTGTACAGCCAACAAGTAAGAAAAGAGTGAAGCAAGATAAATAAGAAAAAGTTAAAATTGATTTCATAGTGATGCTTGTTTTACAAGTTTTGGACTTTGTTTTAATTCTTTTTTGAACTGATGGGCTTTTTGAACATTAGAGAATCCTCGGACCAGCGACCAACTAAAGTCATAGACGTAACTGATCCCAACTACACCTATGGACATTAAAAATAACTTCCGATCAAAATTTGCCGCACTGTAAGCTGTTTCAGCATCATTTTGTGTTTGAGAATCGAGATATATTTGATAATCTGCTCTTTCCATTATTTTGGTAAGGCCAGCTGCACCGAGCGCCAATAAATAGGCGGTGCCTGTTAAGTATCCATTTTCACCACTTGAAACTTTGGCCGCTCCCCAACCTGGCAATATTAGAGAGTAAAATGCATATTGCGGACCCGCATTCAGCTTGTAATCAATAAAATAGATATCCGAAAGTTCCGTTTTTGAACCATCTATGAGCAGGTTTTTATTCTTTATTTCAAAAGTGAAATCCCCGTATTTGTAATGTTGTGATTCGATATATTTTTTCAACTCCTCAGCATTTCGCTCAAAAAGACTCCCGGTTCCATTGATACCCTCACCGTTTGATATTACCAATTCCTGATCCGATTTCCAACTCAAGTTAATTTCAATTTGGTCATGCGCACTGACAAAATAACCAAACTTTTGAGGGGCCCTAAGAGATTGTTGTAAAAGTGTCTCGAGCTTGGAGTTAATTGTTGTTGCAGGAGTACAATCAATGCGAGAAATATTATTTCCGTTTGTATCAAAAAGTACGTTTATTTTAAGTGAGATTTGGCCGTCTTTACTTTGTGTACTTAACATATTTAACTCTTTGGACAACAATAATTTTAATTGATCTAAATCAGACTTGTGGTCATTGCGATATAAGTAGCCATTTCCGGCACGAAGTGCAAAAAACTCATCAATTTCTTTAGTCTTGCGCTTAGCCTCTCTATTGTCGGGCTCTAATTGGAGCACTTCATTGAAATAAATATTAGCTTCTCTGAGTTTATTTTGATCATAATAGGTGTTGGCAGTCAATAATGTCTCATTAATTTTTCTTTGAAGGGCTTGTTGTTCTGCCAAGATTCTAGCCTGTTCTATGCGTTCTCGTTCAAGGCGTTCTTGTTCTTCCTTTTGCCGCTGAGCTTCTTGCTTTTCTTCTTGAATTTGGGCTGGAGATTTATAGACTTTGTAATCCAGAATTTCCGCCTCCCAATTCAACCCTTCAAAACTTCTGTAATACCATAATATCCTTCTGTTTTGCAAAGGCACATTGGGAGTTTTTCCCCATTCAAAAGGTTCAATATTTACCTTGAAAGTATGTACTTTGTCATGTTTCATGCGACCATAATCATCGATTATATAAACGTGCATTTTTACCTCGGTCAATGTGTAGGGCGTGTTGTTCATAATATCAATCGTGAACTTACTAATAGTATAACCATCTGTTCCTGATTCATAATGCGCTTGCCCTTTATATACATCATATTGAGCTTTTGCTATGAGCTGGCTTAAACAAAAAAGTATCAAATAATAAAACTTCATCATATTGTTTTTTAAGAATGAGCAAATATTGTAAAAACAATTTCAAGTTAAGATACATTTATGATACAATCTTAAGTGCATTTTAGTATATGTATCATTTATGTATCTTTATTCTGTTTTATTCTATTTACATTTACGTACAAACTAATCAATTTAAAATAAATGAAACAACTTAATCTTGCCCTTCTAACGCTTAGTATCCTTTTAACCTTCATGGACTGCAACGCACAATCTCTTGAAAAATACAATGGTCCATACAAGTGGTACGAAAATGAAGGAGAGGCAGAATACAGCTATATAAATAATAACGGTAAGCGCATATTTAATGGTGACTTCAAATTTAAATATGAAAAACAAGTTGGTTCCAATTGGTTAGCTTGTAACGTAACAGGCAGTTTTAAAGATGGAGAAATTCAAGGGCAATGGATATATACATTAGAAGGCAAAGTAAAAGGATATGCATTACATCAAAAACTTACTGGCACCTTTGATCAAGGAATTCCTAATGGCGTTTTTTTAATGGAGTTTGACTATGCCGGGTATAATTCTACCACCAGAGTTTCGTATGTACATGGACAATTCGCTAATCATTTTGAGCATATCAATAGTGAAGAAAAATTGTCAGTATCTGCTGAATTTTCACCAAAAGGCTTCTTACACAAGAAACTTGTTGAAAACAAGAATGGCGAGACAATTGAATTGTATTTCGATGAAAATGATGTGGTAAGTTTATTTGTTGGATTAGTCAATGGCCAAGAGGTGAAAAGAGTTGAATTGAAGGAAACTTTAATGAAATTAGACCCCATATACGTGACCACTGATACCATCCCATATCAGGCAGGCAATGAATACTTAGAGCAAATTTGGGGTGACGGCTTCTTTGGTCATTTAAATGGAAAAGGGTCATTTGATGTAAAAAAATATAACAAAATAAAGTATGTTCAATACCAAAAGTTGAACTCACTCGCCCAAGCAGGTTTTACCTCAATTGATCAATGGAATGAAATTGACCCAAGTGTGCCGCATTCGCATCAAATTAATTTAGATAATCACAAAGAATTTAAATATGGCAACAAATTCAACACAAGCAATTCTGTACCATATTCTGATGTTCGAAATAAAATAATTAAATCAGATATTGAACGCATTGATGAAATCACAAAAATGTACAAGAGTATTAACTCCGAGAACGTATCCAAATCATATAATAATGCCCTATTAAAACTTTCTGAACTCAACCGTTCAATAAAAAATCAGCAAGACAAACAATCTGAATTAATGAGCATAATGGGCGACATTGAGAAAGTTTTTACCAATGATTTTGGCGTTACTGAATTCCCAAAACTTGCCGAGTATGAATGGTTAAAGAATGACTTGAAAACCCATGAAGATCGGGCAAATGAATTGAAAAATAGCATTCATTCAGATTATGCGCTCACGAATTGTGAACAAGAAAATACAAGGTTGCAAAATTTAATAACGTCAACGACCTGGTCTCTTACAGATACCTTATCTACATACAATGCTAAATTAAAAGAGCTGTTAAAAGATAAAATAACACCATGTCAATCAAAAAGTCAGAATATTTCTTCCTTAATGGCACAGTCAAAGGATGCTGAAGAAATTAGTAGGATAGCCGAATTACTTAAATCTGACTCAAGATCTAATTTAAAAACAGCCTCATACAATAATTTAATTTCAACCATTGATGACTTAATTAAAATAAATGTGGCGATCGAAGGTATGCTTGTTAATTCTGCCGAAAAATATAAACCGATTAAAAAGGAACTAAAAAACGCACTAACCGCGGCCGAAATCCGTACCTTAATAGGTTTATAGAAATCAAATATCCTTTTTCCCATACCCCCTCAAGGTCCAGGAAATCAGTATATAGGCGGCTAGTCCAATGAGGCCTGCTAGCCAGAATGGGGTGCCTAGACCAAGATTTGAGCCTGGAATACTATTTTTATAGTTGTAGTAGAACCACATATACATGGGCGGGCCAATGATTTCAGCTAGGCTCATGAGGCTTGTGAAAATTCCTTGCAATTCTCCTTGCTCGTTGCTTTGTACTTGGCCCGATACAATAGAGCGTATAGCCGGATCTACAAGGCCTGTGAAAGCATATGGCAGAATAATGGCATACATCATCCAGCCTTGGTTAATGAATCCAATGCCAATCAAAACAAACACCGTGATGAGAATCCCGAATTGTGCTGCATTTTTTTGTCCTATTTTTCCTACAATTGGTCCTGTAAAAGCACCTTGAACCAAGCCAAAACAAACCCCTACTACCGCCAATGAAATGCCGACATCCTTGATGGTCCAAGCAAACTTTTCCATTGTATAGAAATTCCATGTAGAATGCACACACATCGAAGTGAGTATTGCCAAAAACGAAACTATAAATAGATACTTCAATTTCTCAAAACGCTTGATTTGCTGCAAGGCACCAAATGGGTTGGCTCTTTTCCATTCAAATTTGCGTCGATTTTCTGCTGGCAGGGATTCTTTTAATACAAAAAAGCCGTAAATAAAATTAGTCATTGAAAATATGGCCGCCACCAAAAAAGGCATTCTGGAGCCAAAATCGGAGAGTAGCCCTCCAATGGCAGGCCCAATGACAAAACCTATTCCGAAGGCAGCGCCAATCATACCAAAATTCTTGGCTCGGTTTTCTTCTGTAGAGATATCTGCAATATAAGCCGCAGCCGAAGTGAAGCTTGCTCCAAAAATGCCTGAAATTGCCCTACCAAGCACCAACCAAAACAAAGAAGGAGCAAAGTACATGACCATATAATCTAGGCTCATTCCCAACACTGATGTCAATAAAATGGGGCGTCTGCCATAACGATCACTGAGATTGCCAATCAATGGGGAGCATACGAATTGCATAAATGCATAAGCACCCATCACCCAACCGAAATACTTAGAAGCTTCCTCTAAGCGCACATGGGCCGTTTCTGAAATGAGTGTCGGAAAAGAAGGAATAATAATGCCTAGCCCAATAGAATCAAGACAGATGGTGATCAGAATAAATACTATGGCTGATTTTGGATTGATTTTTGACATGTCAATTTTTGAACTGCGAAGATAAGTACTAAAAGTTGTAACAAATTTACAAGTAGCCATTTTATACTTATGAAACTAAGAATTGCCATCGTCTTTTTTATGGTATTGACGCTAAGTAATGCCCAAACTACCCCACTCGCTAATCAAAAAACTGCTGTGCTCATCGTGGGGCAAGATGCCTTGGAACATTCCATTGGTCATTTAGATGGTCTGGCTGAAATTTTTAGAGAAAATGGGGTGTTTGTCTATAAATTCTATTTTCCCAATGCGCACTGGGCTGATATCAAAGCAAAGGCAATGAATTGCTCATTTTTGATCTACACTGGCCACGGCTTCGCCAATGGAGGCTTTGATGGGGAATTCGGTGGCATGTATGTCAATGAATTTGTTTATGCCAGCACAATAGCTAAAGAGGTCAAATTCAAAAATAAGCCACTGATCATGTATTTCAATGCTTGTGGATCACATGGCAGTTCCGCAGGAGACCCACCGGATATTGGCATCGAAGAAGCAGCAAAGCGCACTTCAGATACAGCCCTTCCATTTTTCATGGCTGGTGCTGGAGCCTACTTTGCTACTAGTGGTTATGGATATGAACTGCTCGAAGATTTTTTTGGAGGAATGCCATTGCAAACCTGTTTTAAAGTTTATAGCGCTGGCTACAACGAAGGAATATTGCGCTACAGGGCCATTACTTCAAGCAATGCTTTAAACAATAAATACATCGGTATTGCAGGTCAACAAACTCACAATGGTAGAGGCAAATACTACGGGACGGCTTTTGTTGGCCCTATGCATTTTACCATCAATTCTATGAGTCAGATAAGCAAATAAATTTTATTTAACGACAGTAACATGCACGCATGTTGATTCAGGGCATAAAAGAATAAGACCTTCAGAGCGCATTTGCTCGAGGGCTGTTTGCAAAGCCGTGTATGAAACCAAACAATCTCCTTTTGAATTGATCCGAGAAATATCAAACGACACGCCATAAGAATGCGTCGACCTATCTTTGGTTGCTTGGCCCGGATTACTTTTTCTAACTGCCACTTGTTGGGCTTCAGTGCGGGTCATAGATGATACCACAAAATAATCTTTTTGATTTTCTGCTTTTGTAATTAACGATCGAAATCTCCTACCCAACTCCAACAAGCGTTTGTTGGCTAGTGGGGTTAAAATATGTGAACTATATGTGGCTTCTTGCATGTAAAATCCATCACCTTCTATGACCTTTACTAATTTTTTTGACTTTATTTTCTTTTGCAAAATTTGATCATTTAAAATATAACCATTTTTTGTAGTTGAAATCGCCATTGGGCGATGTTTATTGGGATAACTATCCCTAGTAAGATGCATTCCTGTACAGCTACAGGCCGTCACCTTCGGATTTAATCTTTGATGAACAACAACAGTTTTTTCCTTGACTTTAGCTTGAAAATTGCCGAAGTATTTTTTTATCCTTGCCCTGTATGGCAACAATATAAAGCCCAGCACAAAGAGATAAAAAAACATGAACCCAAGTGCTAATTTACCCGGCATATCCTTGCTTCTAACCCGCCAAAGAAGAAATAAGGACAGTAAAATAAAAAAAGGTACTTGCAAAATAATGAATGCGCTGAGCATAGCTTAGGGTTAGTTTGATTTTACTAACCAAGATAATATTATTTACCTAAATGCCAGCTATCGGTATCAAAGCCTGTAAAGGAATATTTCTGACGATCTTCAGTGGTACTTAAAAATATTTTTGGCGCTCTTTTATCTTTGGAATATTCGAAAGAAAAACCACGAAAAGTGCCATAATGATCCGTGGCATTAAAAAGGGCAAATTTAAAGTCATTGACTGACATTGATTTGGCTTGCTGTTGAAAGGCTTTAAAACTTAGTTTCGGGTTATTTAAATAGGCTTTTAACTTGTTGAATTGCTTTGGGTCATTCAATTTAGCACAAGCCAAAAATGCCATGGCTACACTATACGGGCTATGATCATCAATATGATCAATGAGAAATTCATAAAACTCATTTTGGGTGCCGTTAAAGACACAGTAATCAAGCGTTCCGATACCCTCAACATATAAAGAGATGCTCGTAAAAAGATCAACTAAATCAAAACTAACTCTGTTTGATTTTTGTAAGTATGGAATGTTCTTTCCCGAAGAGACATTGAATTTACTAGCCTCCGATTTTTGTGCTTCAAAAGTCACAAAAGGATAATTCAAGGCATGAAAACTAATACTGTTTATTTGAATGGGCTTGGTAAATATTACATCAAATTTATCCTTAGAAAATTGCACTGGTTGGCCATTGTATAAAAAAGCAAGTTCTTTGTAAGCACTTTTGGTGGGTGTTCGGACCATTGGCTGATGCATAAATTCATACATGGTGCGTTGTTGTTTTTGATCCCAAAGCGTATCACCTGTGGGTTCTCTGTAATGTGTTAAAAAAAAGTTCTCTTCGGTGTTAAATAACCAGTTTGAATCATCGTCTAGCGCCCATGTAAGGTCTGTGCATAATCTTTGACCATTTATTTCTAACTCATTCCAGGCATGGCTGTGGCCAGAATAGAACATATCATTGAGCTCCAAACGCACCGAACCACTCACATATTTGGCCGCAATTTCAGCCTGGCCCATTAAATATTCGTACATCTGGCTATAGCCAGCACATACCGCCCGATTTTGACTCCCGAGCAATAAACCTGTGGGTCTGTACTGGGACGTATCACCATAGCCGTAATAAAAACGATCAATGAGGTATGAAGCAGTGCGTTTTGCAATTTGCTCTTGGCTTGGTGCACCAAATTGCAAGGCAGCACACAAACAATTTAAATTGGGTTCTGACGCGCAACTTGGCGAAATCAATGATGCTCCACTTTTAGAATCAATGTACCAGGGGCTGGCCATATAGGCAACAAGCCCTGGTTGTAAAAGCGGTTTGTAATGCAGTATTGCATGATATTTGTTGCCATAGAATATAAAATCATTTATTGGATGGTTAAACAACTCCAAAAGATCTTGATGTGGCTCGCTTAGTTCTAGTTCAGTTAAAAAATAAAACTCGTCATTAAAAGATTCTTCAGGGAATAAATCTTTGATGAAAGTCAGCGAATCAAATTTTTGGATCTGCTGCTTTGCAAGGACATTGCCTAAAATAAATCTATGCTTACTTTTTATTAAGTCTAGTCGAATCAAATCAGCCACCACAGTGCTATCGTTATAATAAACGATGGATTCTACATACCGATCAAATATACGTACCAAATGTGTTGAATTGGACTGATTTGAGAACGTGTAACTAGCCGAACAAAACTGCTCAGTATCATCAGCAAAAAGATAGGGCATCTGACCAAAAGCCCTACCAAATAACATGAATACCATACCAAAAACCATCTTTTTCATAAGCGTAGATTTAGGTACTATTTTTTCATGCGCGAAGAATTGGTTTTAATTGTTAAACACAAGAATCGGCAATGGTTACATTTTATATAATTGAGACGATATGAAAACCTCAATCATTAAAAGGTCTAATTTGCTTCAAATAAATTTGTCGGTTAGTTCCTACAACTTTAAATTCTAAATCGAGGCCGTATTCATAATAGGGCACTTTGCTTCCCATTTTTTGATAATATTGTTCTTTGATGATGGCTATTTCTCGCGTTAGTTTCACAATTTCGTCATCGTGCAAAACGGAACTCATCCCACTTGGTAAAATATTTGAATAAGATAAATACTCAACAATCGATTTGTTACCTAAAAAACTATCATATTTATCCGAATAGCAAATGACCTGTTCACAGACAACTGAGTCTGGAGGAATGACCACACTCGTTTGGCCAAATTGAGCATTGATTACAAATCCGCGGTAATTCGGTCGGTATAAATTTTTTGTAATGACCACCCCATTCGCTAATTCGTTGTCGAAATTTCTATGACAAAGCACCCCCATACCCACACTTTTTTGATCAATACCAAAATAGGCCCGTTCTTTATATGGCCTGTAACCCCAGGCGCTTGCCCAAACGGTTTTGATTGCTTTTTCTACACTTTTCTTAGCATTTCCGATCTGGCCGGTTTTTGATTGATACAATCCAGCTCCATTGAAACCATCTAAATCTTCAGCATTGGTCGAGGACCTAAACCTAAAAGAAGTATAGTTTTTGTCGATCATCCACTTTTCAACCTCAATGATTAAAGTTGGGTTAATGGGATGATTAAAAATTAAAACTTGAATCGAATCTAGCAAAATCGATGTTTCTCTTGGGTCAGTACCCAAGGCTTCGAGTGCAATTAATTTGTCGATTATCTTGTTTGCGCCACATTCATTGATATGCTGATGATAAAAGTATATGGGTATGGCAAATGCATCTTCAGGGCATTTCAGTGTTAAATGTTGTTGATCGATAATTTGAGAAAGCAAAGCGAAATTCGCAGCCTTTCCACCTACCTTTGAAATATCTGCAAATGATACATCTCGGATGGGAATTATCTTATTGTAAAGGGTATCTTTCTTTAGCGGAATCGATAACTTTTGTGCATTTTTTTGCTTCCAATATAATAGCACACTATCTGCAGTAGTTGGCAAAATACTGAAGCCCTTTGAAGAAACTTCAAACCGCACAGCTTGATTTAAAAGCAACTGTATCTCTTCATTTTCATGAATATTTTTAGAAGCAACAAGAGGCGTGCCTCTATTTTTACAGAGCAAGGTAATGTGACTTAAGGGCGTTTGGAAGTCTGTAGTAATGACCCCAGCAACTGGAGGTAATTCTGCAGGTGTACCATCAATTAGGGCTATATCTTCAATCTTAGATACATCAGCGTTGTGAAAATCAAACTGCCTTAAGTATCCGTAACTTACCCCGTAATTCAATAGTTGGGCATTTTGACCTTTAAATATTTCGTCTGCCTCAATGGTTGGTAAATTGATTTGATCTTTTATTTCACGCAACCTGCTAGTATTCAAAAATACCTTAGGTTCTTTGGTCAAGTGAAATGAATTTAAAATGATTTGATAAAGCTGTTGTATTTGCTTTGCTGTAATGTTATCTGCAACGGAAAATTCGATAGTGTAAAACGCACCATTATGAAATCGGTTAATCGTAGCCATGAGGTAGGCCCGATTGTCGACTCTCGTATAATTCTCGAGATTAAAAGTGCTTATTGTACCAGGATAACCTAAGTGTTGTTGACAAAAAGTGCTGTGATAATCATGATTGGAGGAGTTGATGTAGTAAGTCTTTTTAGTTGAAAGCTTGTATAAAACTTTCACTGCTTCCACATCAGAGAATTTAGCTGTATTCGGGTCACCTTTTAATGCATTGAATTGTTCAATGTTGTCAATTTGATGCAGGTATTCAGGGAGATTTTGAGCAAAAATGCTTTGGAAGAACCAAGGTGTCCAACTGCCTAAGCATATCAAAAAAAAGAAAAATCTCACTTTTTAATTACCTTGATTTCGACCCTCCTATTTTTTGCTTTGTGCTCTTCAGAATCATTTGGAAATTCTGGTTGGCCTTCACCATAGCCTACTGTCATGAGTTGAGAGGCATTACAACCGTTTGAAATTAAATAGAATTTTACCGCTTCCGCTCGTTTCTCAGATAAAATTTGATTGGTAGAGTTATCCCCAACATCGTCGGTATGCCCACCAATTTCAACAGTCAAGTTGTATCGCTTAATTATTTTCGCAACTCTATTTAATTCCGGTATGGAACTTGGCAGTAATGCGAATTTGCCGAATTCAAAGAATAAATTGTTCATTTTCACAGCAATTCCTTCTTGAATCATTTGATCAAAAGTAATTACCTTGATATCGTTATTAATTTCTACAACCGCATTAGAATTTCTTAAATCTAGGTTGTGGGCCGATGGAAAAAAAATACTATCCTCTACATAGTATCCATAATTCTTACCCATTGGCAAAGCAATAAAATAAGAACCATCTTTTGGGTCGCTCTTTGCAATACCAATTAATTTATTTGTCTCTAAATCCTCCCATCTAATAGATGTTGAAATTGGCTTGTTATTATAATCTTTAAGTTCCCCCCTTATTTTTGCCACAAGATCTGGCCTTAATTGATTTGGTAATTTTATTTGAAATAACTCTTTGTTATCATTACCTGATAAAATTTGATAAATACTATTATTGGCTTGTTCAAAGGCCGTTCCTAGATCATTTGTTGAATTAGCTTCAAACAATTCACCTCCTGAAGTGCTAGCAATTTCACTTAAATCATTAAATGCATTACTATTTTCATCTACCTGATAGGCAATAGTTTGGGTTCGAAATAAAGAATTCTGTGAAGCCAAATCCTCAAGCATATCACTCAAGTAATTACAGCTACTTGCATCACCATCTGTCATTAATACGATGATTCGATTCTTCATAGGATTTTTAGCGGCATTTTTCAACATTTTACTCGCCATGTAATATGCTTCATACATCGGAGTACCCCCATTTGCATCTAACCCATCGATAAAAGTTTCAACCTTATTATAATTTTTTGTGAATGGCAAGGTATAGGTTATTGGTTGAGCGCAAGTCCCATCGAACGCGGCTATAGCAACCTCGGAATTGCTATTGATTATTTCTTGAATGGTTTTCTTACTCACCTCCTTAAGTTCATCAATTTTTTCACCCGACATAGAGCCAGAGACGTCTAATACAAACATCACACTAGAAGATTGCATATTTCGTTTATTTTGAGTAAAATATGCTACTTCTCCTGAGGTTGATACCTTGTATCCGGCATCACTTTCAGTAGTATTTATTTCTTTACCCAGATTAACCGGCTCGGACCAACAAGTCCAACAAGAATCACTTAAACGGGTTGACTTTAAAACATCTAATTTACCAAGCCCCCCGTGTCCATCTGATGAGAAATATAAAGTCTTCATATCTGGATGAAGAAATGGAAATCTTTCACAAAAAGCCGTATTGATCACCGGGCCAATATTCTTTGGGTAGGTCCAATTTTCTAAAGAATCTTTTATGGATATAAAAATATCTGTTGCATAGGCTAAATCACCATGATACACTTTATCATCTTGTGTATTTAAGTTGTATACTTCATTTTCTCGGTATGAAG
Organism: Crocinitomicaceae bacterium; assembly: GCA_030833845.1. Lineage (GTDB taxonomy): Bacteria > Bacteroidota > Bacteroidia > Flavobacteriales_D > Crocinitomicaceae > UBA952. Next base: position 28,656 of record JAURGK010000018.1, on the reverse strand, counting down.
CATATAATAGAACATTTCCGTCACTACTTATCATTGCATCACCTTGCCAAACTCCTTCATTTATCTGATCATCTAAAGGCGATTTATCGTGCAACCAACCATATTCAGTTTTAGATGCTACATAAAGATTGCCAGACTGAAAAAGTATTAATTTGGTGCCGTCACTAGAAATTCCAACAGGAGCCTCATTTTCTTCGACTGTTGAAATAGAATTAAGGTTAATAGAAGAAGTTCTGCCTTGATTTAATTCTGCTTCAAAAATATCTTCGCCACCTAAATTATCTATCCTATTTTGGCCACAAAAGAAAAGTGTTTCTTCATCGGCAGAAATTACAGGAGAAAATTCATTTCCAGGTGTATTCAAAGTTGTCATTGGGATTGGGACAATACTTGGATCGCTTTTAGCTAGTAGCAATTCTTTTAACTGCTTATATTTTTTTTGCTGATGATTAACAGGTAACCTATCTAAGAGCCTTACGGCTTCTGTATATTGATGGCTTGAAATATAGGGAGAAAGAATTCTTTGCGTAACTACAAAAGCTAATTCCGTTTGCGGTGCCTTTTTTAGATAATCAATGTGCTTATTGAGATCTTTTTTTTGATAAGGTAAATGAAGATTCAACTTTTGCGCATGTTCTGCAGCTTCATAATCCGTATAAAACTCCGATGTTATAAAGTGTGAATATTTATTTGAATACTTTACTAGAGAGCTCAACTCACCATCTTGAGCATAGAGTGAATAATGTTTGTGAATTAAAAACGAATCTGTAATGTTAAAATTTTCAATTAAAAAGTTTAACAATTGTACATCTGTCGTCGAAGCTGCTAAGTCAAATAGTATTTGTAATGCGTAATCGTGATTCCTATTGTAGGGGTACGATTCATAAAATTGCTTAACACTTAACCAATCGGATGAATCTATTTGTTCAGAAAAAATCAAATCATCATAAATTTGTTTGGCTTGTTCAATTTGCAATGCATTAGGGTAGGTTGTAATGAAAGCATAAATCGCTGAAGACTTATGTAAAGCCTGAGCATCCTTGAATGCTATTTCATGTATTCTTCCTACAGCCTGCTTTTCGTATTTACTTTTTGGAAATTTTTGAACAAAAAGTTTATACGCCTCCACATTATCCACATTTTTTGCGGATGCAAAAGAAAGATCTATAATTTGAGATTGGGCTTGTTCGACTTCTAGAGCTAAAGGATACGTTCGAATAAAATGCTCAAGTGCCTCGATTGTATTAAACGATACCGCTTGTTCATAAGCAAGCTTGTTTCTTAACATCTTGGCGTTGGGGATTTGTAACGCATCAGGGTATTTAGCGATAAACTCTTCCCAAACTTCTAACTTTTGCACCTCCTTAGCGAATTCGAACGCCAATTGATTTCTTTGGCTTATGGCCCATGTTTTATTACTATTGTTTAGGTCACCAAAAACGTCGATGAAGTGAATATATCCCTCTACAGTATTCTCTAATTTTGCTTTGTACAAAGCCCCGTTGGAAATAGAATCGTAAAGTATTCTAAATTCTGTTAAATTGATTGGTATTTTATCAAAACGCTCAATGGCTTTTTCTTCAATGGTTGAACTATAATTTTTTTGAGCATGTCGCGCGTTTATCAATGCTTCCTCAGGATTAAAAAATGCTGATGACAAAGTTCTTGACTGAATCTTTGAAACAAAAAATAAGGCTTCTGTATTCTCAGGATCTTTAATCAGTATTTTTTGACACTTTTTCCAGACTTTTGCATACGATTGTGCATCAATGAGTCCATTGAAATCTTGAGACAATAGCAAAAAGCTCATGAAAAAGGAAAATGAGAAAAATATGAACCTCATCATTTTTTCACGTTGGCTTCTTTAAATTTTATAATTTTCGAGTTTACCTCATCCTTATCATTATTGTTAAATGATTTGTAGAGACCGAAATTAAATTTAAGAGTTGATCCTACTTGAATTAGAGGGTTAGTCGATAAAAAGTCAGTTATTATCCTTGCATTGACTCCAATACTCATCCAACCCATTGGTATATAAAAAGATCCCGTAAATGAATAAAAGGAACTTAATTCTCCAATTTTGGTTGAATAACTCATAAGTCCAGCATCAAAACCAAGAACCTGCCTGTATAAATAGCTAATTTGAGAATTGAAATAAACTGAATTGTTAAATGTTGCGGTATCTAACTTGTAAGTGTAATTAGGGTCTCGATAATCTAATTTTATACCGATTTGAGAATAATTGAATTTTAATTTGCCCGATGAAGAAGAAGCTGGCTCATTTTTCATTCTCACATAAAGTCCTAAACCATATACAGGATTTAAATTTTGAAGCGTATTGAATTCCTTGGCTTCAATTTCAGAAGAATAAAAAGCCAAACTTGGTTCTATTGAAAACCAGTAAGGCTTAGATGCCAATAAGGCTTTTTTTTCATCATGATACAATTTGCGGTCAAAATAATTTTCTAATTTTTGAATATCCTCGTCATATTTGTAATTGATCTTGATGAGACCTATTTTTTGAACTGCATTCTTGTAATCCTTGTTATAAATATCAGACTTTGTGAATTTAATTTCCAATGGCAACAGAACACGATCAACCCTTGATTTGAGCATTTGAAATTCAGATTCAAAACCGGCCTGATTTTTCTCTAATTCATTTAGTAATTCTCTTAATTGATTTGGGCTCTTTTGTTCGTAACGAAGTAATTTCTCCAATTGCTCTGAGGTCTCCAGGAAAGTTGGCGCCTGCCCCCAAAGACTCTCAGAGCAGAATAAGCATAAAACGAACACTATAGTATTTTTGCAAAACATAATCTAACCAATTTAAGGGAATTGTGAAATTATTTTCACTACCCCCTACTCTTAATAATCTGGCGAATAGAGAAAAGAATTAGGATGGCAGCTATCATGATGATGGCCACAAAAGCATAACGCCCATCTTGATAATATTGCGATCGATTCATTTCTTTTTGGGCTTTTTCCTCGGCTAAAAGCTGATCGGCTAAAGCTGCTTTTTCTGTAAATAAGCTGAGGTATTTACCGAAGATTTCACCGGTGTTCTTTTCAGTGAGTTTGTAGTCTTTACTTGCAAAGAATTCTTCAGTTGCCTTTTGTAGGTCTTCATTGGTAAGGTCGCTACCAAGTACAACTCTAGCGACAAAATGCGCCTGATCTTTTTCTTTGAACTTCACTTTGCTCTTGAGTTTTGCAATAGAATTATTGGCAATGTCAAAGCGCTCTTGAGTTAGTGAATCGTCTTGACCGATGCTCAAGTAAGAACTAAATTCACTCCAATCGTCATTTTCACCGTATGGGTCATGAAGGTAAGGCTTGCGGTCCACTTTTTTGAAAACAGCAGCCAATTGCTCTACCATTTTTGGGGTTAATTCACCGCTGTAAATTAAGTAGCTCTTAAAATAATCCCTCAAAAGTTCAGTAGACTCTTTCTTTGATGCGTAGGCCACCATGGCCTTTGCCAAATTCAAGACCTTGATTTTTTCAGAGTATTGCAATGAATCTATGCCTTTGGCCTCATAAATATCTTCCAAAATATTAGGAATTGCATCGCGATTCTTTTCAAAGACTTTGTATTTACGTTCAACTCGGCGGTAATCTGTATAAGAGAAATCCCAGTAAGGATTGTATGCTTGATAGGGAACATAATCATATTCAGTATGCTCAACAGAATCTCCTAAATCTTTCCATTCGGCCGAAGGCATCTCACCCTGAAGACCCTTAAGGGCTTTGTTATAATCTGCCAAGGTGGATTTATCCATGTCATTGGTGATGTCAAAATCGTAATCGATGCGCGAGCGGTCAAATTCAATTTTTGAAATCGAAACCTCTTCTCTTGAAGATGGCCTAACATTCCATAGGTATTGGATCACCGTATAGGAAAGAATAAAAAAGAAGATCAAAGAGATTACTTGCCATGATCTCTTACCATAACGAAATAGATAATCTTCTTCAAAAGAATTTAGAAATTTTTTGAGCTTGTCCATAGTTCTTATAGTTTAGGTTTCTTCGAATTTATTGCTTCTATTTCACAATCAAAAAAAATTAGCCTATGAATTAGGAGAAACCCTATTTTCCCTATTTTAAAGTTGTAGATGGCCATATGAATAAGGTAGCGAAAAGCGCCGTATTGCGTTTAAAACCGCAAACCACCAATTAAGCATATTATTCTTAGCTGGATAATAAATCAGCCGCGAAGCCTGTGATGATAGTCCAAAATTCCAAATGACTTACCTCGTAATTGAGAATTTTGAAAATGATGTGGCGAATTGAGAAGTAATCCTACTGTAAAATGATACTTACTTAATTAACTTAATGCTTTCAAATCCATGGTTGGTCTGAATGTTCAAAAAATAAACACCACTTGGAATTTGCCCCAGCGAAAGTTGGATTTCATGACTCAAGGCCTGACCTTCTAGAATAATTTTACCCTGTGCATCTCGCAATGCGTAGGCCTCGATGAGCTCTTGGGAATCAATTTGCAAGAAATCATCAAAAGGATTAGGATATACTTTGGTGTTGGAAACAAGCATTGGCAGCAACCCAGCGCCTCCATCAATTGAGCTTGGGCGAACAATCTCTGCGTTGTAACAATCCGAAGGATGGCGAATCATATCAAAATACGTCTGCACGCCAGCCACAGAGCTAACCGGGTATACACTCACAAGCAATCCGGTACTTATAGAAATGCCTATTACGCCCACGCCCCCTTGAGGCAAGCTGCTTACGTAATAATAGATTCCCGTATTGGGGTCAATAGTTGAGCTGCCATTGACAGAATAAGTATTGTATTGCAAAGGAGTTTGAGCTATGCGCGTTACGACACCTGTCGTAGGATTAACCTTTCCTAGATAGGCCGTGATGGGTGGTGTGGTTGTTACGCGGATGATGCCATAAATAGACGTATCTGCACAGTTATATGTATAATTATCAAAATACATTCCTCCTTCAGGATAACTCAATGTAGGTGAAGTATATATCTGACCATTATACATATCGATACCATAAAGCACTGTACTTTTCGAAAAGTAATAGATCATTTGATGGGGGTCTATTGCATTTCCTGAAATCGAATACGAATCAGTAATGGATTGCTGTGATATTTGACTAACCACACCTGTGCCCGGGTCAATGGAGGCAAAAAACAACTCACCATAACCTGGCTGGCCACCTGCTGCGGGTATGAACCTCCGTGCTAAGCCATAGAGTGTTGAATCAGAGGTGTTGAAACGAAAATTATCAAAATAACTCGGCGCCAAAGGATTGGTAACTTGCTGTTGTGCAGCAATCAGGCCATCGTTCATTCCTAGGGTAAGAATGGTGCCGTTAGATCCACCTTGAGTGATGAAAAAGTAATTATTGGTGTTTAAATCGAGGGCTGCACCAGTGAGGTTGATACTTGACGCAATGCTATTTGGATTTGCCGTGCTGATATTCCCTGTTAGCAAATCTAAGGTACCAAGTTGTACACTTGCTGGGGTAGATGTCCGTAACAAACCATAAAGCAATGGGGTTTGAGAATTACAATAAAGCACATTGCAGAAGAACAATGCTAAGAGTCCTAATTTTTTCATAGTTAGAGGCTTAAGTATCCTAAAAACGATCTAATGACAAGATTGTTTCAAAGATAGAATAAACCTACCAACGATACACCACCGCATTGATATTCATACCGGCGCCTACAGATGCTAGGATAATGACATCTCCTTGATGTAATTTGTGTTCTGGATATTCTCCGCGCACAACTGCATCGAGTAAAGTAGGTACTGTGGCCACAGAGCTATTGCCATTGAATTGAATATTCATAGGCATGATATGCGCTGGGCGTTCTGCCCTGTAAAGGCGGTAAAAGCGGTCAATGATGGCTTCATCCATTTTTTCATTGGCCTGGTGAATAAATATCTTTTTTACCTCAGCGATATCCACACCACTTTTATCTAAGGCAATTTTCATTGCTGCAGGCACCTTGGTCAGAGCGAATTCATAAATTTTTCGGCCCTGCATTTTAATGTATTTCTCATGAATATGATGCTTGGAATTCAGCGAAGGGCCATTGTTTAGAAAATATGCCTCATCTTTAGTAAAAGTTTGAGTAGCATGTGCTAGAATTCCACTACCATCCTCTTGGCTACCTACAGTCAAGACGCAAGCACCTGCCCCATCAGCAAAGATCATGGAGTCGCGGTCATGAGGGTCAACTACCCTGCTAAGCGTTTCAGAACCAATCACCAAACAATTCGTAGCCGCACCGGCCTTGATGTATAAATTGGCCTGAATGAGTGCCTCTACCCAACCCGGACAGCCAAAAAGCATATCGTATGCCACACAATTTGGATTTGAAATACCTAAAGCATGTTTGACTCTTGAGGCCAGTGCAGGAAGCATATCGAGGTGGTTAGATGCGTAGCGCACATCACCAAAATTGTGTGCAAATATGATATAATCGAGCGTTTCAGGGTCGATTCCAGATGCATCAAGCGCTTTTTGTGCCGCTTCATAGCCCAAATCAGAGTTGGTTTGGTCTTTTTGTGCATACCTGCGCTCTGCAATACCTGTTATTTCCTTGAATTTTTCAATAATTACCTCATTGCTATCTTCGAAAGGCTGGTCGATGTCCTTGTAGAAGCGGTGGGCAATAAAATCTTGGTTGGTCATGCGAAGGGACGGTAAACAACTACCCACGCCAATAATCTTTGAACTCATAGCTTTAAGTTGGTTTAATACGTAAAGTTAAAATTAATTTTTACTTAGTGTACAAAATACACTAACAATTCAAAGACATGGTTTTACAGCTTAAAGAAAAACCCAGTCAATAAACCAATTGAAGAGTAGCGGTTCATTATCAATTCATCTTCAATGAGCCTGCCCAACGTTTGCCTGTAGATTGGTGTAAGGGTAAATGTAATTTTTGAATTGACGTTATAACTCAATTCAATTTGAGCGAGCGCATTCCAATTTCGTGCCTTTGCATTTACTAAGGTTACTCCATTATTTGATGGCTGGATATAAGTTCCATTGATTTTGAGTCCTGAAGCAAATGCCACACCTGCCATTGGCGAGATGCCAACCTTTCGATCCATCAAACGACAACCAACTAATATGGGTATTTGAACATATTTATAACGATTGATGCCCTCCACAGAAATGACATCATATTGCAATTGTTCACCCCACTCCAGGTATTGCAATCCAGTTTGGAACTGCCACAGGCCTTTTGTGTATTGATAGCGCAAGTTGAAGTCCCAGCTGGTGGTTTGCCTTTCTCCTATACTTCTTATTTCTCGGTAATCTTTAGCAGAATATCCGGGTATATTATTCATAATATCTGGCACTGAAAAACTAGAATGAATCGCACTCACTCCAAATTGTATTCCAAAGGCATGGTTGGTTAATTTTGGTGAGGGAGTATTTAGAGCAATTGTTGTAGTAGATGGTATGGAAACTTGGTGCTCAATTTGAATCAACTCAGCGGTGTCGGCTGGATTAATCTCAATTGAGTTTTCATGGATAGCCAAGGCTTTGACTTCAAGAATTGACTCAGCTGCTGAATTAACAATTGAATCGGATTTAATCAGGCGCTGAGGTTCTATTTGGAATACATATCGAGACTGGATACTTAAAGCTGACGTTCCATTTGTTGATTTCTTTTTCCATGTTCTTACAGCAACTTTTGTCGCATTAGAATGAGAATCCAAGGCCTCTTTCGGTTTTGTTGATTTATATACTAAAATGCCGAGGCAAATAACCGCTCCAAATACAGACCAAACCCACCAAATAGCGAGTGTTTTAGTTTGTTTCTTTTGTTGCGCATTTAGGCGCGCTTCTACATCTTTTAAGAAAGAGGCTGGAGGTGTTTCGAAACGAGCTTCTGCTAATGATTCAAATAGCTGATCCAATGGATCTCTGTTTGGCTTGTTCATGGGAATGTACTATTAATTCACGTAATTTTTTGCGGGCCATTTTGGTGTGCCACTTAGAGGTTTCTTCAGTAACGCCCAACATTTTGGCAATTTCTTTATGACTATAACCTTCAATTGCAAATAAATTGAAAACCAACCTTGCTGGTTCAGACAAACACAAAAGCATTTGTTGGAGTTGTTCTTGAGTAAATATGGCGTCAGTCTGAAAATCAAATGTGCCGCGATCTTCCACTTGAGCATCAAAACGATAGAGCTCGTGATAGCGTTTATTTCGGCGGTATTCGTCGATGATTTCATTGGCAATAATTTGTTTTACCCAACTCAGAAAACGCCCTTTCTTGTAGGTGTCTAAAAACTGTATCACTTTGACAAATGCATTATTGACAATTGTCATTTGGTCTTCTTGGTTCTGATAATATCGACGAGCCACATTGATAAGAACTGGATAACAGAGCTCATACAATGCCATTTGCGCCCGGCGATCGCCTGCACCTGCAGCTTTAAGTTGGTCGGCATGTGGTTCTTGGTTCATAGGCACAACAGTGGCGCTATCTAAAGTAACGTAAAAAATTATGCTTTGGTGGGGTGTAACATTATTTCATCTTGGCTTGTTATACTGAACCAATACATAGAATTAATGCAAATAATTATTCGGGCTTTATTGCTCATTGTTCCTTTTTCAATTTTTGGACAAATCAGCAATGCCTCGGACGATATGGATTTTAGCAATGTTGCCTATCATTCTGATGCTAAATTTCATAGCAAGACATACAAGGCAAGCGCCTTGAATTTCAATACGTCGTACATGGGATTCAATACCAGTATTGTCACTGAATTAAATGCCAAACTCAGATTTCAGCAGTCCTTGGGTAGCTGGAAAATAGGTGTGCAAACCAGTTTTCTCAATTTAGCCCAAGTGCAAAGAAACGCCCAATTGGGTCTCAGTATTGGTAAGGATATTGCTATCAATCGGCACTGGAGCGCGAGGCCTGCCATTAGGGTGAGCGCTTTGAACTCTCAATTATATTTTTCTAATGGTAGCTTTTACGATTGGAAAATGAGTAGCAACTACAATTTGAATGCTGGGTTGCAAATTCGCTATAAAAAATGGCAACTATTTGGCGGCCTCAATTCAATATACTCAACAACAGATTCTCTACAAATTTCGGACAGCTTATATTTTGTGATGAAACGATCACCACATGGTAATATAGGACTTAAAAAATCATTCACTCTTGACAGTATTCGTCAAATGGAAGCGAGCCTATTTTACGAAAATTACCAAGGATTCAATTATGTCAATGCCAGCGTTGTCTACCAAAATCAAAGTGAATTATTTTTGCTTGGATTATGCACAAATCAGGTAAGTATAGGTTGTGGGCTTGTCTTGCCAAAAAAGCAACAAGTAATGCTTACATTCAATATGCAACGCTACAGCCTATTGCAAAAAACATACCGACCAGGCTTTCAATTGAATTACAAATGGCAGTTGATTCAACAAGAACCCCTCAGACTCACCATCACGCCTGCTTTTTGAACACTTCATTTTGCTTGAAGCTGGCAACATCAAAACGAATCATAAGCAAAACTGCCAACAATACGGTGGCAAAAACCAAATGTGCTGTCTGGACCAAACCTGGCATATCAGCATAGGCCAACGCCACACCTGTGGTAAGTTCGGCAGCCAACAAATAAAAAGCCACATTGATGCGCTTGTAATGCCAAGTTTTGCGGTTTTGCCAAAATAAATAGCTAAGTAGTATCAAAACAAGCCAACTGAAACTTCGGTGAATAAAAAAGGGCAAGCCAAGTTGCTCAATCCATTCGGCACGCGTATAGCCTCTTTTAACGAGTGCATCAATGGCCTCTCTGACTTGAGTTCCTAAAAACATTTGATAAAAAGTAATCAGTAAAATAAGCCAGCTTAGCCATTTAAAAGATTGATTTTGAGGTAAATATTCAGCCTCTTTGTTACGGATATTGTGCAGTAAATAGAGTTGAATCCCAATGATGATCAGTGCCAAAAGTAAATGTACGGTAATAGTCCAGGGAACAAGGTTGGTCGCCACCACAATGGAACCAAACCAGGCTTCAATGCCAATTAATATCAGATTGATAAGGGTGAGCACCAACCACTTTCTTTTTCGGTAGTACATTAGAAGCCAACCAAAGCTGAGCAACATGGCATTGCCAGCCAAAAATCCAGCCAAACGATTGATGTATTCGATCCATGTTTTGCGCGCATTGAATGCTTCTTCTATATAAACAGTGGGGTCATTGAGGATTTTCTTGGCTGTTTGCGACATACCGATGCCATTTAGAAACTTGCAAAATTTCTCCACCTTTTTTTGACGTTTCAGTAGGTAGGCCTCTCGGTAATTGGCTGGCAATTCAGTGATTTGTGTTGGGGGCACCCATCTACCAAAGCACTTTGGCCAGTCCGGACAACCCATGCCGCTGCCAGACATGCGCACAAAACTGCCTGCAAATACCACCAGAAATATCAGGATCAAGACCACCCATTGAAAATTTAAAAAACGCTTTGAAACTTGCATGCCTCAAAATTACGATAAATCAGAATTAGGTTTTTCTATTTTTAGCGCTTATTGTATCTTTGTGCTTTAGATACGATATGGAATTCAATGCCCTTACAGCGATCTCACCCATAGATGGTCGTTACCAATCCAAAACAGCAGCACTGCAAGCTTATTTTTCAGAATTTGGACTCATCCGCTACCGGGTACAAGTAGAGGTAGAATATTTAATCACCCTCGTGGAGAGCGGCATTGCAAATCTTAAAGACTTTCCTCAAGATCATTTTGAAGCTCTGCGCTCAATTTATACCAACTTTAGCCAGGCAGATGCCCTTTGGATCAAAGAAACGGAACAAACGACTAATCATGACGTCAAGGCAGTAGAATACTTTCTCAAAGACAAAATGCATGCCTTGGGTCTGGATGCCTATCTTGAATTTGTACATTTTGGTCTGACATCCCAAGATATCAACAACACAGCTATTCCTCTTTCTTTAAAAGAGGGCATTGAAAAGGTGTATTTGCCTAGTCTTGAACAAGTGCTTGAGAAACTCGAAGCCCTGGCAATGGAATGGAAAGAGGTGTCGATGCTTGCTCGCACGCATGGACAACCGGCCTCACCTACCCGTTTAGGCAAAGAGATTTATGTTTTTGCTGAGCGCCTCAACAAGCAAATCAAATTGCTCAAAGACATCAAAATGCCAGCAAAATTTGGTGGCGCTACCGGTAACTTTAATGCGCATTTTGTAGCTTATCCAAGCACTGATTGGGTTGCTTTTGGCAATCACTTCGTCAATGATATACTAGGCCTAGACCGCTCCCAAACCACAACCCAAATTGAGCACTACGATAACCTTGCTGCCCTTTTTGATTGTATGAAGCGTATCAACTCCATTCTTCTTGATCTCGATAGAGACATGTGGACCTACATTTCCATGGACTACTTCAAACAGCAAATTAAAGCCGGAGAAATCGGCTCCTCGGCTATGCCTCATAAGGTGAATCCGATTGATTTTGAAAATTCAGAAGGTAATATAGGTATAGCCAATGCTCTATTTGAACATTTGGCAGCCAAATTACCCGTTTCTCGATTGCAAAGAGATCTCACAGACTCAACAGTGTTAAGGGTGGTTGGCGTGCCCCTAGCACACAGCCTCATTGCCTTTGGTGCCACCCTCAAGGGCCTAAATAAATTGTTATTGAATCGCGAGGCCTTGGAGGCGGATTTAGAAAATAATTGGGCTGTTGTGGCAGAGGCCATTCAGACCATTTTGCGCCGAGAAGGTTACGAAAAACCCTATGAAGCCCTCAAAGGCTTAACACGTAAAAATGAGCGTGTAACCAAAGCAAGTGTTCATGCTTTTATAGATGAACTCGCCATTTCTGACTCGCTTAAAGATGAACTCAAAATGATCAGCCCCGACAATTATGTTGGAGTACAATTCTTCAAATAATGCAAAGACGTTTGCTGCTTAGCCTTATCATGTTTTGTAGTCTTACACTACAAGCCCAGCAACTCGACTGGCAGTGGGGCAATTTCCAGCGCAACAAAGGCCGCTTGATTGCTATCATGGCAGCCCAAAACAGTGCATTTTCAACAATTCATAGCGTAAATTCACTCTCTGCAAGCAACCATGCACTCACCCTTTATGAAGATCTTCAGGCCGTTGCTAGCCAACGTATCAAGCCGGTGAGCCCTGAAGGATTTGGGTATTTCGAACAAGCGATACGCTTGGGTAAGCAACATTTGGTTTTTATTTCAGACCGCAATGGCAAAGAAATGAAGCTTTTTGCGAAAATACTCGATGCCGAATTAAATACCCTTGACGAACGAGAAATCATTCACTATACCGATACCCGCCCAAATGCCACGCCCCACTTTGGGATCATTCAAGCACCCAATCAGGCATATTTTGCAGTCTATTATCAAATACCTGGCAAAAGAAACGGTGCTGACATCTATGGTTTTAGTGTTTATGACCAAACGCTAAATTTAATTAGCAAAGGCGAATACGGCTTGCCATTCGACGCCAACTTGAGTTCGATTGAAGACTTTTTTCTGAGCAATGACGGAGAATTTTTTATTGGCGTGATTGAACTAGAGGAAATTGAAAATCAGGGAATTAGGGTAAGAAAAACCTTTAAAAACTTACATGTTTACCAATTTAATAATACAGGACTTCAAGACTATACCTTTGATTTGCAAGGCAAACGGATCTCAAATTTCGTTATGACCGGGCAAGATGCCCAAAGTCTTACGCTCTTTGGAATATACAGCAATAGCGATTGGGATGGAATGCAGGATGGATTTTTCAATGTACAACTCAATTTGCAAGCAGATACTGCTATGGCCATGGGTTTTTTACCTTTTAGTCAAGAAATTATGTTGAGTGAACATAAAGCGGCTGATCAATTTAGAATTCAAAAAAAACTAGAACGACGCAATGAGGATCCACAACTTTCGCGCTATCAGGTAAGGGATATCTTCACACTCAAGGACGGTAGTTATGTTGGGTCACTGGAAAAATACTATGTGTATACGAGCACAAATATCAATAATCAGACGGGGCAGCGCATGACTACCAATTATTACTATTACAACGATATTGTTGCCTTTTGTATAGATTCTATGGGGAAACTTCGCTGGGAGCAACGCATACCTAAAACCCAAGTGAGTATCAATGATTTTGGGCCTTACAGTTCTTATGCTAGTTTTGTAGATGGCCAAAACTTACATTTTCTTTTCAATGATGCTGCCACAAACTACGATCAGACGGGTCAATTCAAATTAGGGCTTGAAGAGGTGAATCCGTTTAGTTTAAGCAAAAACAGGAATGTTGGCGCTTGGGTACAGATCAATCTTGAAGATGGAAGCATGCAAAGGCAAGTTAGTCACCTACGCTCTGAAAAAAATATACTGCTTGTCCCGAAGGCCTTTGAGGTTGATAGACTCCACAACGGCCTGATCACATATGGTGTGCTTGGGCCACAAGAAATATTTGGCTACATACAACTTCAATTTGCACCATGAAGTTTGTGGGTATTTTTTGCATTGGAATCATTTTGTGGGCATGCAACCCATCCTCGCGTACAGCAACCTCGAGCACAGAGAATCTCAGTGCATTCGCCCAAGACGATCATAGCTACGCCAATTTAGAGCAAATCAATACAACACATTTACACCTAGACCTCGAAGTAGATTTTTCATCACAAACCATCTATGGCGTAGCCAGACACCGAATGCACAATCGTGGTGCAGATACAGCAATATTCGATATCAAAGGCTTACTCATTCAAAAGGTAACGCTTGGTGCCAAAAAACACGAGAAAGAAACTGATTTTATCATTGGCCCCATGGACAAGGACAGTCTATTTGGCCAGGCGCTACTTGTTAAGGTAGATTCAAGCACGCAATTAATTAACATCTATTACCAAACCACCCAAGCCTCTGCAGCCCTAGATTGGCTTGACACTACGCTGACAAGTTCCAAAACCAAACCGTTCCTTTATACCCAAGGACAGGCCATACTCACACGCACTTGGATTCCAATTCAAGATGCGCCATCCAACAGACTCACCTACAGTGCAGATGTGAAAGTGCCCTCGGACCTCATGGCCTTAATGAGTGCTAAAAATCCAAAAGATATTCATAAGGAGGGCTTGTATCATTTTGAAATGCCCCATGCCATACCGAGTTATTTAATTGCCTTAGCGGTTGGTGACATTGGTTTTAAGGATCTTGGAAATCAGTGCGGTGTATACGCCGAAAAAGAATTACTTGAACAATGCGCAGCAGAATTTGAAGATTTACCCCAAATGATGGCCACTGCAGAAAAGCTCTATGGGCCATATCAGTGGGGGCGTTACGACGTTTTGGTATTGCCCTACTCCTTTCCTTTTGGCGGCATGGAAAACCCTATGCTGACCTTTGCAAATCCAACGCTTATTACCGGAGACAAAAGTTTAGTCTCAGTCCTGGCACATGAATTGGCTCATTCCTGGTCCGGTAATTTGGTAACCAATGCTTCATGGTCAGATCTTTGGCTCAATGAAGGCACTACGGTATACTTTGAACAACGCATCATGGAGGCCCTCAAAGGCAAAGAAATTGCCGATATATTAGCACAAGTTGAATTCAGAGAGTTAGAGCAAACTTTAGGCCAAATGAAAACCGAAGGCACACTTGCAGATAGCAAATTGCACTTGGATCTAAAAAACCGAGACCCAGATATTGCCATGTCAGATATTGCATACGTCAAAGGTGCCTTTTTCTTTCGCACCCTTGAGCAAACTTACACTAGGCCAATACTCGATGCTTTCCTAAAGGCCTATTTCAAGCATTACAGTTTTCAAACAATCAATGCCAAACAATTCGCTTCACATCTGAACAAGTACCTCACAAAAAATGGCCAAAAACCATTCAATTACAATGAATGGATATACACCGCAGGTCTTCCTAAAAATTGTGCGCGCATTGTGGCGCCAAGAATAGAACAAATCGAGGCAAAAGCCCAGCTATTAAATCAGGGCAAGTATCCTTTTGAAGATATGATTCGAAATACCACTTTTAAAAAGAACGGTAAAACCAGGCGGCGAACTCAAATAATCAGACCGCAGTACAAGGATTACCTCATTCAAGAGTGGCAGCTATTTATTCGCGCCTTATCTGATCAGGTTCCAATAGAGCGCTTACGACAACTCGATAAACAATTTGCTTTTAGCCATTCAGGAAATTGTGAGATTTTGTGCGATTGGTTTGTTTTGGCTGCACATTCACCCTATGTTTTTGAAATTCAAACAGAATTGAAAGATTTTCTTTTAAAAATTGGCCGGCGAAAATATGTCTTACCAATCTATGAAGCATTGGTTCAAACCAAAGAAGGGCGGACTTTAGCTAAAAAAATATTTAATGAAGCGCAAGTGACTTACCACAGTGTAACGAGAAATTCTGTGCAAAAAGTACTCCGATAAATACCCGCTATCTTAATTAGCGTATACAGACAAAAACTTAATTCGCACCAATCTGAGCTCTTCCTCAGTATATGCACCATCAAATTCATGGTAAGCCGCAAGTAATTCGTCTGATTCTGCACCTAAAAAATAATCAATGATTTCCTCTTGATTGTCTTCGTCTAATACCTCATTGAGGTAATAGTCAATGTTGAGTTTCGTGCCTGAATAGACAACCGTTTCTAATTCTTCAAGAAGGTCATTGAAAGACTTTCCTTGAGACTTTGCGATGTCTTCGAGCGGCAATTTTCGATCAATATTTTGAATCAAGTGCACCTTGGCTCCTGATTTATTGACTAATGATTTTACAACGAAGTCTTGTAGTCTTTCGATTTGATGAGCTGCAACATGCTCCTCAATCATGGAGAGAAATGGAGCTCCGTAGCGCTGGGCCTTACCTGACCCCACCCCTTGAATGGCTGTTAATTCGCTCATTTCAATAGGGTATTGCAAACACATTTCACGAAGTGAAGGATCCAAAAACACAACAAAGGGCGGAACGCCTGCTTGTTTGGCCACTTTTTTGCGTAAGTCAAGTAACTGTTTGTATAGGATTTCATCAAAAACAGCACCTTTCTGACTCATTCCAAGATCATCATCGGTATTGGTGAAATCGTGTTGTTTGTAAAGTTGAAAAGCCTCTGGTGCTTTTAAAAAGTCAGTGCCTTTGGCCGTTAATTTTAGCGTGCCAAAAGTTTCAATGTCTTTGTGTAAATAACCCCCAACAACTGCCTGACGAATGACCGCATTCCAAAAATGTTCATCTTGGTCTTTCCCAATTGAAAATAGCGGGTGCTGATTGTGTTTGTAAGCCTTGATGTCTGCATTGACATGACCTGCTAAAAAGGCGCAATAATGTTTCGCTTTTTGGGTTTGATCAAGGGCAACAACAACTTGCAATAATTGACTGAGGTAATGAGAGCCATCCATGCGTTCTTGCGGATGCAAGCAGTTGTCGCATTTGTCCTGACAATCATTTTGATTGAAATCTTCGCCAAAATAATGCAAAATAAATTTTCGGCGACAAACAGAGGTTTCGGCATAGGAAACAATTTCATGCAAGAGTTGCCGTCCAATTTCTTGTTCAGTAATGGCTTTTCCTTGTAAAAACTTTTCGAGTTTTTCAATATCCTTGTAACTGTAAAATGCTATACATTCTCCGATTCCACCATCTCTTCCTGCCCGACCAGTTTCTTGGTAATAACTTTCTATTGATTTTGGAATGTCGTGGTGAATGACATACCTGACATCCGGTTTGTCAATGCCCATGCCAAAAGCAATGGTGGCAACAATCACCTCTACCTCCTCCATTAAAAAGGCGTCCTGATGCTTGGCTCTTGAAGAGGCGTCGAGCCCTGCATGATACGGGAGGGCATTGATGCCATTGACTTGTAACAATTCAGCTATTTCCTCAACTTTCTTCCGACTAAGGCAATATATAATACCGCTCTCCCCCTCGTGCTGTTTGATGTATTTAATAATTTGTTTCTCAACTTCACGTTTAGGGCGAATTTCATAATACAAGTTTGAACGATTGAAAGATGACTTAAAGACATCTGCATCGAGCATATTGAGGTTCTTTTGAATGTCGTTCTGTACTTTTGGGGTAGCTGTGGCGGTGAGTGCAATGATTGGCACCTTAGAAATCTTCTCAAAAATTTCACGAAGCCGCCTGTACTCTGGCCGAAAGTCATGACCCCATTCCGAAATACAATGCGCTTCATCGATGGCAAAAAAGGAGATGGGCACAGAGGCTAAAAAATCAATATTTTCTTTTTTAGTCAAGGATTCGGGAGCCACATAAAGCATTTTGGTGTGCCCGTTTGTTATATCCTCTTTCACCTGGGTAATTTCTGCCTTTGTTAAAGATGAATTCAAAAAATGAGCCACCTGGCCTGTCTCTGATAAGCCACGTACCGCATCGACTTGGTTTTTCATCAAGGCAATCAGCGGAGAAACAATGATAGAAGTGCCTGGTAGCAATAATGAAGGCAATTGGTAGCATAAAGACTTCCCACCACCAGTAGGCATCAGAACAAATGTATTTCTACCAGAAAGTACATTTTCAATGATTTCTTGCTGTGCACCCTTAAATTGATCGTATCCAAAATAAGATTTGAGTGCGTCCTTGATTTGATATGATGTAATAGCTGATGACATTAAAACACAGGTGAAACAACACCAAAGAGAAGTTGTTCACTTAAATATAATGCAAATCTAATACATGTGCAACTTTATGTTTAACTAGCCATTAAAAGCAACCACCTCTTTCACTTCAGTTAAATGTTGCTTGAGCAAATTCTCAATTCCTCCTTTTAAAGTGGCGGTAGACGACGGGCAACCTGCACATGAACCTTTGAGCATAACGGTTACGGTTCCATCCTTGTAGCCCAAAAAATCTATGGCACCTCCGTCATTAGCCACTGCTGGCCGCACATATTGATCTAGTAAATCCATAATGGCATCGTCGAGCGCAGAGGCCTCGAAAGTTGGAATGCTTTTGTTTTCTGTAGAGGCAGAGCCGCTTTGATCCAAGTTTTCTTCTTGAATTTGACTTGGCATGGCAATTAAAACTTCTTTGCCAAAACTGATCCATTCACGAATAAATTCTCTAAGTTCCATGGTAATAAAATCCCAAGGCACGTTGTCTGTTTTGGCAACTGTTACAAAATTCGATGCAACAAACACTTTAGCAACAAAAGGAAAATCAAATAAGGCTTCGGCTAGAGGAGAAAAACCTTTGGCACTTGTTTTGCTGTCAAATTCAACGGATGCTCCTGTTGGCAAGAGGTATTTATTGGCCACAAACTTCATCGTGGAAGGGTTGGGAGTCATTTCGCTATAGACTGTAACAGGGATCATATTGTTTTTGTGGCAAAATTACACAATAATCAAGTTGTACTCAATGCTTAGCTCTTTTCTTTTTTGTTTATTTGTGTCGTGATTAAATGGGTCCGATATCTTTTTTTTCTTTTCGTTGCCAAAGGCCGTCATGGCACCCACTCCCCATTTGCCTATTGGCTTGCAGATACCGTCGCGAGGCAAAAACCCATTGGGCAATTCAAACCCTTATGCTATAAATTGCATCCCAAAACCTTGCACTTTATTCACAAGCTTACCACATCTATTGAGGATATTCAACTTATCGAAATTGATAAAAACTGTCAAGAAGGTTTGTTCGTTCTTAGTGAGCACCAACCTCAATTTGCCATTGTTTCAACATGTATATTTTTGGATTATTGGCAAAGGCAAACGGCACCTTGCGTTCATCCCGACACCATTGTTTTAGTAACAGACCACAACGAGCGCACCAATAAAATGGCCTGGACAGCACTCATCAAAGAGGAGCAATTTCACTTTAGCGCGGATTGCTTTTATTTTGGCCTGCTCAGCCCAAAGCCAGGCCAAGCAAAACAACATTTTCTTTTAAATCTTAACTAGCGCACCAATATTCATTAGTTTTGTGCGTTGTAAGCTTATGCGTCTTTTTATAGGTATTCTGCTACTCGTGTTTGGCTTCCTTTGGGGGGGGCTCAGCTCGTGCAACAAACCTGTATTGCTTTCCAAAGGGAACCTTACTTTTTCAACGGATACAGTGGTTTTCGATACTGTTTTTACGACAGTTGGTTCCACTACAAAATATCTCAAAATATACAACCCCGACCTCAGAAGTTTAAACATTGAAGAAATTGAGCTCATGGGAGGCGAAGCTTCAGTATATCGGATCAATGTGGATGGAATTTCTGCTACCTCACACAAGGACCTCATATTAGCCCCTAAAGACTCCTTGTTTATTTTTGTCGAGGTAACCCTTCAAGTCAACAACACAACCAACCCCCTCATAGTTGAAGACTCCATTCGGTTTCGAACCAATGGCCAAGATCAATTTGTGAAATTGGCCGCATGGGGGCAAGATGCCTATTTCCACTATTCGAATTTTCAGCTCGATTCCTTAGATTTCAATGAGGGCATTTGGCCAAACGACAAACCTCACGTGATTTATGGCGCTGCGATTGTGGACTCAGCCAAAACGCTTACCATTCAGGCAGGAACGCAAGTTTATTTGCATAAAAATGCACTTTTATACGTTTACAAGGGTGCTCTTCAAATTGAAGGACAGGCAGGTAATGAGGTTGTTTTTCAAGGAGATCGATTAGAACAAGAATATCAAGACATTGCAGGTCAGTATTATGGGATTTATTTCCATGAGGCCCAACCCTCAGCAATTAATTATGCCATCTTGAAGAATGGCACCTCTGGGGTTCATTTATATAGCCAAGATCCAAATAATTCAAGCTACACCTTGACTATGGAGAATACTCAAATTTACAATCAAGCGCGCTATGGTGTTTTTATATATGCTGGGGCTAAGGTGAAGGCCGAAAACTGTATCATTTCGAAAAATGGCACCCACGCCTTATTGGTTTTGCAAGGAGGGGACTTCAATTTTAACCATTGCGATTTACTTGGCTACGGCTCTTCCACCAATCCGGCTGTTGGCATTAGTAATTACTACAACGACTATAACCAAAATCAAACGCTTGTATCAAGCATTAGTGAAGGCAAACTGCAAAACTGTGTAATTTATGGCAATCTCAATACTGAGTTGGCCATAGATACCATCCAAATGGCGGGCATTGAGCTCAACTTTGATTTTGATTATTGTGTATTCAAATCACAAACCAACTACCAAGATTCTTTTTATGGAAGCCACGTCAATTGGAATGCCAATCCTCTTTTTACCAACCCAGCAGAGCGAGATTTCACTTTCAGCTCAAATTCATCATTGAGTAATGCCGCGATAAGCTCCGCAGTATTTACCGATATTTTTGGACAGCCCAGGAATAATCCACCCGACATTGGTGCAATCGAACTACCATAAAAAAACCGTGAGATAAAACATCCCACGGTTTGAAGAAATTCAATCAGAATTTTAATTAGGCAGAGGCAGTCATGTTGTCTAGTACATCCATCACACCTTTAACTGCTTCGGCAGAATCCATAAGCAAAGCAAGTTCTGCGTCATTGAGTTGCAATTCAATGATTTTTTCAATTCCGTTTTTACCCAATACCACCGGAACACCTAAATAAATATTTGAAAGGCCATACTCTCCTTCCAACCATGCACATACTGGGAAAATGCGTTTTTGATCGCGGATTACAGCCTCAACCATTTGCGCTGCAGCTGCACCAGGTGCATACCAAGCTGAAGTTCCAAGTAACTTTACAATTTCTCCACCGCCAAATTTAGTACGTTCGATGATCTCATTGAGTTTAGACTCTTCAATTAACTCCGTAACAGGAATTCCTCCAACGGTTGTGTATCGCGGAAGCGGAACCATCGTATCACCGTGGCCTCCCATCAAAACAGCTTGAATATCTTTTGGAGAAACATTGAGCTCCTCGGCTAAAAATGCTCGGTAACGCGCTGTATCCAATACCCCAGCCATACCAAAAACGCGTGATGATGGCATGTTGGCATTGAGGTAGGCACAATATGTCATGACATCAAGCGGATTAGAAACAACAATGATAATCGCATTGGGAGAATACTTCACCACGTTTTCTGTTACAATTTTAACAATACCTGCATTGGTTGCAATGAGGTCGTCTCGAGACATCCCTGGTTTGCGAGGTAATCCAGAAGTAATGACTACAACATCTGAATCTGCAGTACGTGAATAATCATTGGTTGAACCAACCGTACGTGAATCATATAAATTAATTGGTGCGGTTTGCCAAATATCAAGTGCCTTGCCCTCGGCAAAACCCTCCTTGATATCGAGCAATACAATTTCATTGGCAATTTCTCTACTAGCCAAAACATCAGCACATGTAGCACCAACATTTCCTGCACCTACAACGGTTACTTTCATTTTTCTTGTTTTTTTTAAATTGATAAAAGCGTTTGCGTCACGAAATTACGGATACTTCAGAAAAAAATGCTTTTTTTTATTCGGAAATAGAACACCTTTGTAAAAGAGAGGCAACCCATTAGATTAGCTTACGTTATTATAACATTGAAAATTGGAGCAGCAAGAAAACTTAAAATTAATTGTGGAGGGGTGTCTCAAAGGCGATCGTCGTTCGCAAGAGCGCTTGTTCACAATGTTTTATGGTAAAATGCTTGCCGTAAGTATGCGGTACATCAACGAGCGAGATAGCGCTCAAGAAGTGCTTCAAGTTTCATTTTTAAAGGTCTTTGACAAATTGGAACATTTTGATTTTTCTGGCTCTTTGGAAGGTTGGATTCGTCGTATTGTAAGTAATACTGCCATTGACCATTTGAGAAAGGCTAAAAACAATCCCTTTCTCTCGGACCAAGACAACGACTTTAAGTCCATGGCATCAGATCCCATGCTCGAAGAAGAACTCCGTGAAACTACCCAACTCAAAGCCAAAATTGCTCAGGAAGCTATTTCTAGGCTCTCTCCGGCATACAGAACCGTATTTAACCTTTACGTATTGGAAGAGCGCAGTCATAAAGAAATTGCCGCTCTACTAGGCATTTCGGAAGGAACATCAAAATCCAATTTGGCTAAAGCAAAAATGAATTTGCAGCGGCTTTTAAAAGATGAATTTATATTGATTGAAAAACAATGAAAGATCAATTTGAACAAAATATTAAATCATTAGTAGAGGAATTCTCCTATGATTACGACCCTCAAGCTTGGGAAAAGCTTTCCAAAAAGCTTCCCAAGTCAAAGGGCAACCTTTCTTGGTTTCAGATTGGTTTTTTTAGCACCATTCTTACCATTAGTTTATTAGGAACTGCTGTATGGCTCGTTTTTGCAGTTTTCTTTTCAACATCACTTACCAGTTCAAAAGCACACATTACTCCTCATGGGCGCTCAAAAATTCAAAAAGCAGCTCAACATTCCAATGAAAACAAAAAAAGCAATGCATTATTAATTGCCCCTAAAAAATCTCCTTTAGAGGCGCAACATGAATCTATTGCAACGGCGCTCGGCTCAAAAACGAGCAACCTAAGCACTGCGATAATTTCGCCCTCAGCGCAATACAATGAGCCTGAAGTTCAATTGGAAAATTATATTTCACCCCTATCGATTAAAGGTTCTGAAGCGTTACAAACTGAATTAAGCATCCCTAAAAGAAGCAACAAAGAAGAAAATTCAAACCAAGCTGCCACTGCCTTACCTTGCCAAGCACCACATATCTCATTAGATGCAGACGCAATATCATATGTAGATGGACTACCTCGTATTCATATCAAGGCCGAAACCAATGCCACTCGGATGAGTTGGAGTTCAGATGAACGCTTGTCAAACGCGCAATATAATGCCGCCGATTTATTGGCATTCAAGGCTAAAACATACACCATAAATGTCGAGGGTATTTTGGATGGGTGCAAAGAAAGCGCAAGGATAAAAATAACTGCTAATGAAGATTATAATCTATTGGCAGTGAATGCATTTAATCCCCAATCTAGAGATGAACGCAATGCTACCTTTATGCCTTATGCGCTCACCATCCGACAAACACCATTTGAAATGCTCATCATTGATCCCGATAATGGAGCAATAGTATATAGAACCTCAGACTACCAACAACCCTGGGACGGTATCGATATGCGCTCTGGACAAATGGTTCCTAGTCAAAAAGCTTATATATGGAAAGTAGTTTTGGAGCAACCACTCCCAAAAGAAAATTCTACATATACAGGCACGATCGTTCGGATTTAGTCTTGACTAAATTCTAGGAAATATGTACATTTGTTGGGCGTCCAGAAGTGTAAACCCAGCATGAGTATTATCAACTTATTACCCGATCACATTGCCAATCAAATTGCAGCCGGCGAGGTCATTCAAAGACCGGCCTCAGTGGTCAAAGAATTACTTGAAAATGCTGTTGATGCAGGAGCTTCGCAAATACATTTGATTGTTAAAGATGCCGGAAAAACATTAATTCAAGTGCACGATAACGGGCAAGGAATGGATGCTCAAGATGCCACACAATGCTTTTTGCGCCATGCCACCAGCAAGCTTAAAAATGCCGATGATCTTTTTGCAATTCAAACAAAAGGCTTTAGAGGAGAGGCCCTTGCTTCTATTGCTGCGATTGCGCAAGTCCGACTAAAAACCAAGCAGATAGAAGCGCAAACTGGTATACAAATCGATGTAGAAGGCAATCAAATAAAAAACAAACAAGAAACCATTTGTGCCAACGGTGCTTCATTTGAGGTGAAGAATCTCTTTTACAATGTGCCAGCTAGGCGTAATTTTTTAAAAAGCGATGCGATTGAATTGGGTCATATTCAAACAGAGTTTGAGCGCGTTGCCTTAGCGCACCCCGAAATTCATTTTCACTTCCAGCACAACGGTCAAGAAATATATAATTTATCGAGTGCCAACCTTCGCATGCGTTTAGCCTCCATTTTAGGTAAGGGGAGTAACGACAAACTTGTGCCAATTGAGGAGCAAACAGATATTGTCAAAATTATCGGTTATGTGGGCAAGCCTGAATTGGCAAAAAAAAGCAGGGGTGAACAATATTTATTTGTCAATCAGCGTTTTTTCAAAGATTCGTACTTTAACCATGCCATTACAAAGGCTTTTGACGGCATGATTAGCGACAAGCATTTTGCGAGTTATTGTATTTTTCTTGAGGTTGCCCCCCAAAAAATAGATATCAACATTCACCCAACAAAAACTGAAATAAAATTCGAGGAAGACCGCTTTATTTATTCAATACTCTTGAGTAGCGTAAGGCAGGCGTTGGGCAAATACAATATATTCCCGACCCTTGATTTTGATACAGAAAATGCCTTTGAGGTGCCGGCTGCATTGCGTAAAACAGAACCCACCCTTCCACAAGTTGATGTAGATCCTTCTTACAATCCATTTCAAAGCACCAAATCAAGCAGCAGCACCTATGCTGATCAAGCATTCAGCCCCGCTATGAAGTCTGCAGGATTCTCAAGTACTGGTGTACAACCAGAGGATTGGCAAGAATTCTATCAAATTACCGAACAAGAAGCAAACCATCAAAGCAAATTATTTGAACAAAATACCTCGGCTCAACATTGTATCATTCACGATAAATACCTTGTCAATGCAGTAAAATCGGGTTTTCTTGTCATCGATATAAGACGGGCAAAGAATCGAATTTTGTTTGACGAAATGATGCAGCATTTTGTTGCCCAACCCCTCTTATCACAGGCATTGCTTTTTCCGCTTGAAAAAAAACTTGATAAAGCATCCAAGCTAGTCTGGCAAGATCAACAGCGTCTTTGGAATCAACTTGGCTTTCAATTTCAAATAACAGACCAATTGCTTGTTTTAGAGGCGGTTCCTTCCCTGCTTACCGACACCCATTTAGATGCTTGTCTTGACGAACTGACAACCAGTTCCACATTCAGCGACATCACTCATGACGACATCGCGCATTTGCTTGTCTCTAAATTAGCCTTTTACGGTTCTAAAAATTATTCCATCCAACACCATAATCAAATCGAGGGGTTCATCGAAGCACTTTTCCAATGCCCACAGCATAGCGTCACGCCAAATGGAAAACAAATAATGTATACCCTCAGCTTTGACGAATTAGCAAAAAAATTCTAATATGTTCCAAAACCTACCCCAAGTAACTAAAAACATTTTACTACTCAACATAGCTTTTTTTGTAGCAAGTTTTATTCTTGATAAGCAGGGAATTAGTCTAGAGCATTCCCTTGGTGCACACTACATCAATTCTCCCTTTTTTGAACCCTACCAAGTAGTGACACATTTCTTTATGCACAGCACCACGAACTTTTTGCATATATTCTTCAACATGTGGCTTTTTGTCATGCTAGGAGCTTACTTAGAGAATATTTGGGGCGGGAAACGATTTTTCATTTTTTATATGGTGAGTGCCCTGGGCGCCTTCGCCTTGTATAACTTCATCGGTTTCTATGAGATTTATCAATTAAAGACACGTTTGGCCTTGGAATTGGACATGGAACAATTCAATTACTTTTTAAAAAACCGTGTCAATCAATACGGTGATGTTACAGCACAAATCAATGCTTATTTAAATGATCAACTACAACACCACAGCGCCTCTTTGAAAAATGACATCAATCAATACTTAACCAAAGCATATGTACCCATGGTGGGTGCGTCAGGAGGTGTTTTTGGCATCATGACGGCCTTCGCCATTTTATTTCCCAATACAGAATTTAGACTCTACTTTGCTATCCCGGTTAAAGCAAAATATTTAGTAACGGGCTATTTCTTTTTGGAGCTATACCTGGCTATTGAAAATCAGGCCGGAGACAACGTTGCGCACCTAGCCCATGTGGGTGGAGCACTTGCAGGGGCGATTCTTGTACTAATTTGGCGCAAAAACGATCGTAATAATTTTTGGTAAAAAAATAAAGCCAAACACAATGAATCCGTTCGTAGCACAAATAAAATCACAGTATCAGAATGGCTCAATGACCATACGCTTGATCAGTATGAATGTGAGTATTTTTGCGCTTATTCAGCTTATCAATGCACTAGAAAGATTACAAGTTTTAGACTTTGTTGGTATGCTGCCACAGGGTTATGTTGGTCATTATCTATTTGCACTGCCAGTCTATGGGTTGAATGTACTCTTCCAACCATGGACGATCATTACATCATTATTTGCGCATTTTGGATTTTGGCACCTTTTGAGCAATATGTTGTTTTTGTATTTTGCAGGCAGTACCTATGAAAGATTTTTTGGTCCCAAAAGATTAATTCACTTGTACATACTTGGCGGTATAGTGGGGAATTTTGCCGAAATATTTGCTCACCATATTTTCTTTTCAGCACTCTCAGTCAACTCCTTTTCTGTGGTTGGTGCGTCAGGTTCTATCATGGCTATTTTTATGGCCTTGGCATTTGCACAGCCTCAATTACAAGTTCAGGTTTTTGGTGTCTTTCCATTGCGCATTTACATGATTGCGATTTTCTTCTTTCTTAAAGACCTTTCTTCACTGGGTACAAATGATCAAATTGCACACTTTGCACATTTAGGCGGTGCCATTTTTGGTATTTGGAGCATCCAACAATTTTGGCATATTAGGCTTTCAAGGCCCTGGATTGGAATTAATTTAAGGCCACAGCAAACAAAAATGAAAGTAAAGAAAGGTGGCCGACCACTCACCGATGATCAATTTCGAGCTCAAAAACAAAATAAACAAGCCCAATTAGATCAAATTCTGGACAAAATTTCAAAAAGTGGCTATGACGCCCTATCCAAAGCGGAAAAAGAATTTTTATTTCAACAGAGTAAAGATGATTAAATCATTAGGTAAATTGCTTTCTTGGCCCTTGAAATTGGCAACTACCTTGACTCTTCTTTGCTTGATGTTAAGTTATTTGGCGCCATTTATTCATCCTTCCACCATTTCTATTCTACCCTTTTTTGGCCTACTTTACCCGGTTTTTTTATTACTCACTTTTATTTGGTTGCTACTTTGGCTATTTGCCAAGTCCAAATGGGCCATTGCCTGTATTTTAGTGATACTCATTGGAGGGAAACTGCATTTTAGAACCATATCATTAGCTAGCAACAATGATCAAAAATCAGCTGCTTCAGGTTTAAAAGTGCTGAGTTACAATGTCAGGCTTTTTGATTTATTCAATCCATCCTTTGAAAACGCCATCAAAAGTAGAGACGCAATTTTTGCTTTCATCGATGAAGCGGCTCCGGATGTACTTTGCTTGCAAGAATTTTATCGACAGGATAAGCCCACCCGCTTTGAGATCATGGATTCACTCAATAAAATCATGCAAACCAAAGATTACCACGAAAGAAGTGCTCATAAAAGGCGCACACGAGAGAACTATGGCATTGCATTATTTTCCAAATATCCAATGATTGCCCGAGGAGATGTCATGTTTGATTCGCAAGGTCAGCAGGATTTCAATTATTGTATTTTCGCCGATATAGTCAAAAATCAAGATACTTTTCGCGTATATAATGTGCACCTGCAGTCCATACGACTACAGGCAGATCCGCATATCGAAGGAAATGAAATGCAATCCTATGGGAGTAAAAAAGGAATGTTAGCTGTTTATAGAAAGTTACGAAGCGCATTTGTCAAAAGAGCTGAACAAGCTCGGCGCGTTGTTGAACATATGCAAACTTCTCCCTACCCCGTCATTGTATGCGGTGATTTCAATGACACACCTATGTCTTATACCTATAACCAGTTTCAACTTTTATTACTCGATGCCTTTAGGGGAAATAATTTTGGCATAGGCACCACTTATGTCGGCCGCTTGCCTGCCGGAAGGATTGATTATCTATTTTATAGTCCGAATTTAAGTGTTTCACAATTCAAAATACAAAAACAAACCAGCAGCGATCACCGGGCTATTAGCTGCATATTTAATAAAAAAATATGATTGCTTTGATTGACTGTGGTTCTTTGAAAACGCCTGAGATTGCAGCGCAATTGGACCAATACATCGATGTTCAGACCATCGGACTTTACGATCTTTCTTTGGACCAACTCCAAGCATTTAAAGGCGTTGTTATTTCTGGTGCTCCAATTTTACTGACAGAAATAGACCCTTTGCCCTATGTTCAACAATTCGGATGGGTAAAGGAATATACGCATCCCTTGCTTGGTATTTGTTTTGGACATCAAATCTTGGGCATGTCCTATGGGGCACACATTGCCAAAATGCGTGAAGATCGTGGATTTCAGGAAATTGAATTGATCAAAGATGACCCTTTATTTGAACGCCTCCCAGATGTATTTGAGATGCAACAGGACCATTGCGAACACATCTCTATTCCACGTGGCTTTGAATTACTGGCCTGTTCAGACGCCTGCGTCAATGAGGCGATGAAGCACAAAACCTTACCGCACTACGGTGTGCAATTTCATCCTGAAGTTTCGGGCAACTACGGCCATGTACTTTTGGCTAATTTTGCCGCGATGGTGATGGCCTAGTGCTTTTTAGCAAGGGTCAGTAAGCGCTGCTTATCTCTGACAGTAATTTTGCGCGTGTGCACTTCAATAATGCCCTCCTCTTTAAAATCTTTGAGCAGACGAATGAGTGTCTCGGTAGCGGTACCCACAAAATTTGCCAAATCTTCTCGGCTTAAATTGATAGGTTCATTGTCAAATACATCCATTAGAATGAGCATAGTAAAGGCCAATCTTTCTCGGACCGATTTTTGAGCCATAT
>JAURGK010000037.1 GCA_030833845.1 Crocinitomicaceae bacterium | reverse complement strand
GGCAAATGCCCACAGGATTTTAAGTCCGGCGTGTCTACCGATTCCACCACTCGAGCTCAAAAGAGCGAGAAACGGGATTCGAACCCGCGACCCCGACCTTGGCAAGGTCGTGCTCTACCAACTGAGCTATTCTCGCTTAAAACTCCCATTAACGCTTGGCCTTTGCCTTGCTAGGGGCGACAAAGTTAAGTATTTTTTTATTTTTTCAAAATACTAAGCAAGTTTTTCCTTGCGATTTTTAAAATAAAAATACAACCCAGTAAGGGGCAAGAGTAATGAATAGTTGTAGTACAGGTCTTCAAAAGGGATAGTGATCATGCGCCATCCGATGATATGCTCCCCACTATACCATACAATAGGCGCAGAGGTTACGGCGCCGGTAAGTACGCCATTGACAATGAAAAAAGGAATCAAGCAAAGTAAATAGGCCCATGTAAAATCTTGAAACCACAAACGTTTTCTAAATATTACTGTGAGCATGATGCTAGTAAAGGATGCTGAAATTGTATAGTTATTGGAACCATACAATAACACCCAAAATAATGCACTAATCATAACTACAAACGCGAAATAGGGCGCTATGGTTTTTTTATTTCGATTTGGAAAATAAGCCTCCACAACTTTGAGAATAAAAATAAAATTGTAAGGAATGACAACAAAAAAGAGCACTTCCTCTAGGGGTAAATGACCAAAATATATGCCCATTAAGTATTTGGGATTGAAACCCCAAACCCCCCATTGAGTAAAAAACTCATCCCAAACTAAAAAAGGAATGGCAACCGCAATTGTTGCGAGAAATACAAATTTCCATTCTTTGAAAAAAGCCACTTTTTTGTCAAAACTGAGTAAAAAAGGACCTGCAAACGAAAGCAATATGACCCATCCATACAGACTCATGCGCTTTGTTTATTTTTGAATTTTTTAGCACTTTCTATATAAAACTTCAGAGGAACCAATAGCATACCAAAGCACTCTCCATGTTCTTTACCTAGGTGTTTGTGATGTATTTTATGCGCTCGGCGAATGGCATAAAAATAAGGGTGTTCGATGTCTCTTAACCATTTAAATCTGCGGTGGATATAAACATCATGAATCAGAAAATAAGCCAAGCCATAAGCGGCGATCCCAAAACCAATCCACACCGGAAAATACACCTGATTCATCAATCCTAACATGATACACAACCAAGATGGGATGGCATAAATAAGAAAGAATACGTCGTTTTTTTCAAAAAACCCTGGCTCTACTTGATGGTGGTCTTTGTGAAAATACCACATCAGGCCATGCATCACGTATTTGTGTGTAGCCCAAGCCATAAATTCCATTCCAAAGAAAGTTCCAATTGTTACGAGGGGCCCCCACCAAGTTATCATAGGTCAAAATTTAGCACTGAAAAAAATACCGACATAAATATAAACAAGGCAACAGCAACATTGTTTTTTTCATTGAGCCGCCACTTGCGATAAATAGTCTGGAGCACAAGTGAAAGCAGTAGCCAACAAATGTAATTGAATACAGGGATTTTTCCATTGTGCCAATTCCAAAAACCAAGCTTTACTGCAACAGGCTCCATTAAAAAGTCTAAAAATACCATGAGCAATGAAGCCAATGCTACTTCGACCCAAAAATGAAGCTTCAAAGTAGCCAATAGCGAGGCACTAACAATACTAAGCATTGCCCAATTGATTCCGATGATCAGCGGCACACCAAGTAATTTTGGTCCTAAAATATGGCCGTATTGGTACTGTCCAAAAAGAGCGCCCGTGTGTACCCCAATCCATTCTGCAAGCATTCCCAAGCCGAATGCGGTTATCATAAATAACCAAAATGCGCTACTATGTTTTTTTCTGGCCAAAATCAATACTCCAAAAGAAAGCAAGAGGTGAAAAAAAGAAAGCCCCACAAAAAAAGATTTATACGAGTCAAGAGAGATCCCAAGTAAACCGACTAAATAAAAGATCCCGATAAATAAAATCAGCTTGCGATTCAAATTTTAGTGTTTTTTTCAATAAAATCCTGCCCAGTTATCATGTTTTCAATTATTGTGGCAAGAGGAGTATGTTTAAAAGACAATTGTTTTTGAATTTTGTTGCAATCATATTGATGCACCTCAAAAGCGGATCGAACCGTTTCTATACTCAGTCCAGAACGCTTTTTGCTGATATGGCACCAAAGCTCATGTGCGGCGGCAAGAGCAAATGCCAAAAACTTTGGGGCTGCAATTCTTGGCGCTTTCTTGTTAAGTCGATTTGCAAAAGCACTGAACAGAGCTTTAAAGGTTTGGTTGGGGCCCACTACTAAAAACCTTTCATTGTATATATTTTTAGCAACGAGCTCTGCCATTGCCCAAGCAACATCGCGGGCATCTACAACTGCATTTGCCCCTGGAGTATAAAAAAGCAGACCATTTTTTGCCGTATCAAGCATTTGTAAGGATGGGCTTAGGGGCGCTGCCGGACCAAGGATCACACAGGGGTTCACTATAACTGCCCTTAGCCCTTCTTCAATTCCTCGCCAAACTTCTTTTTCAGCCATGCGCTTGGAAATCCCATATCCACTGTGTTGCCCCCCTTCTAGCCACTTGGCATTTTCATTAATTGCAAGGCCTTTAGCGCCTATGGCTGCTGTTGAACTCACATGACAAAAATGCTGTACGCCGTTTAAAATAGATAAATCGACCAATTGGGCAGTAACGTATCGATTTTGTTGAATGCAGGATTCAAAATCTGCTTTAAAAAATGACACCAGCGCGGCACAATGATAGACATGGGTACTTCCTTCAATCAATGATTTGAGATCGTCAATGTCTAGCAGATCTGCCTGAACCCAATCTACATTTTGCCATTTATCTGTGGCAAGGGCGCCAAAATAATAGTCAAACAAGGCTTTAACGAAAGTTATTTTTTCTTTATTGCGGTATGCAGCCCTGACACGTTGGTTGCGGGAAGTAAGCTCCACTAATACGTGGCTGCCCAAGAGTCCGGTTGCGCCGGTGACTAAATTCAACATTTTAAATCAATGCTGATTTTTGTAATACGTTTCTATCGCCATCATTATTTTCTCTGCGGTATATTGTAATTGATTATCAGTATGAGCCGATGAAACAAAGCCAACTTCATAGCCACTCGGTCCAAAATAAACGCCGTTATCTAACAGAAAATGATGTATAAAGTTAAAGGCAGACATATCACTATTAATTTGATTAGCGGCGGAAATACGCTTTTTACCGTTGAACGAAAACCAAAAAATAGACCCAATACAAATAAGTTCTACAGGAAATGATTTTTCTTGGGCAAACTGATTTATTTGATCAACAAACTGTTGTGTGCGCTTGGCGAGATTGGCATAAAAACCATCAGCTGCACAAAGCTCAAGTTGTGCCAATCCGGCAGCCATTGCTACTGGATTTCCAGAGAGCGTTCCTGCCTGATATACAGGGCCTTCTGGTGAAACATGCGACATAATTGAGTTGCTCGCCCCATAGGCTCCAACAGGAAGCCCACCACCAATAATTTTTCCATAAGTGACTATATCGGGCTGTATACCATAAAGCTCTGAGGCACCACCAAATGCGACCCGAAATCCAGATATTACCTCATCGAAAATAAGCAACACCCCAAATTTTGTACAAAGTGAACGCAGTAAAAGTAAAAATGAGCGGTCTTGCAATAAGAGGCCGTTATTGGCAGGAATTGGTTCAATAATGACAGCAGCGAGGTTTTGATGGTGCTCTTCAAAGCAAGCTATCAATGCAGCTTCATTATTTAAGGGCAAAACAAGCGTTTGATTGGCAAATGCTTCTGGTACGCCGGCGCTAGACGAAGTGCCAAAGGTGACAAGCCCGCTTCCTGCCTGAACAAGTAAGGCATCGACATGACCATGATAACAGCCGTCAAATTTTAAAATTTTTTCTTTACCAGTAGCTCCTCGGGCCAAACGCAAAGCACTCATTACAGCTTCAGTACCCGAACTAGTAAAACGAATTTTATCGATAAATGGCAAACGAGCAAGCATGAAGTCAGCGAGTTCATTTTCTTTCTTGGTTGGCGCACCAAAACTAGCGCCATTTTGAAGTGTCCCAACGATTTTTTCAAAAACATAGGGGTGGTTGTGGCCGTGGATCAAGGGACCCCAACTACAACAAAAATCAATAAATTCATTTCCGTCTTCATCCCAGATCTGTGCTCCGTCGCCTTTTGCAATAAAGAGGGGAGTGCCACCAACAGATTTGAAAGCGCGCACCGGGGAGTTCACGCCACCGGGGAAATAACCTTTGGCTGCCTCAAATAATTCAGCCGAACGGCTTCGATTGATAGAAGAAGGAGTGTTCATTCTTGTGTATATTTGTGGCCATAAAGTTACGAATAAAGCCGCGCATATGATATTTGAAAACAGCATAGAATTCGCCAAGCAATTAGACGCCAAAGACCCACTTGCTGCATTTAGGACGCGTTTTCATTTTCCTACATTCCATAGCAAGGCCCCCATATACTTTACGGGCAATTCATTGGGTCTACAGCCAAAAACTGCAGCTACCTACATTCAAGAAGAATTAGAAGCATGGGCAAAATTTGGTGTAGAAGGACATTTTTTAGCCAAACGCCCTTGGTATGCTTATCATGAAAATTTAACTTCTATGGTCGCCAAATTGGTTGGAGCTCAACCAATTGAGGTAGTGGTTACACATTCCTTGACCACCAATCTTCACCTCCTTATGGCCTCTTTTTATCGTCCGCAAGGAAAAAGAGTTAAAATTCTTTGTGAAGAGAAAGCTTTTCCAAGCGACCAATACGCCTTGGCTTCACAGGTGAATTTTCATGGCTTGCCTACTTCAGCACTTGTGGAGATAGGCCCGCGTAATGGCGAACACCTTATTCGTGAAGAAGATGTTCTTTCCAAAATTCAAGAACTTGGAGACGAGCTAGCGTTGGTCATGATTGGAGGGGTGAATTATTATACTGGACAATATTTTGATTTAAAAAAAATCACAAGTGCGGGCCATAATGTGGGCGCCATTGTTGGTTTTGATTTGGCACATGCCGCCGGAAACGTGAATTTATCTCTCCATGAATGGGAGGTTGATTTTGCTGCTTGGTGCGGCTATAAGTATTTAAATTCTTCACCGGGCGGTGTATCAGGAATGTTTGTTCACCAAAAACACGCATACCGTAAAGATCTCAAAAGATTTGCAGGCTGGTGGGGACACAATAAAGAAACGCGGTTTGAAATGGAACCAGGTTTTGACCCCATTCCCGGGGCAGAAGGTTGGCAATTGAGCAACGCACCCGTATTGGGCATGGCAGCACATTTAGCGGCTTTAGAAATTTTTGAAGAAGCCGGCATGGATCGTATCGGACAAAAACGAGACCTCCTGACTGCTTATTTGGCTTTCTTAATCAATGATGTCTCAGAGAGAAATCAAGAAAAATGCACTTTTGAAATCATTACACCAAATGAGCCTTCAAAACGAGGCGCACAGCTTTCTATTTTGGCAAAAGGACAGGGCAAGCAGCTTTTTGATAAATTAACAGCATTTGGTGTAATCGCAGATTGGCGCCAACCCAATGTGATAAGAATTGCGCCTGCACCACTTTACAATTCTTTCGAGGATTGCTATTTATTTGCTCAATACTTAGAGCGCGCTCTGCAATAGAGAGTACAGACTCTTTAAGTACCGATCAGGTGAGCGGCAATGTCTGGAGCAAAATGGGTTTTTTCTAATTCTCGAATTAAAGATTCGATCTCATCGGCATTGGCATTTAATGGCAAGCGAATAGCATGCTGAAACAAAATTTTCCCCTGATCAAACTCCTCATTTACCAAATGGATGCTTATGCCGCTATAAGGCTCTTTGGCTAAAGCCACAGCCTGATGAACATGCTTGCCATACATTCCAGCGCCTCCGTGTTTCGGTAATAGTGAAGGGTGTATGTTTATTATACGATTTGCGTATGAGCTGATAAAGGCAGCAGGCACTTTCTTTAAAAAACCAGCAAGAATGACCCAATCCACATTCAGTTGTTGTGAAATCGATAAGTATTGACCAAAGTCTTTGGTGCTCATGTCAAAAAAAGAAACGTGATGAGCAGCGCAAAAATCCGCCATATCATGATTAGACTTACTTGACAATACTCCAACCACCTTAATTGCTTCATTATCTTGAAAGTAGCTTATAATTTGACGGGCATTACTGCCACCTCCCGAGATGAACAAGATTATTTGTATAGGCATAGCAGCGACAAAGTTAAGTATAGTGTGCGATTAGCAAAATATAAGCCCTCAAGTGTTGATAAATTAAATGGAGATATGTTTTGTTTATTGGGGGATAGTTTTTTTCTTTGCACACTGAAACCTTTAAATTTTTAAAAATGTCTGATATCAAAGCTAAAGTTATCGCGATCATCGTTGATAAACTGAATGTTGAAGAAAGTGAAGTAACTAACGAAGCTAGCTTCACTAACGACTTGGGTGCCGATTCACTCGACACAGTTGAGTTAATTATGGAATTTGAAAAACAATTCAACATTTCTATTCCAGACGATAAAGCAGAAGGTATCCAAACTGTTGGAGATGCCGTTGATTATATCGCAGCGAACGCTTAATCATTCCAACTAAAACTTTTAGTTAAGGGCTATGCAATTAAAAAGAGTTGTTGTAACGGGTCTTGGTGCACTTACACCAATAGGCAACACAGTTCAAGAATATTGGCAAGGACTGCTTGCTGGTAAAAGCGGGGCTGCACCCATCAAACAATTCGATGCGTCTTTATTTAAAACACAATTTGCTTGTGAACTAAAAGATTTCAATGTAGAAGATCACATTGACAAGAAGGAAGCACGTAAGCTAGACCAATTTTCGCAGTATGCCATAGTTACCGCAACGGAAGCTATGGCAGATGCTGCACTTTTAGAATCCAATCCAAATTTGGATAGAATTGGTGTCATTTGGGGATCAGGTGTGGGTGGTCTTAAAACATTTCAAGAAGAGGCTAGAGATTACTTTAGCGGAGACGGCACCCCCCGTTTAAATCCATTTTTTATTCCAAAAATGATTGCAGACATAGCTGCAGGTCACATTTCCATAAAATATGGATTGCGTGGTCCGAATTATGTTTGCGTTTCTGCTTGTGCTTCTGCAACTAATGCCATCATAGATGCATTCAATCTCATTCGCCTTGGAAAGGCAGATGCTATTGTAACTGGAGGTTCTGAAGCCGGAGTTAATGAAATGGGTGTGGGAGGTTTTAATGCACTCAAAGCACTTTCCACGCGCAATGATTCTCCGCAAACAGCCTCTAGACCTTTTGACCTTGACCGCGATGGTTTTGTATTAGGAGAAGGATCTGGATGCCTCATTTTAGAAGAATACGAGCACGCAATTAAACGCGGTGCCAAAATTTATGCCGAAGTAATAGGCGGAGGAATGTCAGGTGATGCTTATCACATGACTGCTCCTCATCCTGAAGGCTTGGGGGCACGCAATACCATGCTGGCCGCACTCGAAGACGCTCAAATCAATCCATCCGAAATTGACTACGTCAATGTACACGGAACTTCAACACCATTGGGTGATATTGCTGAGGTTAAGGCCATACAGCATGTTTTCGGTGACCATGCCTACAAACTTAACATCAGTTCCACTAAATCAATGACCGGACACCTTCTCGGTGCGGCCGGTGCAATTGAAGCAGTGGCTTGTGTGTTGTCTGTTCAAAACGATATGGTGCCTCCTACCATCAATCATTTTACAGATGACCCAGAGCTCGATTCAAAGCTCAACTTTACTTTCCACAAACCACAGGCTCGAACTGTAAATGTGGCATTATCCAACACTTTTGGTTTTGGAGGTCACAATACGTCAATAATAGTCAAGAAATTCAAGGCTTAAGCTTTTGAAAATCCCCTTTTTCCATAAACCCAAGAGTAGTAAAGAGCTCGAGGTTATACGCTTTGTAATTAAAGAGTTTGGCTATAAGCCGCAGCGTGTATCCTATTTTATTGAGGCACTTACTCACAAGAGTGCCCAAATTGATTCCAAACAAAATATCTCCAACGAAAGGTTGGAATTTTTAGGAGATGCCATTCTTGATGCCATTGTAGCGACATGGGTTTACCAAAAATATCCTGAACTTGACGAAGGGCAGCTCACTAAAATCAAATCGAAAATCGTCAATCGAAAATCCCTTGCTAGTATCGGAGAGCGTATGGGCATAAGAAATCATTTGTTTTACAGCCAAGGGCGGAGTATTAATCTGTCTGGTTTAGAAGGCAATGCTTTTGAGGCCTTAGTAGGAGCCATATTTTTGGATGCAGGCTTTGATCATACTAAAAAGATATTGATCAATACGGTTTTTAGAAAACATTTGAATATCACTAAATTACTAGAAGAAGAGTTGGATTTTAAATCAGCCTTGTTCATTTGGTGCCAACGCAAACACCTCCATTTGGTTTTCGAACAAGTAGGAGAGAAATTTATTGATGGCAAGGCCATTTATGAAATGGAAGTACAAATCAACCGAACATCTTATGGCAAAGGTTCGGGGCACTCTAAAAAAGATGCCGAACAAGCGGCGGCAAAAGAAACTTTGGCCCTAATGGGCGAATTGTAATGAAGGGAATTATAGAAAATTGTAGTAAATTTGTTTTATAAATAACTTGAATATGACTTGGACAGACTTTGTATATAAAATAGGCGCAACTTTTCAGTGGTCTTTTGGATTTTTTGAATTCGTACAAAACTATTTCAATACTTTTTTAATCGTTTTGGGCTTCTTTGGTTTCTATTTTTGGATGCGCACACAAAAAAAACTCAGCGACAAAGCTACAGTATCTATAGATGTTGAAGAAAACAAGGGGTGGTATAAAAACGAAGGCCAACAACTTAAATAAAAGATATCAGATAAATAAAAAGGGCGGTCATTGACCGCCCTTTTTCATTTGTATTGAGTGGATTTTATTTGTCGGATGTAATTACAGAACTTAAAAATTCACGATTCATTCGTGCTATGTTTTCAAGTGAAATCCCTTTAGGGCATTCAATTTCGCAAGCTCCGGTATTGGTACAATTGCCAAAACCTTCCTCGTCCATTTGGCGCACCATATTTTGAACACGTTCTTTGGCTTCTACGCGCCCTTGAGGCAATAAGGCATATTGGGATACTTTGGCCCCAACAAAAAGCATAGCTGAACCGTTTTTACATGTTGCTACGCAAGCGCCACAACCAATGCATGCTGCGGCTTCAAAAGCTTTGTCTGCGTCGGCCTTGGGAACCGGGATCGCGTTGGCGTCCATAGTTCTACCAGAAGTATTAACCGATACAAAACCACCCGCTTGTTGAATGCGGTCAAATGCAGATCTGTCTACAACCAAATCTTTAACAATTGGAAAGGCTCTAGATCTCCAAGGCTCGACATAAATGGTATCTCCATCGGCAAAACTGCGCATATGAAGCTGACAGGTGGTGGTGCCTGTTTCAGGACCATGGGCGCGCCCATTGATATATAAAGAGCACATTCCGCAAATACCTTCGCGACAATCGTGGTCAAAAGCAACGGGTTCTTTTTGCTCATTAATGAGTTGCTCATTGAGTTGATCGAGCATCTCCAAAAATGAACTATCTGTTGAAACTTGCTGAAGGCTATAAGTTTCAATAGCACCTTTGGCGTTGGTGTTTTTTTGTCTCCAGATTTTGAGCGTAATATTGATAAATTTTGAAGCCATATCTTCTTATTTATAGTTGCGCGCGGCAATTTTAATGAATTCGTAATTAAGTGCTTCTTGGTGTAAGGTAGCAGTTTTGGCATTGCCATCTTGGTACTGCCAAGCGGCAACGTATTTAAATTTGTCGTCGTCGCGAAGGGTTTCTCCTTCACTGTCTTGGAATTCTTCTCGGAAATGACCACCACAAGATTCTTGACGGTGAAG
>JAURGK010000004.1 GCA_030833845.1 Crocinitomicaceae bacterium | reverse complement strand
TGGTAGAGCGTCAGCCTTCCAAGCTGAACGTCGCGAGTTCGAATCTCGTCTCCCGCTCAAAAATTTTGTTTGAGCGCCGGTGTAGCTCAGGGGTAGAGCGCTTCCTTGGTAAGGAAGAGGTCACGAGTTCAATTCTCGTCATTGGCTCATGAATAAATGAAGTTGAATCCTTTCCATAGTTTATGGTAAAGGATTTTATGATAAATAAGTATATTATTAACTAAGTAACAAATAAGAAAATGGCTAAGGAAAATTTTGACCGTTCCAAACCACACGTCAACATCGGTACAATCGGACACGTTGACCACGGTAAGACCACGTTGACTGCTGCAATTTCAAGCGTTCTTTCAAGCAAAGGATTGGCTCAGGCTCGTGACTTCTCCTCAATTGACAACGCTCCAGAAGAAAAAGAGCGTGGTATTACCATTAACACTTCGCACATCGAGTACGAAACTGCTAACCGTCACTACGCACACGTTGACTGTCCAGGTCACGCTGACTACGTAAAGAACATGGTTACAGGTGCTGCTCAAATGGACGGAGCTATCCTTGTGGTAGCTGCTACAGATGGTCCAATGCCACAAACTCGTGAGCACATCCTTCTTGGTCGCCAAGTAGGTGTTCCTCGCATGGTTGTTTTCATGAACAAAGTAGACATGGTAGACGACGCTGAGTTGCTCGAATTGGTTGAAATGGAAATTCGCGAATTGCTTTCATTCTACAAGTATGATGGTGACAACGCTCCTGTTATTCAAGGTTCTGCACTTGGTGCATTGAACGGTGAAGCACAGTGGGTTGCTAAAATCGACGAATTAATGGATGCAGTAGATACTTACATCGAATTGCCTCCACGTGATGTTGATAAGCCTTTCTTGATGCCAGTTGAAGACGTATTTACGATTACTGGTCGTGGTACAGTTGCTACAGGTCGTATCGAAACTGGTGTAATCAACTCTGGTGAGCCAGTTGAAATCTTAGGTATGGGTGAAGTTAAATTGACTTCAACTGTAACAGGTGTGGAAATGTTCCGCAAAATCCTAGACCGCGGTGAAGCTGGTGACAACGTTGGTTTGTTACTTCGCGGTATTGAAAAAACTCAAATCAAGCGTGGTATGGTTATCTGTAAGCCAGGTTCAACTACTCCACATATCGAATTCAAAGCTGAGATTTACGTATTGAAGAAAGAAGAAGGTGGTCGCCACACTCCTTTCCACAACAAATACCGTCCTCAGTTCTATTTCCGTACAACTGACGTAACTGGCGAAATCTTCCTTAGCGATGGTCGCGAGATGGTTATGCCAGGTGACAACGTATCTATCACTGTTAAGTTGATCGTACCAGTTGCGATGGACAAAGGTCTACGTTTCGCAATCCGCGAAGGTGGTCGTACAGTAGGTGCTGGTCAGGTTACTGAAATCGTAGCATAATTTTCTACATAAGTTTCAAATAAGGGGAGTTAACAGCTCCCCTTTTTAAACGGGTGTAGCTCAGCTGGTAGAGTAGTGGTCTCCAAAACCATTGGTCGTGGGTTCGAATCCTACCGCCCGTGCACAATTAAAACAACAGTTCGTGTTAAAATTAAGATCATACATCATTGACATCTATAACGAGATGGTACATCAAGTAACCTGGCCAACATGGAAAGAGTTACAAAATAACACCATTCTTGTCGTTGTAGCATCTGTACTCATTTCGCTTGTGATTTTTGCAATGGATTATACTTTCGGTATTACCGGAGAAGAAAATTCATTGTGGAAGGGAGTGCTAGGTTTCATTTACGGATCTTTTTAATACCAGCATAATGGCAGAAATCGCAATGAAATGGTACGTAGTTCGTGCCATCAGTGGTAAGGAGAAGAAAGTTAAAGAGTACCTCGAACTTGAGGTGGCTCGTATGAAACTTACTGACTATGTCAATCAAGTCCTTATTCCTACTGAAAAAGTTTTCAAAATACAAAACGGTAAAAAGGTCAATAAAGAAAAGGCGTTTTTGCCAGGTTATGTGCTTATCGAAGCTGCGTTGGTTGGTGAAGTAACTCACGTGATTAAAAGCATTCCTAATGTCATTGGATTCCTCGGTACAGAAAAAGGAGGTGATCCAGTGCCAATGCGTATGGCGGAAGTAAATCGCATTTTAGGTAAAGTGGATGAACTTTCAATCACCGAAGAAGAACTTAAAATTCCTTTTGTTGTTGGTGAGTCTGTTAAAGTGATTGATGGACCATTCAACAACTTTAGTGGTGTTGTTGATGAAATCAACGAAGAAAAGAAAAAGTTAAAAGTAATGGTCAAAATTTTTGGCCGCAAAAACTTACTTGAACTCAACTATATGCAAGTTGAGAAAGAAGTATAAAGTTGTATTAACCGTAGGAGTGGGCCTGATGACTAAAGCTTCCCGTCTAGTCGCCCACGTTTAACTACATAATTTGTATATATATGGCTAAAGAAGTAGCAGCATTGATCAAGTTACAGATCAAAGGAGGCGCAGCCAACCCCTCACCACCAATTGGACCGGCTCTCGGTGCGAAAGGTGTGAACATCATGGAGTTTTGCAAGCAGTTTAATGCGCGTACGCAAGACAAAATGGGGAAGGTGGTTCCGGTTGTGATCACCGTTTACGGTGACAAGTCCTTTGATTTCGTTCTCAAAACCCCGCCAGCAGCGGTACAAATCATTGAACATTCAAAAATTAAAAAAGGTTCGTCTGAGCCCAATCGCGCTAAAGTTGGAACCGTTACCTGGGACCAAGTTCGCGCAATTGCCGAAGACAAACTTCCAGATTTGAATTGTTTTACGGTTGACTCTGCTATGCGCATGGTAGCAGGAACAGCAAGAAGTATGGGGGTTACCGTAAAAGGTGGCGAAGCTCCTAAATCCAAATAATCACACATTATGAAAAGAGTTTCTAAAAAAAGAAAAGAAATTTTGGCAAAATATGATTTGTCAAAAGCTTTCACTCTTACAGAAGCATGTGATTTGGTGAAAGGAATTTCAACTACCAAATTCGATGCCTCTGTAGATATTTGTGTTCGTTTAGGTGTTGACCCACGTAAAGCGAATCAAATGGTACGTGGAACCGTTGCCTTGCCTCATGGTACTGGTAAAGATGTTAAGGTTCTTGTGCTTTGTACTCCTGATAAGGAGAAAGAAGCCCAAGACGCTGGTGCAGATTTTGTAGGTCTTGACGATTATATCGCCAAAATCAAATCTGGCTGGACAGATGTTGATGTCATTATCACGATGCCTTCAGTAATGGGTAAAGTAGGTGCGCTTGGTCGTATCTTGGGTCCACGCGGCTTAATGCCAAACCCGAAAACAGGTACTGTAACCATGGAAATTGGTAAGGCAGTAGAAGAAGTAAAAGCCGGTAAAATCGATTTCAAAGTTGATAAATACGGAATTATTCACGCTGGTATCGGTAAGGTAAGTTTTGAAGGAGTAAAAATTCGTGAGAACGCCTCTGAATTAATTTCTACCCTGATGAAATTAAAGCCCTCTGCAGCTAAAGGTACTTACATCAAGAGCATTTACCTTAGTTCAACAATGAGTCCTGGAATACAAATTGACGCGAAGTCTGTTACTGCTTAATACTTAGAACACATGACAAGAGAAGAAAAAGCACAATACATCAGCGATCTAGCAGCACAATTGTCTGCTTCATCTGTTGTGTATTTGACAGATACTGCAGATTTGACCGTTGAGGCTGTTAATTCGCTTCGTAGAAAATGTTTTCAATCAAACATTTCTATGCGCGTAGTAAAAAATGCTTTGTTAGAAAAAGCAATGGATCAAGTAGAAGGAAAAGATTTCGGCGCGCTACGCGACGTTCTCAAAGGTTCTACATCCGTTATGATTTCTGAAGTTGCTAATGCACCAGCAAAATTGATTGCAGATTTTCGCAAGAAGTCTGAAAAGCCAATTTTGAAAGGCGCTTACATCGACGAAGCAATTTTTATCGGTGACGACCAATTAAAAGCACTTGAATCTCTCAAAAGTAAAGAAGAGCTTCTTGGCGAACTTATTGGCTTGTTACAAAGCCCAGCTAAAAATGTATTGTCTGGTCTTAAAGGTGCTGGCAGCAAAATTGCTGGTATCCTACAAACGCTCGAAGAAAGAGCATAATTTTTTTATTATTAAACCTTTTTAAATTTAAATAAAATGGCTGATTTAAAGCAAATTGCAGAAACGTTAGTTAACCTTACAGTAAAAGAAGTAAGCGAGTTGGCTACTATTATGAAAGATGAGTATGGCATCGAGCCTGCTGCTGCTGCTCCAGTAATGGTAGCTGGTGGTGCTGCTGCTGGTGGTGGTGAAGCTGCTGCTGAAAAAACTGAATTTGATGTAATCCTCAAGTCAGGTGGTGCTAACAAACTTGCTGTAGTTAAACTTGTAAAAGAGTTGACAGGTAATGGTTTGAAAGAATCTAAAGACCTAGTTGATGCAGCTCCTTCTACTTTGAAAGAAGGTGTTTCTAAAGATGAGGCAGAAGGTCTCAAAAAGTCTCTTGAAGAGGCTGGAGCTGAAGTAGAAGTTAAGTAATTCG
Organism: Crocinitomicaceae bacterium; assembly: GCA_030833845.1. Taxonomy (GTDB): domain Bacteria; phylum Bacteroidota; class Bacteroidia; order Flavobacteriales_D; family Crocinitomicaceae; genus UBA952. The sequence continues at coordinate 98,895 of JAURGK010000004.1, read as the reverse complement.
ATTCAGGATATGCAGGAAAGGCACCGCCGAAAGGCGGGTGCCTTGTCCTGTTTTTTGCATGTTGATTTCAACAGAGTACAAAACATTTAAAAAAAACAAGCCTTGGCAACAACAACTAATTCAACCAGAATTAATTTTGCTTCAAGCAAAAACCAATTTGAATATCCAGATTTCTTGGAAATTCAATTAAAGTCCTTTCAAGAATTTTTCCAGTTGGAAACAACTCCGGAAAACAGAGAAAGTGAAGGACTATTCAAAGTGTTTGCTGAAAATTTTCCAATTACGGATACACGCAATCAATTTGTTTTAGAATTTTTGGATTACTTCATTGATCCTCCACGCTACACCATTGAAGAGTGTATCGAGCGCGGACTCACTTATAGTGTTCCGCTCAAAGCAAAATTGAAATTGTATTGTACCGATCCAGAACACGAGGACTTCGAAACGATAGTTCAGGATGTTTATTTGGGTACAATTCCTTATATGACTCCTAAGGGATCTTTTGTAGTCAATGGCGCTGAGCGCGTCATTGTTTCGCAATTGCATCGTTCGCCGGGAGTATTCTTTGGTCAGTCTCGCCACGCCAATGGCACGAAGCTTTATTCGGCTCGTATCATTCCTTTTAAAGGTTCGTGGATAGAGTTTGCGACAGATATCAATAATATCATGTACGCATACATCGACCGTAAGAAAAAATTACCAGTTACAACTTTATTCCGTGCCATCGGTTATGAAACTGACCGCGATATCTTGGATATCTTCGGTCTGGCCGATGAAGTGAAGGTAAGTAAAGCCAACTTGAAGAAATTGATCGGTCGTCGTTTGGCGGCACGTGTTTTAAAAACATGGATCGAAGACTTCGTTGATGAAGATACAGGTGAAGTGGTATCTATTGAACGTAACGAGGTTATTTTAGATCGTGAATTAATGATCGGTGAAGAACATCTTGACGCCATCATGGATTCTGGAGCAAAATCACTCATTTTGCACAAAGAAGATGGAAATTCAACGGACTACACCATCATCTATAATACCTTACAAAAAGATACATCCAATTCAGAAAAAGAGGCTGTTGAACATATCTATCGTCAATTGCGTAATGCAGATCCACCAGATTATGAAACAGCAAAAGGCGTGTTCGAAAAATTATTTTTCTCGGATGCGCGTTATGATTTGGGTGAAGTTGGACGCTACCGTCTGAACAAAAAACTCAATCTAGACACCGCTGAAGAATCACGTGTTCTTACTAAGAATGACATCATTTCAATCATCAAATATTTGATCGAATTGATCAATTCTAAAGCGGATATCGACGATATTGACCACTTATCAAATCGTCGTGTACGCACAGTGGGTGAACAATTGTATGCTCAATTTGGTGTAGGTTTGGCTCGTATGGCCAGAACAATCCGTGAGCGCATGAATGTTCGCGACAATGAAGTGTTTACTCCAATTGACTTGATCAATGCCAAGACACTTTCTTCGGTAATTAATTCATTCTTTGGTACCAACCAGCTTTCTCAGTTCATGGACCAAACCAACCCCTTGTCGGAAGTAACGCACAAACGTCGTCTTTCTGCACTCGGGCCAGGTGGTTTATCACGTGAGCGTGCAGGTTTTGAGGTACGTGACGTTCACTACACCCATTATGGTCGTTTGTGTACGATTGAAACACCAGAAGGTCCGAACATTGGTTTGATTTCTTCACTTTGTGTATTCGCAAAAGTCAATAAACTTGGTTTTATCGAAACACCATACCGCCGAGTAGAAAATGGCCGTGTTGTATTCGAAGAGACACCGGTTTACTTGGCTGCTGAAGAAGAAGATTCTAAAACCATTGCTCAGGCCAATGCAAAAATTGATGATAAAGGTAATTTCCTTTCAGATTTGGTTAAGGCGCGCTACGAAGGAGACTTCCCAGTGGTTGCCCCAGGTGACCTCAGCTTGATGGATGTTGGTGCCAACCAAATTGCCTCAATAGCAGCCTCATCGATTCCATTCCTCGAGCATGACGATGCCAACCGTGCCCTGATGGGATCAAACATGCAACGTCAGGCCGTTCCATTATTGCGTCCAAATGCACCAATCGTTGGAACAGGTATTGAGCAGCTTGTAGCCCGTGACTCTCGCGTTTTAATCAATGCAGAGGGTAGTGGTACTGTTGAGTACGTTGATGCCAACGAGATAGTAATTCGTTATGATTGGAACGACACGGATAAATTGGTGAGTTTTGACAGTGAAGTGACTAGATACTCTTTGACTAAATTCATGAAAACCAATCAAAGTACTTGTATCAACCTCAAGCCGATTGTTCAAAAAGGCGATCGTGTAGAGAAAGGTCAAGTTCTTTGTGAAGGATACGCAACCCAATCAGGAGAATTGGCCTTGGGTCAGAACCTCAAAGTGGCATTCATGCCTTGGAAGGGTTACAACTTCGAGGATGCGATTGTGATTTCTGAAAAAGTAGTACGTGATGATATATTCACGTCAATACATATCGATGAATATTCTTTAGAAGTACGCGATACAAAACGCGGAATGGAAGAACTTACTTCAGACATTCCTAATGTTTCCGAAGAAGCAACCAAAGACCTCGATGAAAATGGTTTGATTCGCATTGGTGCCGAAATCAAAGAAGGTGATATCCTTATTGGTAAAATAACGCCAAAAGGTGAAACAGATCCATCTCCAGAAGAAAAACTACTTCGCGCCATCTTTGGAGACAAAGCTGGTGATGTGAAAGACGCTTCCTTGAAAGCAGGCCCATCACTTCGCGGCGTAGTCATTGAGAAAAAACTCTTCTCTCGCGCTGTGAAGGATCGCAAATCCAAATCTCAAGACAAACCGCTTCTAGAATCTTTAGATGCTGATTATACAAGAGATTTTGCCTCTTTGCGCGATAAACTTGTCGATAAGTTGCTCGTTATTTTGGGCGATCACAAATCGGCTGGTGTATTTAACAACTTTAAAGAAGAGTTGATCAAGAAGGGTACTAAGTTTACCAACAAAGCTTTAAGTGCTTTGGATTATTCAATTGTGAATCCATTGAATTGGACGGCTGATGCAGAAATTAACCAGCTTATATCTAGGGTAATCCACAACTTCAATATCAAAGCCAATGACCTACTAGGTATCTACAAACGCAAGAAATTCCATATTTCAGTCGGAGACGAACTTCCTGCAGGAATTGTGAAATTGGCTAAAGTTTATGTTGCCAAAAAACGCAAGTTAAAAGTTGGTGACAAAATGGCGGGTCGTCACGGTAACAAAGGTATTGTTGCCAATATCGTTCGTCAGGAAGATATGCCATTCCTTGAAGACGGAACCCCAGTAGATATCGTTTTGAATCCACTTGGTGTACCATCACGTATGAACCTTGGTCAGATTTATGAAACAGTTTTGGCTTGGGCAGGTGAAAAACTCAATGTGAAGTTTGCTACCCCAATCTTTGACGGTGCCAAACCAGAAGAAATCAACGAATGGACTGACAAAGCAGGTGTACCTCGCTCTGGTAAAACATATCTATATGATGGCGGCACAGGTGAGAGATTCCACCAACCTGCAACCGTTGGTATCATCTATATGTTGAAACTTTCACACATGGTTGATGATAAAATGCACGCTCGTTCGATTGGTCCATACTCACTTATCACACAACAACCATTGGGTGGTAAGGCACAGTTTGGAGGTCAGCGCTTTGGTGAGATGGAAGTTTGGGCATTGGAAGCATTTGGTGCATCTAATATCCTACAAGAAATCCTTACTGTGAAGTCTGATGATGTCATGGGACGTGCAAAGGCATACGAATCTATTGTTAAAGGTGACAACATTCCGGAGCCAGGTATTCCTGAGTCTTTCAATGTCTTGCTACACGAATTGCGTGGCTTGTGCCTTAATGTTTCAATGGATTAATTCAAAATACTAACGTAAATAGTCGAGATAATATGGCTTTCAAAAAAGAAACACCAAAAAAGCAAAGCAGCTTCAATAAAATCACTATCTCTTTGGCTTCGCCAGAAATCATTTTAGAGCATTCTAGTGGTGAAGTTTTGAAACCAGAAACCATCAATTACCGCACCTACAAACCGGAGCGCGATGGTTTATTCTGTGAAAGAATATTTGGACCAGTAAAAGATTACGAATGCCACTGTGGTAAATACAAGCGTATCCGATACAAAGGGATCGTTTGTGACCGTTGCGGTGTTGAAGTAACGGAGAAAAAAGTACGACGTGAACGCATGGGACACATCTCTTTGGTGGTTCCAGTGGCGCATATCTGGTACTTCCGTTCACTTCCAAATAAAATTGGTTATTTGTTGGGCTTACCTACAAAGAAATTAGATCAAATCATCTACTACGAGCGCTATGTTGTCATTCAAGCAGGTGCCGTAACAGAGACTGAGAAATGGGCTAATATCAAAAAGATGGACTTCTTAACAGAGGAGGAATACTTAGATATTTTGGATTCTGAGCAGATGGCTAATAATCATTATTTAGAAGATGCCGATCCAAACAAGTTCATCGCTAAAATGGGTGCAGAAGCACTGTACGATTTGCTTGGCAGTCTAAACCTTGATCAAATGTCTTATGACCTTCGTTACCAAGCTGAGACTGAAACCTCGGTTCAGCGTAAGAATGAAGCATTGAAAAGATTGCAAGTGGTGGAGGCCATGCGCGATTCACAAAAGCGTATTGATAACCGCCCAGAGTGGATGATTGTGAAGGTAGTTCCGGTAATCCCACCAGAACTACGTCCATTGGTTCCATTGGATGGTGGCCGTTTCGCAACCTCTGATTTGAACGACCTATATCGTCGTGTAATTATTCGCAATAACCGTTTGAAGCGTTTGATTGAAATCAAGGCTCCTGAGGTAATTTTACGCAATGAAAAGCGCATGCTTCAAGAGTCGGTAGATTCACTTTTTGACAACTCAAGAAAGTCGTCAGCAGTAAAAACTGAATCTAACCGTGCCCTTAAATCACTTTCAGATTCATTGAAAGGAAAGCAAGGTCGTTTCCGTCAAAACTTACTTGGTAAGCGTGTGGACTATTCTGCGCGTTCTGTAATTGTTGTTGGTCCAGACCTCAAATTACACGAGTGTGGGTTGCCAAAAGATATGGCAGCTGAACTATACAAGCCGTTTATCATTCGCAAAATGATTGAGCGTGGTATTGTAAAAACGGTGAAGTCTGCTAAAAAGATTGTTGACCGCAAAGAACCAGTGGTATGGGATATTCTTGAAAACGTATTGAAGGGCCACCCGGTGTTACTTAACCGTGCACCAACGCTTCACCGTTTGGGTATCCAGGCATTTCAGCCAAAATTAATTGAAGGTAAGGCCATTCGTTTGCACCCACTCGTAACTACAGCCTTCAACGCCGACTTTGACGGTGACCAAATGGCGGTGCATTTACCACTTGGTAATGCAGCTATTTTGGAGGCGCAAATGTTAATGCTTGCTTCGCACAATATTCTTAATCCTGCCAATGGTGCGCCAATTGCCGTTCCATCTCAAGACATGGTATTAGGATTGTATTACATTACTAAAGGTAAGCGCACCACTGACGCTGAAATAGTGAAAGGTGAAGGTGGCGTATTTTATTCTCCAGAAGAAGTTATCATTGCATATAATGAAGGTAAATTAGACCTTCATGCACACATCAAAGTGAAAACTTATGATTTAGGTCAAGACGGTGAGCCGGCTTTGATGATGGTTGAAACAACTTGTGGTCGTGTGATGTTCAATAATAAAGTACCACGCAAGGTGGGCTTTATCAATGATGTAATGACCAAAAAGGCGTTGCGTGATATTATCGGTGAAGTATTGAAAGTTTGCGGTACGTCACGTACGGCGCAATTCCTTGACGATATCAAGCAGCTTGGTTATGAAATGGCCTTCAAAGGTGGTCTTTCATTCAACCTAGATGACATCATCATTCCTAAAGAGAAAGAAACCCTTGTACTCAAGGCAGAGAATGAAGTCAAAGAGGTAATGATGAACTACAACATGGGTCTGATTACCAATAACGAGCGTTATAACCAAATCATTGACATTTGGACACATACCAACTCAAGACTGACCCACACACTCATGGAACAACTCAAGAGTGATCGCCAAGGATTCAACTCTATCTACATGATGTTTGATTCAGGCGCCCGCGGTTCCAAAGAACAGATTCGTCAGTTGTCAGGTATGCGTGGATTGATGGCTAAGCCACAAAAGTCTGGAGCTTCGGTTCAAGAAATTATCGAGAATCCGATCCTCTCCAACTTTAAAGAAGGTCTATCCATCCTTGAGTACTTCATTTCTACTCACGGTGCACGTAAAGGTTTGGCCGATACCGCACTTAAAACTGCCGATGCAGGTTACCTCACAAGACGTTTGGTTGACGTAGCACAAGATGTTGTGATCAACTCAGATGATTGTGGTACTTTACGTGGTATTGTTGCAACTGCATTGAAAAAGAACGATGAAATCGTTGAGCCACTTTATGATCGTATTCTTGGCCGTACTTCAGTTCATGATGTTTATATGCCAGATTCTGATCAAGTGATTGTAAATGCAGGTGAACTTATTTCAGAAGACATTGCCAAGACCATTGAAAAAGCGGGTATAGAAGAAGTCGAAATTCGTTCGGTACTGACTTGCGAAATGCGTCGAGGTGTATGTTCGAAATGTTATGGACGAAATCTTTCCAATCACCGTTTGGCACAAATCGGAGATTCTGTAGGTGTCATTGCAGCGCAATCAATCGGTGAGCCAGGTACACAGCTTACTTTGCGTACCTTCCACGTGGGTGGTACGGCTTCGAATATTGCCGACATCTCTGACCTCAAAGCTAAAGCCAACGGTAAATTAGAAATAGATGAGTTACGTACCATCGAGCGTAAAGCTAGTGATGGTTCTAACCGTGTAATCGTTGTTGGTAGATCTGCTGAATTACGTATTACCGATGAGAAAACAGGAATTGTTGTGATGACCGCCAATGTGCCTTATGGTTCAGATTTGATGGTTAAGAACAATTCTAAAATCAAAAAAGGTGATGTAATTTGTAAGTGGGATCCGTACAATGCACTTATTATCGGCGAGGTAACTGGTAAGGTTGTCTTCGATGATGTCATCGAAAATATTACCTTCCGTGAAGAAGTTGATGAGCAAACTGGATTTACAGAGAAAGTGATCATTGAATCTAGGGATAAGAAAAAATCTCCAGCAATTCATATCATCGATCCTAAAACCAAAGAAATTCTCCGTGAATATTCAATCCCTGTCAATGCGCACATCTCTGTTTCGGAGGGTGATAAAATTGAAGCTGGAGATATCCTAGTAAAAATACCTCGCTCTGCTGGTAAAACAGGGGATATCACCGGTGGTCTTCCAAGGGTAACAGAATTGTTCGAAGCGCGCAATCCATCCAACCCAGCAGTTGTTTCTGAAATTGACGGAACGGCTACATATGGAAGTGTGAAACGCGGTAACCGTGAAATCATCATCACTTCTAAATTGGGTGAAGTGCGCAAGTATTTGGTTCCATTGTCTAAGCATATCTTAGTACAGCAGAATGACTACGTACGCGCAGGCCAACCACTTTCCGACGGTGCAATTACGCCTAATGATATCCTCAATATTGAAGGACCTACAAAAGTACAAGAGTACATTGTGAATGAAATACAAGAGGTTTATCGCTTACAGGGTGTTAAAATCAACGACAAGCATTTTGAAGTTATTGTACGTCAAATGATGTTGAAAGCTGAAATTATTGAGTCTGGCGATACACGCTTCCTAGAGGGGCAAAGTGTTCACAAGGCCGATATTATGGAAGCCAATGACGAACTATATGGTCAAATGTTTGTAACAGATGCCGGTGATTCTACTGAATTACACAAGGGTCAGTTGGTTTCTGTACGTCGTTTACGCGATGAGAATTCACGTCTTAAAAGAGAAGACAAGCAGCTCATTGAGGCTCGTGAAGCGGTGCCAGCAACATCAACTCCATTGTTGCAAGGTATTACCCGTGCTTCATTACAGACACAATCTTTCATTTCAGCAGCTTCATTCCAAGAGACCACCAAGGTGCTCAACGAAGCGGCCATTTCTGGAAAAGAAGACCATTTATTGGGCTTGAAAGAAAACGTTATTGTAGGCCACCTTATTCCGGCCGGAACAGGTGTGCGCCAATTCCAAAATTTAATCGTAGGCTCAAAAGAAGCTTATGAAGAATTAGTTGAGGACGCACAATAATTGTCTATATAGCAAATAAAGAAAAGCGGTCCGATAGGCCGCTTTTTTTATGAAATCCTTCCCCAATTAGGCCTGTCTTTTAAGACACTTTGCATGGTGATGTTGAGCAGTCTATTTTTCTCCTTTATAAGGGTTGGGTCCTCTTCTAAAATAGCTTTGGCACTTTCTCGAGCCAATTGAACAATTTGTCCATCGCGAGCTAGATCTGCAATTTTTAGGGCAAGTGCACCACTTTGTTGAGTGCCCATGAGGTCTCCGGGGCCGCGTAGCTGAAGATCCACTTCGGCCAAAACAAAACCGTCATTACTACTCACCATGGTTTCCATGCGCTTTTGTGCCTCTTTTGAAATGCCATCGCCAGTCATAAGGATGCAATATGATTTCTCTGCTCCTCTTCCAACTCTTCCGCGCAACTGGTGTAATTGGGAGAGGCCAAACCTTTCGGCACTTTCTATAACCATTACCGAGGCATTTGGTACATTCACACCAACTTCAATGACAGTTGTGGCAACCAAGATATGTGTATGGCCCTTGACAAATTCCTGCATTTGAGCTTCCTTGTCAGCAGGCTTCATTTTTCCATGTACCATGCTGATTTGAAAGCCTTTTGACATGAAATGTTCATTGATTTGCTCAAAACCATCTTCCAAGTTTTTAAAATCAAGCTTTTCAGATTCTTGAATGAGTGGGTATACAATATAGGCTTGTCTTCCTAATTTGAGCTGCTCATAGATAAATTCAAAAAGTTTTGTTCTGTGATTTTCTCTGCGGTGAATCGTTTGGATGGGCTTGCGTCCAGGTGGCAACTCATCTATGATAGATACATCAAGATCACCATAAAATGTCATGGCGAGTGTTCGTGGTATGGGTGTGGCGGTCATGATCAATACATGAGGCGGCAGGCTGTTTTTACGCCACATACGTGCCCGTTGTGCCACCCCAAAACGATGTTGCTCGTCAATGACTACTAACCCAAGAGATTTGAACTGTACGGTATCTTCTAGTAGGGCATGCGTGCCAATCAATAAATGAATTTGTCCATTGAGTAGCCCTTCATGAATCAACACGCGTTCACTTTTTTTGGTTGAACCGGTAAGTAAAGCGACCTTCAAATTCATAGGAGCCAACAATTCACTGATTCCAATAAAATGTTGGTTGGCTAGAATTTCCGTCGGAGCCATTAGTGCGCCTTGTAAATTATTGCCAATTGCAAGCAGCAGACTTAAAAGTGCCACAAGCGTTTTGCCACTCCCGACATCGCCTTGGAGTAAGCGATTCATATGCCGGCCTGTAGCTAAATCCTTTCTAATTTCTTTAATAACGCGTTTTTGAGCGTTGGTTAATTCAAAAGGAAGGTGATTTTGATAAAATTGATTGAAATGATTGCCTACCTCTGGGAGAACGAAGCCCTTCAATTTTTGATCCCGGACCCCTTTTCTTAAAAGTAATTCCAACTGCAAAACGAGCAGTTCTTCAAACTTAAGGCGGTATTTGGCCACTTTGATATTCACTTCATTTGAAGGTTGGTGAATCTCTAAAAGTGCTTTAGAAAGACTCATCAGATTTAAATTCTCTAGGAGATAATGTGGTAAGCTCTCCTGAATTTGGCTAGAGATTTGATCAAGCAGTGCCGCAATAAGTTTGCTTAGCCCCTTGCTTCCAAGGCCTTTGTGTTGGCACTTTTCGGTACTTGGGTAAAAAGCTTCAAACCCTTTGCGCTCCATCCCCTTGACAACTTTCAATACTTCCGGATGAGGGATAGACCAATTATTTTGATAAAATTTGGGTTTGCCAAAAATGATGTATTCGTCTTGAATATTGAGTTTGGATTTAATCCATTGCACACCTTGAAACCAAACTAAGTCAATATAACCACTGCCGTCAGTAAAACGGCCGTGAAGTTTTTTATTTCTGTTATGACCCGTTTCACCAATGTGGGTAAAACGGCCCTTGAGTTGAACATAATGGTCTTCTGACGAAATTTGTGAAATTTCATGAAAAGTACTGCGGTCTTGATATCTGTATGGGAAATGGTATAGCAAATCCACAAAGGTGAAAATGCCAAGTTCTTGTTGAAGTGTCTCTGCTTTTTGCGGACCAACTCCTTTTAAATAGGCAATAGGTGTCAAAAGCATTGAAGTCATGGATTGTAATTATTTCCAATAACCCATTTTACTGAACTTCTCGATGCGTAGATCTATTCGTTTATTTGGCTCAATAGCGTCGAGTTCATTTAGATACCCTGTTAATTTCTCCTTTAATACGGTGTACATTTCAGTAGGATTGCGGTGCGCTCCATTGCGCGGTTCGGCAATGACATCGTCTACTAATCCGTTTTGTTTCATGTCGGTAGAAGTGAGCTTGAGTGCCGAGGCTGCAACCTCCTTATAGTTCCAAGAACGCCAGAGTATAGAAGAACAACTTTCGGGTGAAATTACTGAATACCATGTGTTTTCAAGCATCACCACTTTATCACCGACTCCAATGCCAAGTGCGCCTCCGGAGGCGCCCTCACCGATGATGATACATATTACAGGCACCTTTAGGCGCATCATTTCATAAATATTGCGTGCAATGGCCTCTCCTTGGCCACGCTCCTCTGCTTCTAAACCTGGAAAAGCACCCGGGGTATCAATAAATGTCACAATGGGCTTATTGAATTTCTCGGCCAGTTTCATAAGCCTCAAGGCCTTGCGGTATCCCTCCGGATTGGGCATTCCGAAATTGCGATACTGACGCATTTTGGTGTTTACTCCCTTTTGTTGCCCTATAAACATCACAGTCCGGCCGTCGATTGAGCCAAAACCTCCTACCATAGCTTTGTCGTCTTTGACATTACGGTCACCGTGCAGTTCTTGGAATTTTCCTTCGGTCAGCGCATCAATGTATGCTAAGGTATAAGGCCTGTCTGGATGTCGAGATAATTGAACACGCTGCCATGGTGTGAGGTTGGCAAAAACTTCTTTGGTTTTTTCGGCAAGTACTGCTTCTAGTTGCGAAATTTTATCTTGCATATCCACTTCCGTATCTCGAGAAAGGTTTCGCGTTTGTTCGATTTGTTCTTCGAGTTCTCTTAGTGGCTCTTCAAAATCCAAATAGGTCGTATTCATGTTCATTAGTTTCGTCAGACAAAAATAAGGATTTTCGGCAATTGCTTATCTTTACGTCATGATCTTGTATCCACCTGCAAAAATCAATTTAGGTCTCCATATTCTCAAAAAGCGCTCTGACGGTTATCATCAAATTGAAACAATCATGGCAGCCATACCTTTATATGATATTCTGGAAATAACTCCATGGGCCCAGGATCAATTTATACAAACAGGGATTGAGGTGCCTGATCAGGGGGAGCTGAATTTATGTCAGAAGGCCTTAATATTGCTCAGAAACTACGTTGATATACCTCCAGTTAGGATTCATTTGCGCAAACAAATCCCTGTGGGTGCAGGTTTAGGAGGTGGTTCTTCGGATGCGAGTTACACGCTTCTGGGTCTCAATACAATGTTTGAGTTGGGGTTTACCTTAAATGAACTCGAAGTATTTGCAGCTCAACTTGGTAGTGATTGTCCTTTTTTTATTCGTGGGGGCCTTCAGTTGGCATCGGGCCGAGGTGAACTTCTATCCCAATTACCCAAATTGAATTTTAAAGTACAATTGGCTTTGTTAAATCCTGGCGTGCATGTTTCAACAGCCAAAGCCTATAGTCAAGTGAAGCCCAATAGCGAGCGCAGTTCTTTAAAGGAGTGGGTCGAAGGCAAAGAATTATCTGGCCTTCAAAATGATTTTGAATCAAGCGTATTTGGTCAATTCCCTATTATTGAAGAAATAAAAACCAAATTGTCAGACCATGGTGCATTTTATTCAGCTATGTCTGGAAGCGGATCTTCAGTCTTTGGATTATTCGACTTAAATCAAGAGATTGATTTGCCAAATGAATTAGAAAAATTCGTGTTATATCGAGGCAAATTCGAATTTTAATTATCATTTGAGGCCTACCCGAATAGTTAAGGATCGCTTCAATTTATCTTGGTATTAACTTATTTTAGAAATATTTTTTTATTTTTGAACTTGTCAATCTGACACTAAGTATTATTAACCTATTTAATTAATTAAAGTATGAAGAAAATTTTTACACTTTTAACTGCTCTTGCTTTTGGAGCTGTTGCGTACGCGCAATTTCCATCTGTAGGTGTAATCGGTTCAGCTGTACCACCATATGACTGGTCTGTTGATGTCGATTTAATCACTATGGATGGAGACAACTATGTTGGCGTGATCACTTGTGTTGCAGGTGAAGTTAAATTCCGTCAAGACGACGATTGGGCTATCAACTGGGGTGCTGCTGACTTCCCAATGGGAATGGGCGTTCAGGATGGTGCAAACATCCCTGTACCTGCGGGTACTTACGGAGTTGCATTCAACCGTACCACTGGTGCTTATGTATTCACAACAAGTTTTGATGTGACTTACAAAGTTGATGTAACGGACTATTTAGCTTCTAACACATTGGCTGCTAATGGTATCCGTGTTGGTGGTAACTTTACTGACAATGGTGGTGAAGTAGCTGCGGGTCCAGTTGCTAACTGGTCTCCTGCAGATGCGAACTCTGCTATGACAGACGAAGGCAACAACATTTGGTCTATCACGGTAACTTACCCTATTGCATCTATCGGTGCAACGCAGTACTACAAGTTTGTAAACGGTGACTGGGGTGCAAACGAAGGAACCGATGCTGCGAACACTATCGCTGTTGACTCTTGTGGTGTTGATGATGGTGCGGGTAATATCAACCGTACTTACACTTTGATGCCTGGTACAAATTGTTATGTTTGGGATGCTTGTACAGCTTGTGGTGTTTCAGTTGCAGAACGTGCAATTGCAAACTTGACTGTAGCTCCAAATCCAGCGTCTGATGTTGTAAACTTTACATTTGATGTAAACAATGCAGCTGCAGCAACTGTAACATTATTTGACCTTACAGGTAAAGTTGTTGCTACTAAAACTGTTGCTACATCTGCAACTACTAGCGTAGAATTGAACACTACTTCTTTGCAAGCAGGTTCTTATATCTACAACGTAACTGCTGGTGATAAAGTTGCAACTGGAAAATTGATCAAACAATAATCCAGCCTCACTGAATTGTAAAAGCCTGGGTATGCGTACCCGGGCTTTTTTAGTCTCGAGTTAACCTATAAATAAATATTTTTGTCATGAAGCATCAGGTTCTTTTATTCATTGTAGTTTGTTTTTTACGAATATCTATGAATGCGCAAATTTTAGAATTAGATCCAGCATTCCCAACCGTAAATGACGTAATAACGATCACTTATGATGCTACGCAAGGAAATGGAGCTCTTATTGGCCAATCTCAAGTTTACTGTCATGCGGGCCTCATAACTTCATCTAGCACATCACCAACAAATTGGCAATATGTACAAGGCAATTGGGGTACAGTGGATCCTCAGGTGGCTATGACTAATATTGGCAATAATAAACATACGATCACCATTGATATTGATCAGTTTTATGGATTCCCTGCTGGGACCAATGTATTGCAGTTGGCATTTGTTTTTCGCAATGCCAATGGCACTATTGTAGGTAGGGCAGAAGATGGCAGCGACATTTATTATGACATTTATCCAGTAAATGCCGGGTTGCTTGCCAGTTTTTTTCATCCTTCTGCCAATACCATTTTAGACCTCAATCAACAACTTCAAATTTCTGCAGCAGCCAATCAATTAGCTACCCTGACACTCAAAGAAGATGGACAAGTCTTGCAAACCTTAAGTGGTAGCAATCAATTAAACTACAACCTCACCGCAACCAATCCAGGCACACATCTGTTGGAATTTGTTGCCGATAACGGTACCGAGCAAATTGTAGATTCTGCTTATTATACCGTAAATCCCATAGTAATTCCTCAAGATGCCCCTTATAGCAATCTTGTCAATGGAATCAACTATATCAACGACACAACCGTCGTATTGCAATTATTTGCCCCTGAAAAAGACCACATTTATGTGATTGGTGATTTCAATTCCTGGACGCCAACTACAAACTATCATATGAATTTAGCCACCAATAATACAACATGGTGGATTGAACTCACAGGCCTTACACCCGGACAAAAGTATGGCTATCAATATTTTATCGATGGAACGATGCGCCTAGCCGATCCGATGAGCCCGCTAATTTTAGATCCTAACAATGACAACAATATCAGTGCACTTACCAACCCAAATCCGCATCCGTATCCATCGGGGCTCACAACTGGTTTTGTAACAGTGATGCAACCCGGTGCTGTAGATTACTCTTGGCAGCACAGTAGTTTTAGTTCTCCAGAGAAAAAAGACTTGGTGATATATGAACTCTTGGTAAGAGATTTTGTCGCAAAGAGGAACTACCAAACCCTCATAGATACCCTCGATTACCTTAGCAAACTTGGAATAAATGCTATAGAGCTAATGCCTCCCGGAGAGTTTGAAAATAATGAAAGCTGGGGCTATAACCCCTCGTTTCATATGGCTCTAGATAAATATTATGGAACACCAGAAAAATTTAAAGAGTTTGTAGATTCGTGCCATGGAAGAGGCATTGCAGTAATTGTAGACATGGTTTTAAATCATGCATTCGGGCAAAATCCGATGGTTAATATGTATTGGGATGCAGCCAATAATCGGCCTGCTGCAAACAGCCCTTGGTTCAATGCCATTTGCCCACATGAGCCTTATTGTTGGGGTTATGATTTTGATCATACACGGATTGCAACACAGGATTATATAGATCAAGTCAATAGGTATTGGATAGAAACATACCACGTAGATGGTTTTCGTTTTGATTACACTAAAGGATTTGTAAATAATGTCAACAGCTATAGCATGGAGCGCATCAACCTACTCAAGCGCATGGCCGATGAAATATGGGCTTACAAACCTAATGCTTATGTTATTTTAGAACATTGGTGTGATAATTCTGAAGAGCAGCAACTTGCTGATTATGGCATGATGCTTTGGGGAAATGTGACACATGGCTACCAAGAAGCATTGATGGGTTTTCCTACTTCATCAAACATTAGTAGTGGAATTTACAGTAATCGCGGGTGGTCTGTTCCTCATTTAGTTTCTTATGCTGAAAGTCATGACGAAGAGCGCACGATGTTCAAGGCCTTAACTTTCGGCAGCAATACCATTGCAACGCATAACGTTCGTGATTTATATACGGCTCTTGGTAGAGCTCAGGCCTTAGGGGTGATTTTACTTACCCAACCTGGGCCACGTATGCTTTGGCAATTTCAAGAATTGGGATATGATATCTCGATTGATGTCCCTTGTAGAATTTGTAATAAACCTATTTTATGGAATTATTATACCCAAGCACGCAGAAGGCAGTTATATGATGTCTATGCAGCAACATTAGCCCTACGAAATAACTACGAAACATTTCGGTCATTGAGTTTTCAATACAATTTAACGGGTGCGGTCAAACGCGTAAATATGAATCATAGTACGATGAATGGTGTTTCGATGGCAAACTTTGCAACTACCACACAAAGTGGCATTCCTAACTTTCAACATGCAGGTTGGTGGTATGAATATTTTTCTGGAGATAGTTTGTTTGTTACCAACGCCTTAGAGCCTATCAGTTTGCAAGCTGGAGCTTATCGGATTTATACGGATGTTAAATTAGATCAGCCAGAAATTACAGACGCTCCTGCATCAATTGACGAATTACTAGTTTCTACCTTTGAATTGGATATTTACCCTAATCCCAGTTCAGAAGAAGTTAAAATTGGTTTTGGCTCTTTAGGGATTGCTCCATATGAAGTATTGTTACTTGATCAGGGAGGAAACATTGTGATGATTCGAAAGGGGTTCACTACGGCTGGAAAAAATCAAATCGAGATGCAAATAAGTGACTTGCCAGCAGCTCCATACCATTTCTTGGTCAAGGTAGGAAACTCATTTGCCAATGCCGGTTTTCTTAAAGTCAATTAAAAATTGATGAGATATATTTTTGTTGTATACCTTTTTGTGTTGTACAATGCTCGTTTCATTGCGCAAGTACCTCAACCTGCCTATAATCAGGCATTCCTGCAAAATGAGGTTGCCTCTGTTTATATAGATATAGCGCCAGATTCTCTCAATTTATTACTAGGTGATAGTTTGTATGCTGGTCATGAATTCATGTCAACGATTACTTATCAGAGCAATAACCTGACAACCACAATTGATAGCATTGGTTTTCGTGCTCGCGGTAATACTTCATTGGCTTCTCAAAAAAAGTCTTTTAAAGTTGATTTCAATCGTTTTATATCAACTCAAAAATTTCAAGGGCTAGAAGAAATGAATTTAAATGGTGAACACAACGACGTTTCTATTTTAAGAACCTACTTGGCACATTCGCTGCTGAGGAGTGCTAGTTTGCCGTCTTCGAGAACGAGCTATGTTAAATTATACATCAACAACCAATATAAAGGACTTTATATCAATGTTGAGCACATTGATGATGAATATTTAGACTTGCGATTTTCAGGCCAAGCCAATGGCAACTTATGGAAGTGTTATTATGGTGCAGACCTTACGTGGTGGGGTAGTAATGTTGCAAATTATCAAAATGTATATGAATTAAAGACAAACAAGGATAGTGCAGACTATTCAGCTCTTGTTCACTTTATCGATGTGTTGAATAATACGCCAGCGGCAAATTTTGTATGTGCCATTCAAGAAGTATTTGATGTGGATCTTTTTTTAAGAAATATTGCACTAGAAATATTAATGGGGCAGTGGGATGGTTATGCCTATAACAAGAACAATTATTACCTCTACCAACGCGAGAGCGACCAAAAAATGGTCTACATTTCTTATGATTTAGATAATACTTTTGGGATTGATTGGTTCAATATCAATTGGTCCAATCGGAACATTTATGCTTGGTCACCAAGCAATCAGTCAAGGCCGTTGTATACCAAGCTTATGGCCGTTCCATACTTCAAAGATCGCTTCACTTTTCATATGCTAGATATCTTGCAAAACGTCTGGGACGTCAGTAGTTTGCAAACTATGCTTCAAACTAAGCAGTCCTTGATTACACCCGCAGCACTTTTGGATACTTACAAAGGTTTAGATTACGGTTTTAGCAATCAGGATTTTCTAAATGCTTTGCAACAAACTTGGGGAGCACATGTCAAAAGTGGCATTGTTCCTTACCTTGACAATCGAAAAACCAGCGCTTTGGCGCAATGTATAACTTACCAAGGCATCACCAATCCTTGTTTGTCTGGAATGGAAGAATTTACCATGATGGAAACTAAGGTAATTGATGTAACGGACTTGATGGGCCGTACCATTGATGCCGAGACCAAGAATTGCATCAAGATTTTAATTTATGACAATGGAACACAAAAGAGAGTATATGAAATGGAATAGTTTGTTGGTTGCGTTATCTGTTCTTTTTATTGGTCGAGCACAGGTTCTTGATCATGTTGAGCCAGCAAATTGGTGGGTGGGCATGGAACACCATCAGGTGCAAGTATTACTGCACGGAACGGACATCGCCAAATATAACGTTGATGTATTGGGCTTGAATATACTAGAAGAAATACGCACTGAAAATCCAAATTATATTTTTCTAACCCTAGAAACAGCAAATAAAGTAGCTGGCAATTACCTCATTGAATTAAAAGATAAAAAGAAGGTTGTTGCGGTTCATGATTTTAAACTAATAGATAGAAAGCCTCAATCAAAGTATCGTTCCAGTTATAGCAGTGCAGACGTGCTCTACTTGCTTATGCCAGATCGGTTTGCAAACGGAGACCCAACCAATGATTCATCCGCCGACATGAAAGAACAATCCAATCCAAGTTTGCCCGGAGGACGCCATGGAGGTGATCTCAAAGGTGTTACAGATCGCCTACCTTACATCAAAGAATTAGGAGCCACTACCATTTGGATGACACCATTTTTAGAAGATAACGAACCTGTTTATTCATACCACGGTTACGCAGTATCGGACTTATATAAAGTAGACCCACGCTATGGTACAAACGAGAGTTTTAAAGACCTTGTGAGCAAAGCACATGCTTTAGGATTGAAAGTCATTAAGGATGAGGTACCAAACCATTGGTCTAGCAAACATTGGATGGTTCAAGATTTGCCTACAAGTACTTGGATACATCAATTTGACGAATTTACTAGATCAAGTCACCGCACTTTTACGCAGTTTGATCCACATGCTTCAAAAGCAGATCTCGATGCCGCAGCAGATGGTTGGTTTGATACATCGATGCCAGATATGAATCAAAAAAATCCATTATTACTGACCTATTTGATTCAAAATACGATTTGGTGGATCGAATATGCAGATTTGGATGGATTGCGCGTAGATACTTACTCATATAATAATAAGGAGGCAATTGCTCAATGGACAAAAGCCATCATGGACGAGTATCCAAATTTGAATATTGTCGGAGAAGTATGGTTGCACGATCAGGCGCAAATAGCATATTGGCAAAAAGATAGTCCTATCGGAGCAATTCAAGGATTCAATAGCCATATGTCTTCGGTGATGGATTTTACTTTGCACGATGCCATGATGCAGGCCTTGGGCGAAAAGAATCAGGGTTGGAGCGAAGGAATGGTGCGGTTTTATGAGAATTTTACTCAAGATTATTTGTATGCCAATCCACAGAACTTATTGGTTTTCATGGAAAATCATGACACGCAAAGATTTAATGAAAGTTATCCAGATTTGGCAGATTATAAAATGGCACTGAGCCTCATTGCCACAACTAGAGGTATTCCACAGATTTATTATGGCTCAGAAATAGGCATGCGCGGTAGTAAGGAAGTTGGAGATGCTGATATAAGGAGAGATTTTTTTATAGGATCGAAGCCAGAAGAGCGCCAAAGTAGTCAAGAAGAATACTACCAATTCACAAAGAATTTGTTGAATTGGCGCTTGCATAACTCAGTAATTCACAAAGGGGAATTACTACAGTATGTGCCTCAAAATAATGTCTATGTTTATTTTAGGTATTTAACACCTGAAGAAAACAAAACTGCTGAGCCACAAGTCGTGATGGTAATTTTAAATAATTCAGATAATGAACAAAAGCTTGCTTGGTCTCGCTTTGTTGAAGGATTGCATGGATTCGAAAAGGGCAATGATGTGCTCAATAATCAGAGCTTCGACTTTGAACAAGAATCGATGATGATTCCTTCCAAAACATCTTACATTATTCAACTTCATCATTGACATGCACACAGCTAAAAGTATTTTTTTTTGGATAGCATTCCTTTCAAACCTTTCCTTTGCTCAAAATCAGCAACGTGAATTTATTGGTTTGGACATTACTAAAGAAGGGGCCGAGATCAAGGTTTCGGACGGATTGTATCTTATTAGTCCTTTGTCAGAAAAAATAATCCAAACAACTTTTCTTCCGACATCTTCAGTGGGTTCAGGAAATCAAAAAATCAATGAACACGATACTTCGCATGCAGTTTTGCTCAAGCCCAGCAAAGATTTGAAGTGGGAACTTGATCGCGTACTGCAAGAGGCTGGGTCTGATTTTGGGCCAACAAGTATGTACATTTTGAAATGTGGCATGCTTGAAATGCAAATCTTTACCAATCCTTTTCACATCAATTATACATATTTGTCGGTTGGGGTGTCGGAGGCTCGGGGTTATTATTTTGATCAAATACCTAAAATTGAGTTCAAGTTAGAATCAGACGAAAAATTGATGGGAGCCGGCGCTCGGGCTTTAGGTATGAATAGAAGAGGATACCGCCTACAATTGTATAACCGCGCGCATTATGGCTATGAGACACACTCTGAATTAATGAATTTTACAATGCCTATTGTCCTTTCAGATAAGGGCTATGCCATACATTTTGACAATCCACAGATTGGTTGGCTTGATTTAGATTCCAAAAAGGAAAATAAACTGACCTATGAGGTCATTGGTGGGCCACTTCGCTATCAAGTTATCTTTTCAGATGATTGGAAGGATCTCAGTTATCATCTGACCTCTTTACTCGGACGCCAACCCATGCCAGCGCGTTGGACCTTAGGAAATTTCAGTAGCAGATTTGGTTACCATTCCGAACAGGAAGCAAGAATGGTAGTTGATGAATTTCGCAAAGAGCAAATTCCATTAGATGCGATTGTCTTCGATCTTTATTGGTTTGGTAAGGACATCCAAGGCACTTTAGGAAACTTTGAGTTTTATAGAGATTCTTTTCCAAATGGTGAACAGATGATTTCAGATTTTAGAGAACAAAATGTCAAAACAATACTAATTACTGAGCCATTTGTCTTGACTACCTCAAAGAATTGGCAGGTTGCAGATAAACAAAAATTACTCGGAACTGATACTACTGGTAATTCCTACCGTTATGACTTTTATTTTGGCAATACGGGTCTAATTGATTTATACAATCTAGAAGCGCGCGCTTGGTTTTGGGAAATATATAAAAAGTTGCACGGCTACGGAGCTGCTGGATTTTGGGGAGACCTAGGCGAGCCCGAAGTGCATCCTAGCGGCCTCAAACATGGGGATCATTGGGCAGATGAAGTTCATAACATCTATGGCCATG
Organism: Crocinitomicaceae bacterium; assembly: GCA_030833845.1. Classification (GTDB taxonomy): domain Bacteria; phylum Bacteroidota; class Bacteroidia; order Flavobacteriales_D; family Crocinitomicaceae; genus UBA952. The sequence continues at coordinate 78,056 of JAURGK010000004.1, read as the reverse complement.
ATTGGGCACGTTTGCTGTTTGAGGGTTATAGAAAAGATTATCCACTTGAGAGACCATTTATTTTAATGCGCGCAGGCTATTCTGGTTCACAGCGATTTGGGATGGTTCCTTGGTCTGGAGATGTCAATAGGACATGGGGAGGGCTCAAACCACAAATGGAAATTTCTATGCAAATGGGTTTACAAGGCATGGCCTACATGCATTCTGATTTGGGTGGCTTTGCCGGTGCTAATGACGATCCAGAACTTTATATCCGTTGGTTGCAGTATGGTGTTTTTCAACCAATTTTCAGACCTCATGCCCAACAAGAGGTGGCTAGTGAGGCTATTTACAAAGACACTCAAACAAAAGCCTTGGCCAAAGCGGCAATTGAATTGCGTTATCAGTTATTGCCCTATAATTATAGTTTGGCCAATGAAAATGCCAGGTTTGGAACTCCATTGATGCGTCCGATTTTTATGGAATTTCCGAAACAAGAATGGTCCTTTGCAGAGGCGGAAACTTACATGTGGGGCCCATCATTTTTGGTGCATGCCGTTACCGATTCTATGAATGCAGACCAATCGAATTCATTTCGAATAAAAGTGCCTTCAGCTACCAGTTGGTTTGATTTTCATACCGGCAAAATGGCAAACGCGCTTTTTTATAATAATTCACCAACCGGCTATCAAGTTGTAGAATGCACCAAAAGCTTGGATCATATTCCTGTTTTTGTACGCAATGGTGCTATTATCCCTATGAGCCCTACAGTCCAGAGCACCGAAGAATATGTTGATACGAACGTAACCTTGCACCTTTACATTGATCCAAATAGTACAGATGTCACCAATGGTTTTAATTGGTATGAAGATGATGGCGATACCTTTGATGCGCAAAATATAGGAAAATATAAAGAATTGCATTGCTCGAGTAATATATCAAAAGGAACATGCCAATTTCTTGCCTCACCATTCTATGCTGAGCAATGGAAGGACCATACTTTTAAGTTCTATTGCGTGGTTCATACTCCAATGCCACCATCACAAATTAGGATTATGGGAAAAAAGCAAAAATTTGAATTCAACGAAGCAACTCAAGTCTTGACACTTATAGGAAATCCTAAGTTCAGAATTGAGGAAGATGCATTGGAAATAGAGTTCAAATGGTGAAAACTTTTTCAGTGTGTCAACTTGACATTAAGAAAAAATAAAATATATTTGACTGATTAATCTGTATAACGCTAAAACATAAACTATGCAAAAGAAAACTACTAGCAGTTTTTTTGCCTTGTTGCTGTCTTTTGGTTTCTCCTTGGTAGCCTCTGCGCAAACCGGCATTAAAGGGACCATTACAGACGCCGCAGGCACGCCACTCTTCAATGCTTCGGTATTGGTAGAAGGACTAGGCAAAGGAGCTGTGTCAAATGACAATGGTTACTATGAAATCAAAGATTTAAAACCAGGATCTTACAACCTGATTTATAAATTCCAAGGTTTCAGCAACCAAAATGATCAAGTTACCGTGGTTGCCAACCAAATGGTTACGAATGATTTTCAGTTTGCTGGCAAAATTCAAGACGTTGGTGATGTTGTGGTTATTGGTTACGGTACACAACGCACCAAAGATTTGACTGGTTCAGCGGCCATTATCAATGAAAAAAACTTTGTGCAAGGATCGCTCGCTACCCCAGAACAACTTGTAATGGGTAAGGTAGCTGGTCTGAAAGTAACTTCCAACGACGGAGCCCCAGGATCAGGGAGTACTTTAAGACTCAGAGGAGGTACATCTATCAACGCATCCAATGATCCACTCATCGTTATAGATGGAGTGCCTCTAGACAACGGAGGAATTGCAGGTGCAGCCAATCCTTTGTCTTTGATCAACCCCAATGACATTGCGTCGTTTGTGGTTTTGAAGGATGCATCTGCTACTGCAATCTACGGTTCGCGTGCTGCTAACGGAGTTATTCTCATTACCACCAAACGCGGTAGTGCCTCCAATGATGTGAAAGTGACTTTGGATTCTAAAACTTCAATGTCAACAATTGCAAAATATTTTGATGTCTTGAGTGCAGATTCGCTGCGCAATCTCGTAAATGCCAACGGGACTGCACAACAAAAAGCGCTACTCGGAGACTCTAGCACCGATTGGCAAAAACAAGTATTCAGAAGCGCCATCATCTCTGACAACAACGTTTCAATCACAGGTGGGATTCAAAACCTACCTTACCGCTTGTCTATAGGAAACCGCATTGATAATGGTATCCTTAAAAGAGATCAATTTGCAAGAACCACCGCAAGTCTCAATATGAACCCAAGCTTTTTGGATAAAACCTTACAAGTTGAAGCAAATCTGAAATATGTTCAAACCGCATCTTTCTTTGCCAACCGAGGTGCACTTGGAGCAGCATTTTTTGATCCTACCCAACCAATTTATTCAGCAAACGAATCCTATGGCGGCTATTTTGAGTGGATCGATAACAACAAACCAAATACCCTTTCTGCGCGCAATCCATTAGGTTTGATCGAACAATCAACCGATCAAAGTAAGGTAAATCGTGCCATAGCCAATGCAAAACTTACTTATAATTTGCCATCGCTTCCCGCATTGAAAGCTACTGTGAATGTAGGTGGTGACTTCTCGGAAGGCACGGGCTTTGTTATCACACCAGCTTCGTCTGCCTCTGGTTTCTTCACCAACGGCCGTTACAGTAATTACCGTACTACGAAAAGAAACAAGTTGTTCGAATCTTACTTAAGTTACAATTCTGGATCTAAGTGGGAAAAACAAACTTTGGAAGTAGTAGCCGGTTACTCTTACCAAGATTGGGATACCTATAGCCCAAACAACCCTACATGGAATGAGGCACAAGATAGCATTATTGCTCCCGCATCTGCCTTCCCGTTCTTTACGCGCAATGTACTCATGTCATATTATGGTCGTGCTATTTTGAACTACGATGGAAAGTACGTGGTCAATGTTTCTTTGCGTCGTGATGGTTCTTCACGCTTTAGCCCTGAAACACGTTGGGGGCTTTTCCCGGCTGCATCTGCTGCGATGATCCTGTCTGAAATGGATTTCTTGAAGAATAACAAAAACATCAATATGCTGAAAGTGCGCGCTGGTTGGGGTGTTACTGGGCAACAAGATGGTATCGGAGACTATGCCTATATCGGAAACTATTTCCAAGGTGCAACAACTGCGCAATATGCTTTTGGTGGTCAATATTACCAGGTTTTGCGCCCAGCGGGCTTTGATGCCAACCTCAAGTGGGAGACGACTACATCCTACAACCTAGGTGTTGATTTTGGTATCAAAAATGACCGCATTTCTGGTAGTGTTGATGTATACCAAAAAGATACCAAAGACTTACTAGCTACTGTTCCAGTACCTGCAGGCACGAATTTTACCAATGAAATTCTTACCAATGTGGGTGCAATGCAGAACCGAGGTATTGAGGTTTCATTGAATACTGGTTTGATTGCTACTAAAGACATGCGCTTGGATTGGACCATCAATGCTACTTACAACAAAAACGAAGTTTTAAAATTGGCGCAAGTACTTGATACTACTTCGCCGGGTGTATTGGTTGGTGGAATTGGTGGTGGCATTGGCAATACCATCCAAGCCCATCAGATTGGTTACCCAACCTACACTTTCTTTGTTTTAGAACAACAATACGATTCACAAGGTCGTGTCATTGAAGTGGGTTCTCAGGCCGAAATCGATATGAATGGTGACGGACAAATCACCGCTGCAGACAAATGGAAAGATACCAACGCTTTTGTTGACCGCAACGGCGACGGCATCATCAATGTGAAAGACCGCTACTATGCTGGTCAGGCTGCTCCAAAAATGTTCTTTGGAACTGCGTTCAATTTTCAATACAAAAAGTGGTATGCAGGCTTTTCTGCCCGTGCAGAAATGGGTGCAACCATCTACAACAATATCCATTCTAATAGCGCTACTTTCCAAACTATTGACGGTACTAAAAAATACCTCAATAACATCAGTTCACTATACTACCAAGATGAAGTGCAGCGCACTACTGCGAGCCAATTGATGTCTGATCATTATTTGGAAAGTGCCAATTTCTTACGCATGGACTTTATCAATATTGGCTACAACTTTGGCAAACTTGGTTTTGCTAAAGAAAAAGTTGGACTCAATGCAAACTTTGTAGTACAAAATGCATTTGTTGTGACCAAGTACTCAGGTCAAGATCCGGAAATTGGAGGTGGAATTGATAACAATTTCTACCCACGTCCGCGCGTTTATTCAGTTAACCTTACGTTCAATTTCTAATTTTTGAACCATGAAAAGAATTTTCACATTTAGCATAATCGCAAGTGCACTTTTATTAGGTGCTTGCGGCAAAAATTTAAATCAATCACCTAAATACGGTTTGAATGCCGAGGCTGTTTACAGTGATGCAGATAACTACATCAAAGTATTAGCCAAACTCTACACCGGTATGTCTATGACAGGCAACCAAGGCCCTGCTGGGCAGGCAGATATAGCTGGAATCGATGAAGGCTTCTCAGCATATGTGCGCGTGCTTTGGAATATGCAAGAATTACCTACCGATGAAGCAATTTGTGGTTGGAATGATCCAGGAATTCCAGATCTGAACAAAACAGAATGGAATGCCGATAATGTTTGGGTCAAGGGGATGTACTACCGCATCTTCTACCAAATAACACTTTGTAATGAATTTATTTGGCAAGCCCGCGATGAAAAACTCAACGAGCGTGGTTTTACAAGTGCACAAATCCAATCAATTGTAACAATGCGCAATGAAGCACGTTTTCTTCGTGCGCTAGCTTACTACCATGCGATGGATTTATTTGGAAACGTACCGTTTGTTACTGAAGAAGACCGTGTGGGTGCTTTTACGCCCGAGCAAATCATGCGCGCTGATTTATTCGATTACATTGAATCTGAAATCAAGGCCATTGAAAATGACTTGACTCCAGCATCATCAGTAGCCTATGGCCGTGCATCACAGAGTGCTGCACACGCCTTATTGGCCAAGATGTATTTGAATGCAAAGGTTTATACCGGAACAGAGCACAATGCTGAATGTGCGACATACTGTGAAAAAATTATCAATAGCAATGTATTCCAACTTGACGATGTATATCAAGATTTGTTCCTTGCAGATAACCACACTTCACCTGAGATTATTTTCCCAATTGTATACGACGGTTTGTATGCGCAAACATGGGGCGGAACTACCTTTATGATTTGTTCTGCACTCGGTGGTTCTATGGTAGCTGCTGATTATGGTGTCAATGGCAAATGGGCTGGCAACAGAGCAACGGGTCCATTCGTTGAGAAGTTTGTGGATTCAACACAAGATTCTCGTTGGTTGTTTTATACCGATGGTCAGCAACTAGAGATTACTTCAATGAGCACCTTTGTGCAAGGTTATGGCAATCCGAAGTACAAAAACAAAACCAAAGACGGTTTGAATGGTTCGAACAATGCCACTTCGGCACACGTAGATGTTGATTTTCCAATGTTCCGTTTGGCAGATGTATTTTTGATGTATGCCGAAGCAAAATTCCGCTCTGGTGATGAGGCAACTGCCCTGATTTACATGAATAAAATTCGCGAGCGTGCCTATGGCAATGCCTCTCATAATTACAGCAGCTTGGTATTGCAAGATTTCCTAGATGAGCGTGCAAGAGAGCTCAATTGGGAATGTACACGTCGAACTGACCTCATCCGTTTTGATTTGTTCACAAGCGGTGATTATGTTTGGCCTTTCAAAGGCAATGATGTTGTCGGAATGGGTGTATCATCAAAATACAATCTATACCCAATTCCAACTTCGGATATAGTACTTAACCCGAATTTACAGCAGAATCCGGGCTATTGATATTTAAAATGTTGATTGATGGAAAGGGGGGAGTTTTCGGATTCTCCCTTTTTTTTTCCTTCTTTATTCTAGATTATACGAATAAGAAATCCTGTAAAGGAATTGGTCACCTGAGGCCTTGACACGGTAACCAACTTGTAGTTTGAGGTTGTGTTGATCACCGAGCTCTAATGCACCACCTGCAAAATAACGCCATTGTACACCTGCTCCAGAGGTCAAAACATCGATTGGTGTATAAAGCACATTGGCATTCCATAGATAGAAGTACTCGGCGCTCAGTGTGGGCGTAAAGGGATTTCTTCTGATGTCGTAAGAAAATGATACTTTATTGCGCAGCATACTTTCAAGTCTTTGCTGTTGTTGCCATTGCATTTGCTGCCGACACTGCCAACTAAGATCAATTTTTTTAGAGCGGATTTGCAGTATTGGTAAGAGGGATACCTCAAAACCCACTTGAGTTCTTAGCGTGAATAAATCAGTGGCCAAAGCATATTGGTTTTTTTGTTCATTGAGTCCAAGACGCCCCACTGCTGATACTTTGAGCCATTTGTTTAATTTCATTTCATGCGCTAAATCAAGGTAAGCGCGATCAAAACCTTTTTGCATGGTGCTGCGATGCCCCATTTCAAATGAAGTTTTTTGGCTCTTGCTCCACTTTTTGGTGAGTGCAGCATCTAGCCAAAGCCCAGACTGACTGTAGCTCAATTGGCTAATAAAAAGCAATGGAATTAAGTACCTGCGCATCAGTACCAAATTTGCAATGTGCCTATATCTGTAATGGATTTTTTTTCCGAGATTGTGGCTACAGCACTCACTTCTTGATGCTCATTGGCATTTGGAGGCAATTGGCCAACGACGTAAACTTTGTAGGTGCCAACTTGAAGGTCTTTAAATTCAAATTCTCCTTGAGCGTTGGTGCGCAAATCAACGCTTGGGAACTGATCGTCGCCATAACAAAGATAAACTCGTTGCTCTGCCAAATTATTTATCGCAGTACCTTGATAATCAGCTTTCCCCTGATTGACAATATCAATGGCAAAATTAGTTGTACCGTTGTCAGGGTCAGGAATATTTTCTTTTGATTTGTATGTAAGTATGAGGATATCTTGGTTGAGTGCCATGTTGAATTGAAGCACTCCAAGAGATGCAATTTTATCTTTTACCGCTTGTGCAATCTCCGTATTTGAATCGCTATAGTTGAAGACAACCTCAAGCCCAATCCGACCGTCTAAATTCGGATCAGCTACCGAAACCCAATTTGGATTTTTAAAATAGATGTAATAATTGTTATTGCCTGTTACCTTATTGAGCAAGAAATAATCACCGTGTTCTAGTTGGGCGCCATGTGTAAAGGTTATTTGTTGAATTTCTAGTTCACCCGGCTTGAATTCTTTGCCTGTAACCTTGCCACGAAGCGCGGATGTGCCTCCTGGCCCTGGGTATTTTTTAATACATGCGGTGCTAATAAGGACCAATCCCAGCAATAGTGTACCAATTTTTTTATTGTTTAAGAAATTTTTCATGTATGCCTTTATTTGTTTCAGAAATAAAATAGATTCCATTTTGAAAATCTTCGGTGATCAATTCAATTGATTTTGAATGATAGGGATAGGATGCTACCATTTTACCAGATAAATCTAGCACTTCTAATACTCCTGTACCGTTAAGTCCAGAAATGGTTAGGCTCGTTGTTGACGGATTAGGAAAAATCTCTAATGCTTGTTTTGAACTCGAAGCAATATTGGCTATGCAAGTACCAAACATATTGGCATCCATCCAGGCCATTCTGTTTGTTATCCATGTCTTGAGATAATTTATTTCATCTTGAAAAGTTTGGCCAATATAGTTGTTCGGCCAAACATAGGTGCCTAAGATTGGCCATTTTTGGTAATGCCGTATTGCGGGCTCTTCTAAGATGAGCGCCACTGAATCGATGTAATTTAATATGGCTGAATCGCTAAAAATATTTTGCCTCAGGGCTGTCCATCGGCAATTGACCTCATTGGCAAAGAGTTCATCTTCAAGCATCCTTTTCCACCAAAATGGATTTTGCAAACCTCCGCTACCGCCACAAATACTATTGAAATTAATCTCCCAACCATTGGTGTTTCCTCCTTGGCAATAATTAGCGTTTCCCCAGGCAATGTTGTAATCCCAAAGTGGCCCTGCCACCAACTTCCCACCTTCACTGAAGCGTTGTTTGTGTAAAAAGGTAGAAATCCTGTATCCGTCTACATTTTTAGAGATTTCGGTCATTAAAAAGTAGTCAATGAAGGACCCAACATCAATAAAAGGTTTGTAACCAATAATAGGATCTGTAAAGGAATTGCTTTTAAGTGCATCTTCCCAATCGGTGATGTAATTTTCAATATAACTCAACTGACTGGGGTGCATTTGTGAAATATCCGGATCATGCATTTGATACTTTATCGGACCTGTTCCTGGTGATTGGCACAAGTAGGGGGAGGTCCAAGCGATTACACCACCTGCAGTAGTTTTATCTACCTTGACTATGTATCCCCCCGTTAGGTGATTGTCAAGCGTATCTTCATAAAGCAGTTGATCGATGTTTACACGTCCAGGGTTGGTTTTGATACGTTCCATAAGCACGTAGACTCCAATGTATTGGTCATTTAAGACTACTTCACAAAATTGAGTTCTTGGTGCCCAGCGACCTAATTCATTGCCTAATTTATAGGTCAATACATTGCGCAGCATGGCCTTGTCTGTATAAGGCGCATATAAAATCCAATCGTTGTCAGAAGGCCAGTCAAATAACGATACGTTGTAATTTACCGAATCCGGACCACGGGTTTCAAGCCCATAGGATTTTTGTGGAAAGCCATTCGAAGAGGAGCCTCTTTTCTCTATGCCAATTTGACCATAAAATTCATTGAAATTATCGGTGATATAATTAATTTGACCGGGCCCGTTATTGATGATGCCCATGAATCCGTCAATTTTGGGTTCGTCTGGAATAGCGATGCCACCTGTATTGAGCACTACTATTGGCAAGTTAGAGCTTGAGAGTGTAACTTGGGCCTTGAGGGGCAAGGTGTAAATGAAAAATAGGAGAAGAACAATAAATTTCATTGTTGTAAGTTACGAACTTTTTGCGCTTTTTGCATCAGTAAGTGGCTAAATGCAAAGAAGATCCATGAAATACACAGGCCAGCTATATAATCGCCATAGGTGGTGTAAAATGTGCGGTCGGTGCGCAATTCAACGTTCTGAGAAAAAGCTTCCTTGGTCCAGTAGGACGTTTTTTTGACTACTTTTCCACTTGGATCAATACTCCCACTAGCTCCAGTATTGGCGCTGCGCAGAACCCAACGACGTGTTTCTATGGCGCGCAGGCGTGCAAACGAAAAGTGTTGTTTGTAGCCAGGGGTGTCTCCCCACCAGCCGTCATTGGTGATGACGCATACGAATTGCGCTCCTTTCTGTACTTGCTTGCGTACAAAATCACCGTAAATGGATTCATAGCAAATGATAGGTGCCAAACCAATATTTTGATTTGACTTTTGATTCAATTTGTCATGATCTTTCATTAAAATATCTAAAACTTTTGGCTCTTTTTCTACCCCTAAGGTTCCTGATGTACCGCCATTTTCAATGGCGATTGCCGATAAGAATGGTAAGTAAGCCGAAAAAGGAATCAATTCAACGCCTGGTACCAACTTTGATTTATGCGCAAATTGTGGTTCATGATTTTTACTAAGCAGTATGGCAGAGTTGTAGCTTTCGTACCATCGTTTTTCATTTGGAATTGGCGTGCTCGCCACACTTTGTTTGCTGTCGAATAATTTAACTGTTGAGGCACCAATCAATAAATTGGCTTGTGGCCATTTGCTCACTTGTTCTTGTAGCTTTTCTCCAAACTCAAAGGTATGTAAACGGTCTTCTAAGAATGAAAGCGGAAGCGCTGTTTCCGGGGCGATGACGAGGTCTGTTTGGTTGGTGATATGTCGATTAGCAAGGTTGATCAATGAATCAGCAAAGACTTCGTTGCTTGCGTTTGCTGCAAATTTTTCGCTGTACGGATCAACATTGGGTTGGAGTACAACTGCATTCAGAGAAGTGGTTTTTTTATCGATGGTAACTAAGGAAAGCAAGATTTGACTTACTGCTATTGGTATAATTAAAACTCCTATTAAAGCAAAGATGTTTCGGTTTCTTTTGGCTACATCTCGATACACATTATATAAACGAAATATCAAAAGATTCACCAACAGCACCCATGCACTTCCGCCGAGTGTTCCAGTCCATTCATACCACTGTACCCAACCGGTCCGAACCGAAAAGTAATTGCCTAGTGTGAGCCAAGGCCAGGATAAATCCCAACGGTGATGACCAAATTCAAATATTAGCCATATGGGGATGAGTAACCAATAACTAAGTGATGAGTTGATTTTACGGTGTATCCAACTCCAGGTGCCAAAGACGAGGGTCATTAAAAGTGCATTGATCGTAAAGGCAAAAATTGCACCATCGATTGAGGCATTGGCCACCCACCAAGTGGTGCCAAGGTTCCAAAGTAAAAATGAAAAATAATTCCACAACCCAAGTTTCCATGTTTTTTGCTCCGCCTCGAGGTGCTGTTTGCGCAGCATTAAAAGTGGGACAAACCCTATAAATACCAGCGGCGTGAAACTACCGCTAAAAGGAAAGCTAATTACAAGCAATAAACCGGACAGAAGAACAAATAATAATTTTTTCATTTTGTTTGGATCAATCCAAAAATAAGGAATTAAGCTCGGTGCGTAGGTGGCTCAAGGGTAAAAAAAAAGCTCCCATTGGGAGCTTTTTTCAATTTTATTGTGGACTTAAGCCTCAGTTGTTTCAAACGGGACAACTGAAACGAAAGAACGATTGTCTTTCTTTTTGCGGAATTCAACAAGACCATCTGTGAGTGCAAATAAGGTATGATCTTTGCCAATACCTACATTGTTGCCTGGGTGATGCTGTGTACCACGTTGACGAACGATAATGTTTCCAGCGATGGCCGCTTGACCACCAAAGATTTTTACACCTAAGCGCTTGCTATGCGATTCGCGACCGTTTTTCGAACTACCGACTCCTTTCTTGTGTGCCATGGTTTCTAGTTATTTAGTTCCTTGATAAAGGGAAATTATGCTTTGATACTTTTAATTGTGATAGCAGTAAATTGCTGACGGTGACCATTTTTAACTCGGTAACCTTTACGACGTTTTTTCTTGAAAACAATGACTTTGTCACCTTTTACGTGATCCAAAACTTCTGCGGTGACTTTTGCACCTTCTATAGCGGGGGCGCCAAGGGTTACTTTGCCAGCGTCTTCAATTAACAGAACACGGTCAAAGTCTAACTTTTTTCCTGCTTCTGCATCAAGACGATGTACAAAAACCTTTTGGTCTTTTTGCACTTTAAATTGCTGCCCTGCTATCTCTACAATTGCGTACATATAGCTTGTTTTTATTTTAAATAATCCAAAATTGGAGTGCAAAGATAGTGATTTCTGTATCCACTCCAAAGTTTTAGCCCAATTTCTTACGTAAATATTGCCTAAATGTTCGCTTTTTTGAATTTCAAATTGACCAACAAGACACCACTAATGATTACAAACATGGCAATAAGTTGTTGCCAAATGAAAAGCTCACCGGCTGCAATGCCTATGGCAACAGCAATTATTGGGATAAAATAGGTAACGGTACTGGCAGCTACGGCCGTGGTTTGAGCAATGATGCGGTTAAAAATAATCACGGCAAAAGCTGTGCCGACAAGGCCAAGTATTGCAACGTACTTGAAACTTGAAATAGCCATCGTATTATTTTTGAATACGGCTGGTGTTTCAAAAATAAAGTAACCAATAAGGGCGGGTAACAAGGCCATAGTAAAACCTCCCGTTGCAATCTCAATGGAGTTATATTTATTTAATTTATGCTTGATTGTATTTAAACTGATGCCATATAAAAGTGTAGCAAGCAAGATGGCTAGCGCTGGGGCAATTTGAAAATGACCTGTAGCTGGATTACTCAATGAAATCAGCCAAGAGATACCTATAAACCCAATCAAGGTGCCAATAATTTGTTGGGTCGAGATACTTGATTTAAAGATCAAGTAACCGATCAAAATGGTAAAAATTGGCGTAAAGCTGTTCATGATTCCTGCAATTGCTGAATCAAGCGATTGTTCAGCATAGGTGAATAAAAAGGCGGGAATTAAGTTTCCTCCCCACCCAACAATCATAAAAAATGGAATATCACTTTTAAAATGCTTGTTTTTTAACAACCTAGGCAAAAGTGGCAAAAAAACAATGCTTGCCAAAGAGATGCGGATACTTGCAACTTGCTCAGCACTAAATACCGGCATGCCATCGGCAGTAAACATACCGCGCTTCATTAAAATAAATGAGCTTCCCCAAATACAGGCAAGCAGTGGAATGAGTAAGTAACTGAGGGGCTTTTTTGGCATGTGCAAATGTAGATTAAAAACCATAAAAGTAGGGCTGAAAAATGCGATATCAACAATTTGTTGAAAAAACTCCCACTTATTCCCACCATTAGGATATAATCATTTGTATTACAAGGTTTAAGCGCTGTTTATAATTGTTAATATGTAACCTTTATTCGTTCTATACGTTAGAAGTTATCAACATTTAAAAAAGCTGGTGGTAAAAAGTGGTAAGAATCCACTAATTTTACCCATTATAACGCTATGTCAGGACTTGTAGGTGAATTTGAGGTCAAAATGGATGAGAAGGGGCGCTTCCTTTTCCCGTCTGGTTTGCGCAAGCAATTGCCTGCAGTTTCCCAGCGTGATTTCATGTTAAACAAAGGCTTTGAAGATTGCTTGACTTTATTCCCCTTGCCAGAATGGGAGAAAATCAGTCAGCGCTTATCTAAAATGAACTTGTTTAAGCCTAAAAACCGAATGTTCTACCGCTTATTTCATCAGGGTGCCAAGCAGGTTTCCCTTGACAATGCGGGTCGAGTTTTGGTTCCAAGCGCCCTAATGGAGCGCGTTGGTTTGGTTGGAGAAGTGATGCTCATTGCATACAACGACCGAATTGAAATCTGGGATAAGTCTAAATACTTCGAAATGATCGAAGGAAACATGGCGGATTTCGCTGATTTAGCGGATGAAGTAATGGGTGATTTAGACAATGAAGATTAATACCGCGTACCACACACCAGTCATGTTAGCGCCTTGCCTAGAAGGCTTGGCTCTCGTGTCAAATGGCATCTATGTTGATGTTACATTTGGAGGTGGCGGGCATTCTAAAGCAATTTTTAGCGAATTATCTGAGCAAGGGCAATTGGTTGTCTTTGATCAAGACCCAGATGCGCAGCAAAATGCGTGGACTGCACCAAACTTTCATTTTGTTGCTGCTAATTTCGCTTTTTTAAGAAATCATTTACGTGCCCTTGGTCATTTACAAGTAGATGGGATATTGGCCGATCTTGGGGTTTCATCGCATCAATTTGACGCGGCTCATCGTGGATTTACAATTCGTGAAGATGCACCGCTTGACATGCGTATGAATCGCAATTCAGGAAAATCTGTGGCTGCCTTGATTGCCGAAGCTGATGAACAAACCTTAGCTAACATATTGTATCAGTACGGTGAATTGCGCAATTCCAGAACACTCGCAGCCGCATTGGTTCGATACCGTGACAACGCTCCAATCGCAACAACTTTTGACCTTATTAAAGCACTAGAGCGCTTTGCACCAAAGTTCAAAGACCATAAATTTTACGCCCAGGTATTTCAGGCTTTTCGTATTGAAGTGAATCAAGAAATGCAAGTGCTCAAAGATTTTTTAACCCAAGCGGCACTTGTGCTTAAACCAGGGGGGCGCTTGGTCGTCATGTCATATCATTCTTTAGAAGACCGTTTGGTTAAAAATTTTTTAAAGCGTGGCAGTTTTTCAGGAGAAATTGAAAAAGATTTTTTTGGAAACATACAGAAGCCATTTACAGAAATAAACAGACACCCGATTGTTGCGGGTCCAGAAGAATGTTCTTTGAATTCAAGAGCACGCAGTGCCAAACTCAGAATTGCGGTAAAAAATGGCTAAATCACAAAGCAATAGTAAGGGTAGTAAGCGTGTCAAGTCAAATGCCATTGCGCAAATCCTTAATGGAGAATTTTTGACTAAGTCGTTTGTTTTGGACAACCTCAACTACATCTTCTTTATCATGCTGTTATTGTTGATTTTGGTTTCCAAAGGTTATTACGCAAAGCAATTGAACAAAGATATTGACGAGGCCCAACGAAATTTAGACCAGCATTCGGCTGAGTTTATTGAGGCAAGGGCAAGGTTGGAGCTCGTAACGCGTCGCTACAAAATAGCAGAACGGCTCGCAGAGCGTCAACTCAAAGAAACAAAGAATGCCACTAGAGTAATACGGATAAAAAAGAATCATGAGTAAGGATCGCAACTACCTTTATTACCGTGCTTATCTGGTTTATTTCGGATTCGTTGCACTCATGCTTGTTGTTTTGTACACTACCATTAAATTACAAATCAATGGTCCTGGTGGCGCTATGCAAATGGATGAGGGTGAATTGCCTACAAGGGTGGTAGATCGCTTACCGAGGATGGGTCAAATATTAGATCACAATGAGGTGCCACTTGTAACAAGCATCACTTTTTATGACATCTACATGGATCCAACTGTTGTTGATTCTGTTGTATTTGATCAGCAAATTGGTGCATTGGCAGCAGGTTTGAATCAACTTTACCCCACCCAGAGCTCACGAGAATACGAAGCAAAAATTAGAAAAGCTCGTGCCAACGGCATGCGTTATTTATTGATTCGAAGAAAAGTGACCAATCAAGAACGCAAAAAATTAAACGCACTTCCCATATTTAAACTCGGACGCATGAAGGGGGGAATCATCGATAACGAGGAGGTGATTTTACGCAAAAAACCTTTTGGCAATTTACTCAACCGTACATTGGGTTATTGGAAAGTCAACGAACGTAAAGATACCCTACGTGTTGGCATTGAAGGTGCTTATTATGACTTTTTAAAGGGAGAAGCTGGAAAAGAAGTGGAGCAACGCATCTCTTCAGGATGGAAGCCAACCGGAAAAATACTCAAAGACGCCGTTGAGGGAGCGGATGTAGTCACCACCATAGATAAAGAAATTCAGGAGGTGGCTCATTCAGAACTTGAGAAACAGCTCATTGAAATGGACGCCGAACACGGTAGTGTGATTTTAATGGAAGTTAGAACTGGTTATGTGCGAGCTATTGCCAACCTTACAAGAACGAGTAAAGGTAAATATTCAGAGAATTTTAATTACGCGATTGGACATTTGGAGGTGCCAGGATCCACCTTCAAATTGGCCTCCCTGATGGCTGGCCTTGAAGATGAAAAATTTAAAATCACAGATAAGGTCAATGCAAGTGGTTATTACAGAGTAGGAGGCGATGGCATGTCTGACTCGAATCATGGCATGGGATATGGCGTAATTACCATCCAAAAAGCTTTTGAAAAATCCTCGAATGTGATTTTGCAACTCATGAATCGCAGCTATAAAAATGATCCCGAATTATTCTTAGAGCGCTTAAAGCAATTTGGTCTTACCGAGAAACTCGGAATAGACATGGAGGGTGAGCCCCGACCAAAAGTAACACAACTCGGAGATGCCAATTGGTCAAACTTATCATTGCCTTGGATGTCGGTTGGTTACGAAGTTATGCAAACTCCCTTACAAACCTTGGCATTTTACAATGCTGTGGCCAATAATGGCCAGTTGGTGCGCCCTTTATTTGTTGAAAAAATCAAAAGGCTTGGACGGGTGATAAAAAGCTTTGAACCAGTGGTCCTCAATGAAGAAATTTGCTCAAATCATACACTGAAAATTCTTCAAAACTGTTTGGAAGGGGTTATGATACGTGGTACAGGCAAGCAACTCAAAAGTTCGTTATTTACCATAGCAGGAAAAACTGGAACTGCCCAACTTAATGGTGAAAGCGGCTACCGCGATCAAAAAATCCGTTCTTATCAAGCTTCATTTGTGGGCTATTTTCCGGCAAAAAAACCGATCTATTCTTGCATCGTAGTAATTGCAAAACCACAAAAGGCCTATTATGGTGCCGCTGTTTCCGGGACTGTATTTGCAGAAATTGCCAATAAAATATATGCTTCAGCCTTACAGTACCATAGTGCCGTCAATGATCCACGCAATCCAATTGAAAACGACGTGCCTGTGTTAAAGGTTGGAAAGCGTCAGGACTTGAGCTATTTATTAAAAAATTTAAAAGTGCCTCATCAACTCAATACAAATTATGAATGGGCCCACGGAGATACCAGCAATCAAAAATTACAAGTTCAAGCTACAAAAATCAACCAACACAAAGTGCCCAATGTCTTTGGAATGAGTGCCAAAGATGCGGTTTATCTTCTTGAAGATAGAGGCTGTATTGTCCAGATTTTGGGCAAGGGAAAGGTAGTACATCAATCCATCCAACCAGGGGCGCCTCTAGTCAAAGGTCAGCTTATTTATATCAAATTGAATTAGCATATGCAAGCACTTTCTGTTTTACTTACGGACTTCACTTACAAGCTAAATCAAGGTAAACTTGATCTAAATATTGCTGCATTGGTTTTTGACTCTAGACTTGCCAAAGCGGATACCTTATTCTTCTGTATTGTCGGGCTGCAAACCGATGGTCATCAATTTGCTCAGCAAGCCTATGATCAGGGTTGTAGGGTTTTTATTGTAGAGAAAAATGTGATTCTTCCTTCTGATGCAACGATCATAGAGGTGGAAAATACGAGTGAAGCGCTTTCGACTCTTTCTTGTACTTTTTTTAACTACCCTTCCAAAGAACTCGAACTGATAGGCATCACTGGTACAAATGGCAAAACTACCACCGCGACCTTGCTCCATGAACTTTTTAGCCATCTTGGCTACTCATGTGGTTTGTTATCTACGGTAGTTAATAAAATTGGCCAAAAAGAAGTGCCCGCAACACACACAACTCCCAATCCTGTTGCACTCAATGCACTTTTGAGGGAAATGGTTGAAGCCGGTTGCAAGTATTGTTTTATGGAGGTGAGTTCGCACGCTATTGATCAAAAACGCATTGGTGGGCTTCATTTTCGAGCGGCTGGATTTACAAATATTACTCATGATCACCTAGATTACCACCATACATTTGCCGCTTATCTCAAGGTAAAAAAGTCATTTTTTGATCACCTTGATCCTACGGCCTTTGCCGTTGTCAATACCGACGACCGCAATGGTAGTGTGATGTTGCAAAATTGTAAGGCTAAGGCCTTTAGTTATGCACTAAAGTCACCAGCAGATTTCAAAGGAAAAATTATAGAAAATAGTTTAGGTGGTTTGGTGCTACAGATCAACGGACAAGAAGTACATACACGCTTGGTTGGGGCATTCAATGCGTCGAATATATTATTGGTCTATGGCATAGCCACTAGTTTGGGGCAAGAACCGCTTGAGGTTTTGCGCATCATTTCGGAATTAAAACATGTTGCAGGCCGTTTTGAGCACCTACGCAGTCGAAATGGTCGAACTGCCATCATAGATTACGCTCATACACCAGATGCCTTAGAGAACGTCCTGGATACCATTGCGGCATTTCGCAATGGAAAACAAATCATCACTGTCGTTGGCTGTGGTGGAGACAGAGACAAGGAAAAGAGGCCAAAGATGGCGGCAATTGCGGCTTCTAAAAGTCAGCAGGTCATTTTTACTTCAGACAATCCTCGCTCGGAAGACCCTCTTCAAATCATTGCAGCAATGGAGGCTGGAGTTAAAGATGCGGATCAACACAAAATATTTACAGTCGTTGACCGCTTGCAAGCCATCAAGATGGCAATTGTGATGTCTCAGCCTGATGATATCATCCTAATTGCAGGCAAAGGTCACGAAACCTATCAAGAAATAAACGGCATTCGCACCCCTTTTGACGATGTAGCAACAACACAAAATTTATTTAACCAACTCGATAAATAATATGATATACTCATTGTTTTCTTGGCTTGATCAAATGAACATTCCCGGTGCCGGATTATTTCATTACATCTCTTTTCGCGCCTCTTTGGCATTGATCACCTCTTTGATTGTTTCGGTGATTATTGGTAAAAGAATTATCAATCGCTTACGTGCGCAGCAAATTGGAGAAACCGTTCGAGATTTAGGATTGGCAGGTCAAATAGAGAAATCTGGAACCCCAACCATGGGGGGCTTAATCATTTTGGCTGCAATTCTTATTCCGACTTTACTATTTGCCAAACTTCAAAATGTATACGTCATAACGATGCTGATCGCAACAGTTTGGCTCGGAATTATTGGTTTTTTAGATGATTATATCAAGGTATTTAAGAAAAATAAAGAAGGACTCAAAGGGACCTCTAAAATTATTGGGCAGATTGGCGTGGGGCTCATTGTAGGAGGGATTCTTTATTTTTCTGACAACGTCGTGGTGCACAAACGTGTGAGTGCCAACTATCAATTGCAAGCCGACGAGCAGTTTGTGACACATCAACATGCGCAGGCACAGGGGGAGCATTACAAATGGATTCGCACCGATGACATGACCACAACTATACCTTTTTTCAAAGGAAATGAATTCAACTATAATTGGCTCATTGGAGATAGCGGCAAATCTTACGGTTGGCTCATTTTTATTCCAATTGTGATTTTTATTGTCATTGCTGTATCGAACGGAGCCAATATGACAGATGGCTTAGACGGTTTGGCTACAGGTACTTCAGCTATTGTCGGCCTGGCATTAGCGGTTTTGGCCTATGTCAGTTCACATGCAAAATTTGCTGATTACCTCAATGTGATGTATATACCTGAAGCAGAAGAACTTGTGATTTTTATTGCTGCTTTTGTGGGTGCTTGTATTGGATTTTTATGGTACAATGCATATCCGGCGCATGTTTTTATGGGTGATACCGGAAGTTTGGCTCTTGGGGGTATCATCGCGGTGTTTGCTATTGCGATTCGCAAGGAATTGCTGATCCCTGTCTTATGCGGGATTTTCTTGATAGAAAATGTATCGGTAATGCTCCAAGTAGGGTACTTCAAGTATACCAAAAAACGCTTTGGAGAGGGGCGGCGCATCTTTTTGATGGCACCCTTGCACCACCATTATCAGAAAAAAGGCATTCACGAGGCAAAAATCGTTGCCCGATTTTGGATAGTGGCAGTTTTGCTTGCTGTAGTTTCCATTGTAACTCTTAAGCTCAGGTAAATATGGACGCAAGAGGCCGCATGCTTGTTATTTTAGGCGCTGGAGAATCTGGCGTGGGGGCAGCTATTTTAGGCAAGCAGCGCGGCTGGACTGTATTTCTTTCCGATGGAGGGACAATTAAACCATCGGTAAGAGAGCAGTTAGAAACACTAAAGATAGAATTCGAGTCAGGTGCGCACCAAATGGAGCGTATATTATCTGCCGACTTGATCATTAAGTCACCGGGTATTGCCGAAAAAACGCCTATCATGCAGGCCATACGTCAAAAAGGGATTCAGGTGATTTCTGAAATAGAGTTTGGTGCATACTATTCCAAGGCCAAGCATATATGTATCACAGGAAGTAATGGCAAAACTACCACCACACTTTGGTGTTACCACATCCTTAAGAAAGCCGGGTTGAATGTTGGGCTTGCTGGCAATGTTGGCCAAAGTTTTGCCAAGCAAGTAGCTGAAGAAAATTTCGATTACTACGTTTTGGAATTGAGCTCATTTCAGCTAGACGACATGTATGACTTTAAAGCTGACATTGCCATTCTAACCAATATTACTCCAGATCATTTGGACCGCTATGATTACAATATGTCCAATTATGTAGCATCGAAAATGCGCATTCTCCAAAACCAAGTAGCTGCAGATAGCTTCATTTTCAATGCCGATGACCCAATTATTGTATCACAAATTGAGGCCAGAGCACTCCAGTCGCAATTATTTCCTTTCTCCTTGAAGGAGGTACCAGAAAATGGCGGCTACGCAGATTCTAAACAACTACAAATCAATATAAACAAACAACAACTCACCATGTCTATTCACGAATTGGCCCTCAAAGGCAAACACAACACACAAAATGCTTTGGCTGCAGGTATTGCAGCAAGGCTCGTTGAAATCCGTACAGAAATCGTTCGCGAAAGTTTACAAGATTTCGTCAATGTCGAACACAGAATGGAATTCGTTGCCAAAGTCAATGGCATCGAGTTTATCAATGATTCTAAAGCCACCAATATCAATGCGGCTTGGTTTGCACTTGAATCAATGGATAAGCCCACCGTTTGGATCGTGGGTGGTGTAGATAAAGGCAATGACTACAGTGAATTAACGCAGTTGGTTCAAGAAAAGGTAAGTGCCATTGTTTGCCTGGGTTCAGACAATGCCAAAATAATTGCCGCCTATAAAGATGTTGTCAACACCATCGTAGAGGCAAGTTCGGCAAACGAGGCTGTTGCCTATGCCTACCAATTGGCTAGTAAAGATCAAACAGTTTTGTTATCACCGGCCTGTGCAAGTTTTGATTTATTTGAAAGTTACGAAGACCGTGGCCAGCAGTTCAAACAAGCTGTGCGTAGTCTTTAAAACCGTAAATGAAAACCTATCTTACATATCTCAAGGGCGATCCAGTAATCTGGATTATCACTCTGCTGATGATGGCCTTCTCTTTGGTCACGGTATATAGTTTTGTGCCAATTTTGATAAAGATTGAAGGAGGATCCCCATTTACCTATCTTTTTAAACATTTGGTATACGTGATCATTGGATTTACTTCGATGTTTGCCATACATAGGGTTCCAGCCAAATACATTAATCAGGTAGCTAAATTTGCTTACTATGTCGGATTAACGCTATTGCTCTTTACCTTGTTTTTTGGTGCCCAAGTGAATGGAGCGGGTCGTTGGATACGTATTCCCTTTCTCAATCTAACTTTTCAGTCATCAGACTTTGCCAAGCTCGCATTGATTATTTATGTGAGTAAATTACTAGTGCGTAAGCAGCAAAAACTTGATGATTGGAAACATGGCATTTTACCTTTAATGCTGCCAATTTTGGCAACTTTTGCACTTATTCTCAAAGACAATTTTTCCACGGCGGCAATGATTTTTATGCTGAGTATGCTGTTGTTGTTTATAGGACGTGTCCCATGGACAAAATTGTTGGCGATCATGGGCATAGGGTTTACTGGTCTAGGACTGGTGGTAGCCATGCACTTGGCATTGCCTGAGGCAAAAATTCTACCTCGTTTTGATACTTGGATGAACCGTATCAATAATCGAGTTGAAACCGCAGATCAAACAGTAGAAAGTTTGCGTGCAAATCAACAAGCAAATAATGCCAAGCTTGCCATTTCAGTGGGTTCTATATTTGGACAGGGGGTTGGAGATGGTAAACTCAAAGAATTTTTACCGGAGGCCTATGCCGATTTCTACTACGCCACGTTTGTAGAAGAATTTGGATTGGCTTCTGCTGCAATATTGGTATTACTATATTTGATTTTACTCTACAGGATGATTCGAATCGCTTTGAAAACGACAGATTTGTTTCAAAGTTATGCTTCCATGGGTATTGGAATTCATTTGCTCACTCAAGCGAGTATCAATATGTTGGTATGTACTGGGGTATTTCCAGTCACTGGGCAAAACATGCCTTTTTTAGCAATGGGGGGCTCGGCCTTAGTTATGGCTTGTGTGTCAATTGGTGTTGTTCAGGCCTTTGCCAAGGAGTTGCCAGGTAATGAACAAGATTTATCTTTCTCAAGAAATAGTGAAAATGAAGTTGAATAGGGTAATCATTTCTGGCGGTGGCACTGGCGGGCATATTTTCCCGGCCTTGGCAATTGCAGACCAAATCAAAGAGCGCAACTCAGCCGCTGAGGTACTGTTTGTTGGTGCTTTGGGTAAAATGGAAATGGAAAAAGTTCCACAGGCGGGTTATCCGATCATTGGTCTGCCAATTGTCGGACTACAGCGAAAGCTAAGTTTAAAAAACTTATTGTTGCCTTTTAAATTATTATCGAGCTTATTGAAAGCATACCGGGTCATTAAAAATTTTAATCCAGAGTTGGTCATAGGTGTGGGTGGATATGCCAGTGGCCCAACTTTAAAAATGGCTCAATTTTTAGGCATTCCTACCCTGATTCAAGAACAAAATTCTTATGCGGGAAAAACCAATCAGCTTCTGGCAAAAAAAGCCAAAGCAATATGTGTGGCGTATCCTGATATGGAAAAGTTTTTCCCTAAGGCTAAGATTCATTTTACTGGAAACCCGCTCAGGTCTAATCTATTGCAAAATGATGCACAATTGAGAGCAGAGGCTGCATCCTATTTTGGCCTAGATTTGCAACAACCCACTTTATTTGTAATGGGTGGCAGCCTTGGAGCAAAGACTTTAAATTCAACGCTCCGAAACGGTGTTTTTGATTTAGCTTCCCAGCAAGTGCAATTGATATGGCAATGCGGCAAATCATATCAGAGCACTCTACAAACCTTTGCAAATACTTTGCCAAATAGCGTTAAGGTATTTCCATTCATTCAACGCATGGATTTGGCATATGCCATTGCTGATGTGGTTGTTTCTAGGGCCGGTGCTCTTTCGGTGAGTGAATTGGCTTTATTGGCTAAGCCAACAATTTTTGTTCCCTCGCCTAATGTAGCTGAGGACCACCAAACTCAAAATGCTCTTTCTTTAGTGAATCGGGATGCAGCCTATTTGGTACGAGATGTCGATGCGCAAACAGCCTTATTGCCATTGGCTATTAAATTATTAAATGACAAACAGCAGCAAAAAGAACTCTCTGAAAAACTTGGCGCTTTAGCGCTTCCAAATGCGAGTAAATCAATTGTAGATGTGTGTCAGCAAATACTTACAACATGAGTGGATTGCAGACATATAAGAATATTTATTTGGTTGGAATTGGAGGCATTGGCATGAGTGCCTTAGCCCGATATTTTAAGTATGTTGGCAAAAATGTTGCTGGTTATGATAGGGTAGAGAGCCCCTTAACACAGTCTCTTGCTAGTGAAGGAATAAGTATTCACTACGAGGATCTAGGGTCTGATATAGCCCCTCAATTTAAAGATCCAAGCAACACACTAGTTGTCTATACGCCGGCAATTAAAGTTTTGGCTGAATTGACTTATTTTCAGCAGCAGAACTTTACCATCTATAAACGTGCTGAGGTACTTGGCGCCCTGACACGAACCTTCCAAGGATTGTGTGTTGCCGGCACCCACGGAAAAACAACCACAAGTTCGTTATTGGCCTTTCTATTGACAGAACTAACCACAGGCTGTACGGCATTTTTGGGTGGAATTGCAACTAATTTTAATTCAAATTTGGTCTTGCATCCTCAAAGCAAATTTGCGGTTATTGAGGCAGATGAATTTGATCGAAGCTTTTTGCACCTTGCACCATATGCGGCAATTGTTACGGCGACTGATCCGGATCATCTAGATATCTATGGTAGTGAGCAGGCCTTTGTGGAAGGATTCAGGCAGTTTGTTATGCGTATTGACCCTAAAGGATACTCAATTCAAAAAAATGGATTGAACTTACCAAGTTTGGCAAAGGTGGTCACTTATGGTGTAGATGACCCCAAGGCTGATTATAATTTAACCAATTTGCGTTTTGTTGATGGTTATCAAATCGGTGATGTGTATTATGATTCAGTGCAATATACAGACTTTAAATTTGGTTTGCCTGGGGTACATAATGCTGAAAATGCCTTGGCATGCATTGCCCTCTTGAACCAAATTGGTTATAGAATTGATGAACTCCGTTCAGGGGTCCAAGGATTCAAAGGCGTCAAACGTCGCTTTGAATACCACGTGCGCAGTAGCGAACTCATTTATATTGATGATTACGCGCACCATCCCGTAGAAATAAAAGCCTTACTACTTTCTGTTCGAAAGCTTTATCCAGAGCTTCCGCTCATAGGAATATTTCAACCGCACCTTTATTCACGTACCCAAGACTTTGCGCCTGAATTCGCTAGTGCACTCAGTGAATTAGACAGCCTTTATTTGCTTCCCATTTATGCTGCCCGAGAAGAGCCAATTGCAGGGGTGAGCAGCGAATGGTTATGTGAATTGGCAAAAGTGGATGTAAAGCAGGTACTAGAGCCAATTGACTTACTGTCAAAAATTCGAAAGATAGATCGCGGAGTTGTGCTTACGATAGGCGCCGGTGATATCGATCGCCTAGTTGGTCCGATAAAAGAAACACTACAAATACATATTCAAACGCTATGAAAATTTGGTTTGTGAGGATATTGTGGGGCATAGTTGGCATAGCTGTATTGCTCGTTGTTTTTTTTGCCAATGAAGTGGAATCTCAACGCCGCTTAACGAAGCCCAAAATCGCAATACATTCAGAGGATGAAAATACATTTTTAACCTCCCAAGAACTGCTAACGCGACTACAAATTAGGCATTTATTTTTTGATAAAATGCGAGTGAAGGACCTCAAAGTTCAGCGCATTGAACGGGTCATTGCTGCTATGCCAGAGGTTAAAAATGTAAATGTGTATCGACATTTAGGTGCTGAATTATCCATTGATTTGAACCTTAGAAAACCCATAGCACGTGTCTTTAATCGGCAGGGTGAAAGTTATTACCTTGATCAAGAAGGATTTATGATGTACAGATCGCCTTCACACACAGCTCGTGTGTTGGTATTTTCTGGAGAGATTAATGTACCCTACAACCCCCGAATTCATTGCGATTTTATTAACAATCCAAATTTGAAAAGTTCTAGAGAAATTGACCAAATCTATCGCATTTCAAATTATGTTTGTAATGATCCATTAATGCATCGATTAATAGGGCAAGTCTACCGAGATTCAATAGGTGATTTCATTTTAATTCCGATGCTTGGTGAGCAACAAATTGTCTTTGGTTCTGCCCGCAGTATCAAAGAAGTTTCAGATAAATTCAATCGTCTGAAGCATTTTTATAAAGAAGCCCTGCCTCATGAAGGCTGGAATAAATACAAAGAAATAAGTGTCAAGTATGAAGGACAAATCGTTTGCAGAAAAAAATAACTCCCCTGAAGTGAAGCGTACGCGCGTTGTGGTAGGTTTGGACATTGGCACTACAAAAATTGCTTGTTTTGTTGGGCGTAAAAACGACCATGACAAAATTGAAATTATTGCCATGGGCAAAGCGGAATCTCTTGGGGTGATGCGCGGTGTGGTTTCAAACATTGAGCGAACTGTCCAATCGATTAACAGTGCTGTTGAAGCAACCCAAGCTGGTGTTGAGGGCAATCTCAAGATTAAGAATGTGCACGTTGGTATAGCAGGCCAGCATATTAAAAGTAAGCAGCATCGAGGTATTTATACACGTCGCACGGCAAATGGTGAAATTTCTCAGACCGATATCGACGCCTTTGTGGACGACATGTACAAACTTGTCATGAATCCGGGTGAAGAAATCATTACAGTTATTCCCCAAGAATATATCGTCGATGGTGAGCCTGAAATTAAAGACCCAATCGGCATGGGCGGTGTGCGCCTCGAAGCCAATTTTCATATCATTTGTGGTCAAGTTACCAATGTGCAAAATATCACACGTTGTGTTGAGCGCTCAGGTCTGTCAGTGAAAGATATCATTTTAGAACCAATTGCATCTGCTCAGTCTGTATTGTCAGATGAGGAAAAAGAGGCAGGGGTGGTACTTGTAGATATTGGTGGCGGGACTACTGATGTTGCGATTTTTCACGATGGATTGATCCGTCATACGGCCGTTATTCCGTTTGGTGGAAAGATCATCACTCAAGACATCAAGGAGGGTTGTCGCATTATGGAACGTCAGGCTGAGATGCTCAAGGTGAAATTTGGTAGTGCGCTTGCTTCTGAAAGTAACGAAAATGAAGTGGTTTGTATACCAGGTCTTAGAGGTCGTGATCCAAAAGAAATCACCTTGCGCAACTTAGCGAGCATTATCCAAGCTCGTATGGAAGAAATCATCGAATTGGTGAACCTAGAAATCAGGAATTCCGGTTATGAGAAGAAATTAATCGGAGGAATTGTGGTAACAGGAGGGGGTTCGCAACTCAAGCACCTTACTCAACTTATTGAGTACCTCACAGGTATGGATGCAAGAATCGGATATCCAACAGAACATCTTGCCAATACCAATGACTTAGATGCACTAGCTAGCCCAATGTATGCAACGGGTATCGGTTTGGTGCTTAAAGGTTTTGAAAGTTTGGAAGGTCTCAAGCCATGGGAACAAACCGAAAATGCAATAGCTAGCGATAAAAATCCTGAAGCCGCTCAAAAAAACACCAAAGAAAAGCAAGAGAAAATCAGAACGCATTCAAGTGGTCAAAAACGAGGAGACTTCTTTAAGAGCATCCTTGAACCAGTTAAGAAGTTTTTTGATGATTCCGAAGACTAAGAATTGAATTAAACGAATAGGAAAAACATTAATATATGGAATTTGATCTACCACAAAATGAAACGAGCCGCACTTCATCTATTATCAAGGTAATTGGTGTAGGAGGCGGTGGCTCAAATGCGGTGAACCACATGTACTTGCAAGGCATCGCTGGCGTTGATTTCATTGTTTGTAATACAGATTGTCAGGCCTTAGAACATTCGCCAGTCCCATACCGAATTCAATTGGGACCAAACCTCACAGAAGGTAGAGGGGCAGGAATGATTCCAGATGTCGGGATGAATGCTGCTATGGAAAATATCCAAGAAATAAGAGAATTGCTTTCTGGAGGAACCAAAATGGTTTTCGTCACTGCCGGAATGGGAGGTGGAACAGGAACAGGTGCAGCGCCTGTTATTGCACAGGTGGCTCGTGATTTAGGCATTCTTACTGTGGGTATCGTTACTTTACCTTTTAATTTTGAAGGTCGCAAACGTCGTCAACAAGCTGAAGAAGGTTTGGAACGCATGCGCCAAAATGTGGATACGCTCTTAATCATCAACAACGAACGTCTGAGAGAATTCGGTAAAAACATGTCTTTGTCTGAAGCCTTCTCTCATGCCGATGATGTTTTAACCGTAGCGGCAAAAGGCATTGCTGAAGTGATTTCGGTTACTGGAGCTATCAACGTGGATTTCAATGATGTCAATACAGTCATGCGTAATTCGGGCCATGCCATCATGGGAAGTGCAGTTGCTACTGGCGAAGACCGTGCAATGGTTGCAGTAAAGAATGCATTGAATTCACCATTGCTCAATGACAATGATATTTCTGGTGCAAGGTATGTTTTATTAAATATCACCTACGGAGACCGTGAGGTCATGATGGATGAGATTACAGACATCACAGATTACATTCAAGATGCCGCAGGTTCTACTGCCGATGTCATATGGGGTCATGGTAAAGATGCATCGCTTGGAGACCAACTCAGTCTAACGATTATTGCAACAGGTTTTTCTTCTTCTCCAATGACGGGTTTTGAAAGGATTCCCGAACGAACAGTGGTTGTTCTTGAAGAAGATAAAAAGCAGGAAATACTCAATCCAATGCACTCTCCATTTGAATCCATTGCCGCTTTGCCAAATATGCAAGAACCTTTTATCAAAGAAAATCAGGTCCTTTCAAACGAAAATGGAGATCAGACACAGCCTGTCGATGAAAAGTCTGCTGCTCAAAAAATAACCTTTGATCTGTATGATGAGGCACCTGCCGCTTCTGTAGATGTTCAAGCAGCAGAGACGAGCTCTTCTGTGACTTGGGAGGTCTTTGACGTACAAGGCAATGCGCCATCCAATAGCGAACATGTTGCTCCTGATGTAGTCAAGCATGTTTTAGAAGACGACAGTGACAAACGCGTCGAAATTGAATCGGCAAAAAGAGTCTTGAGCCCCGAGGAGCAGCAACGCAAAGTACAAGAGCGCGTTTCAAGAATTCAAGAATTCACCTCGAAGCTAAAAAAGCCAGAGGGTTTACTTGAGTATGAAAATGAGCCAGCGTTTGTGCGTAGAAATATCCAACTCCATCAAGATAAGCCTAGTGAACAAGAAAATGTTTCTCGCTTTGGTTTCACTCCTGATCAAAATGGCCAAACCATTTTACGCAATAATAATTTTCTTCACGATAATGTCGATTAAGGATGTCTTTTACAGAGAGAATAAATAACGATATCAAGGCTGCGATGCTTGCCAAAGAAAAGGAAAAGTTGGCCGCTTTGCGTGATATCAAATCTAAATTGCTTCTAGAGGCAACCTCCGGCCCCGATGCCAATGTTTCAGACGATGTGGCCATGAAGATTTGTCTCAAGTTGCATAAGCAACGTATGGAAACTCATGCGCTGTATATTGCTCAAAATAGACCTGATCTGGCTGAGGAAGAATATTTTCAAGCCCAAATCATCGAGTCGTATTTACCCAAAATGCTTGATGAATCTGAAATTCGCAGTATTGTGGAGCAGGTTGTATTAGAGGTCGGTGCGAGTGGCCCACAAGATATGGGTAAAGTGATGGGTAAATTAACAGCACAGCTTTCCGGGAAAGCAGATGGTAAATTAATTGCTTCGATTGTAAAGGAGGTACTGACCAAATAATGAAGTCAGCCTTTGCCACACTTATTCGCCAATTGAATCAACGGGGCTGGTCATGGGCCACCTCCACCAATTATTCTTATTTAGATGAGAATGAACAAATTTGGGTTTCCCGTTCTGGCGTTAACAAAGCAGATTTTACAGAACAAGACTTCATGAGCATTGACCACTTCGGAGTGGGTACGGGTATGTATCATGGAGTGAAGCCATCAGACGAGACACAAATTCATTTATGGATTTATAATAATTTCCCTGAAGCCCGCGTGATTTTACACAGCCATAGCAAATTTCCAGTGCTCATATCTCAGCGCAACGATAAAAATTTTAATGTGCAAGGCTATGAATTACAAAAGGGTTTTCTGGGCACAAAGAGTCATCTTGATGCTATATCTATACCAATTATAGAAAATTCTCAAGACATGGGTGTGCTTTGTCAAGATCTTAATGAGCGCCGCCTAGATATTCAACAGCATTGTTTTATTATTGCAGCACACGGTACCTATGCATGGGGTAAAAATATTTTTGAGGCTCAGAGGCATTTGGAGACTTTAGATTATCTTTGTGAGTGTGAATTTTTACGTTAAAAGATGGCGATTTTAACCGTTCCAGATTCCAGTATTCAACTCTTTGAACCCGCAGAAATTAAAGCTTTCTTGGATAGAGTTGGCGTATATTTCGACCAGTGGTCTTGTGAGGTAGTTTTTGATGACCAAGCCACACAAGAAGAAATTCTAAGTGCTTACGCCAAAGATTTAGAACCGTTTATGGCTCAAGGTGGTTACAAAAGTGCTGATGTGATTTCGATACACAGTCAAACACCAAACTACTCAGATTTGAGAGCAAAGTTTTTAGCAGAGCATACCCATGACGAAGATGAAATACGCTTTTTTGTAGATGGTGAGGGTTTGTTTTGGTTTCACCTTGATAATGAACCTGTATTTAATGTATTATGTCAGCGAGGGGATTTAATTAGTGTTCCGACTGGCACTAAGCATTGGTTTGATGCCGGACCAACGGATCCATTTGTAAAAGCAATTCGCATTTTTAGTGACACTTCTGGCTGGACACCGCATTATACTCATTCTGGTAAAGAACAACAGTACTTATAAAATTCAATACGCTTGGACAAGCAGATCAAATACATCCTCACTGATATCGAAGGCACAACAAGCTCCATACATTTTGTATATGATGTGCTGTTCCCATATTTTAAAGAGAATCTTAAGCAACTCACGCAACATGCGCAACTTAACGAGGTTAAGCAGGCCTTTGCTGAGGTAATGGAAATTGCGTCTCAGGAAGATGGACACAACATTACAACTACAGAAGAGGCCTTGGCTTGTTTACTTAAGTGGGCAAATGAAGACAGGAAACTCACTCCTTTAAAAACACTACAAGGCATAATTTGGAAATCCGCCTATGAATCTGGGGCCATTCAAGGGCATGTCTACGACGATGTTCCAACGGCACTTAACCAGTGGCGAGCACGGGGTCTTAAAATAGGTGTATTCTCGTCAGGTTCGATTGCGGCCCAAAAATTGCTCTTCAGGTATAGTACATTTGGAGATTTATCTATTCATTTTTCTAATCACTTTGATACCACTACAGGTTCTAAACGAGAAGAGAAAACTTATGAGCACATCGTTCAATTTCTTGGATTAGAAGCACCGCAGATTTTGTTTTTATCAGATACCGTTGAGGAATTAGAGGCGGCAAAAAATGCAGGATTACAAACCATACAATTGCTTCGTGAAAAGACAGTGGCCCATTGGCCAAATACGGTAAGCCAGTTCCTAGAAATTTAGTTTATCAGAACTTCATGACATAAAAAAAGCCGCTTCAAGCGGCTTTTCTATTGATATTGTATTGATTTCTAATTGTTGGTTGGAGCACCTGAATTATTTACAGGAACGCCGCTTTCAGGGGCTGGTCCAACTTCACCTTTGATACGAATAACTTTATTTGGCTCGTTAATTGCGTTTGAAGTGATCGTTACACTTTTATTGATAGGGCCAGGGCGATTGGTATCATATTTTACACGAATGCTACCTTTTGCACCTGGGGCAATAGGCTCTTTTGGCCATTCAGGTACAGTACAACCACAAGATCCTTTTGCATTCGAAATAATTAAAGGTTCATCACCTGTGTTCTTGAACTCAAAAGAACAATAAGGTTCGCCTCCGTATTTGATGCTACCGTAGTCATGGACTTCTTTGTTAAATTCAATTTTTGCACCTTTTTCAATTTGTGCACTTACGTTGTTGAGGCCAAGGATAGCCGTAAAAACAACGCCGAAAGAAAGCAATAATTTTTTCATAAGTATCTGTTTATCTATCCGAAAGTTAAGGAGCTTCCTGAGAGCTTAATTAGATTTAACACTTCATTAACATCTATTCGCGATTGAGCCAGCCTCGTTTGATGAAGAACAGCAAGAGTCCAACACCCAACACAAACATCAAACCAATCACAGTATAATATCCATATGGATAAGCTAATTCAGGCATATATTTAAAATTCATACCATACACACCAACAATGAAAGTAAGGGGAATAAAAATGCTACTAACCACAGTCAAGACCTTCATTATTTCATTCATGCGCTGCCCTTGCACGGCATAATAAAGATTAGAAAGCCCGTCTAAGATTTGCTTGTGAGCGTCTATATCCTCAAGAAGACTCATGCAGCTATTTCGTAAATTTTTATAATAATGTTGATGTTTAGAATCGATGAGTTGGTTATCCATTGTTTCGAGGGCCGCCAATAAATCCTTGATGGGTTGAACAATTTTTCTTAAACCGATGAGTTGTCGTTTTTGGTATTCGATATGGCGTAGTAAATCTGCTTTTAATTGCGCGTGGATGCGTTGATCAATGAGGTCAATGTCAGTTGATATTTTATCATTGAATTGAAATAATTCATCCAATAAGGCATCGAGCAAACGAAAGAGTAAAAAATCTGCCCCTTGATTGCGGATTTTACCTTTTGATTTTTCAATCCGTAGTCGGACATCACCAAAATGTTGGCCTTCGTTGTGCTGAAAAGAAAATAAAAATTGTTCACCTAAAGCAAAGGTGATTTGCTCAGTTTTTTCCGTATCCGTACAAGCATTTGGCAAGGTAAGTAACTGGAAAAATAAATAATGAGGGTATTCCTCAACTTTCGCCCTTCTAAGCGGTTCAAAGATGCTATCGGTACTGAGTCTATCTAGTCCAATTTTTTGGCATAGCTGCTCTATACTTTCTCGGTCATCAAGGCCATGAAAGTTGAGCCAATAGACGTGGTCAGCGTTGAGAAGTGTCGCATCAAATTCTGAGGCAAATTCAGCGGATTGAGCTGTTTTGATTGCGAAGAATTCGTGACTATATTGGTAAGATTGGGCTTTAGATAGCATTCTTCTTAGTATGATCAGCATTGAATCCACATCCATGACAAGCTGATGATGACTTGCTAAATAGCCCAAATAAATGTCTCAGAAGAAAAATACTCGCGCTTAATATGATGAAAATGGTTATGACCTTTTGCATGAATGCAAATTACTAAAATTGTTGTTATGATAAAAATTGAAAAGTAATAAAGGCACATAAGTATGCCACTGTTCCCATATAAATCAATTGAATAATGGGCCATTTCCAGCCATTGGTTTCGCGTTTGACAACGGCAAGCGTAGCCATGCATTGCATTGCAAATACATAAAATATCAGAAGTGAAAGGCCTGTAGCTAAGGAGTAAACCGGTTTGCCCTGTTCATTGCGTTCATATTTTAACTTTTCAATGAGCCTTCTTTGGTTATCGTTGTCATCACCGACTGAATAAATTGTGGCCAAAGAACCAACAAAAACCTCGCGTGCGGCAAATGAACTCAGAAGTGCTACTCCAATCTTCCAATCATAACCCAAGGGTTGGATGGCTGGTTCAAGCCACTTGCCAAAATGACCAATATAGGACTCAGACAATAGTAAGGACTTTTCTAATGATTCTTGCTCAGAGATTTGGGCACTTTGATATACAGCACTTTGCTTCAATTGCTCAAGGTGCTGATCTCTTGAGCTAGGCCCAAAAGTGGCTAGGCCCCAAAGAATAATGGAAATGGCAATGATGATTTTCCCGGCATCTAAGATGAAGATTTTTACTTTTTCAAAGACCGTTATCAGCACGTTATTGAATCTTGGCGCTTTATAATCAGGTAATTCCATTAGATGGAAGCCTTGATTTTTTCTCTTGACCAATAATTTCAAGAGTGCCGCTGTACCAAGTGCAAACACAATTCCGAGTGTATATAATCCGAATAAAACCAGGCCTTGCAAGCTAAGGAATCCCCACAGATATTTGGAAGGAATGACAAGATTAATGAGCAGAGTATAAACGGGAATGCGAGCCGAACAACTCATGAAAGGAGCCACGAAAATAGTGGTCAGGCGCTCCTTCCAATCAGAGATTGTCCTCGCGGACATGATTCCAGGAATAGCACAAGCAACACTTGAAAGCAATGGCACCACACTCTTGCCATTGAGTCCAAAAGGCCGCATCAGTCTATCCATGATGAACACAACCCTAGACAAATAACCACTTTCTTCTAATAACGAAATAAATAGAAAAAGTATAGCGATTTGTGGCACAAACACCAACACGCCGCCAATCCCTGGAATTAATCCCTGAGAAATCAGATCACTCAATAATCCATCGGGTAGTACGGCACTACTCCAAAGGCTCAAACGAACGAATTGCGCATCGATGAAATCCATCGGAATGGTGGCAAAACTGAAAATAAATTGGAAAATTATAAGTAGTAGAATAGCAAAAATAAAGTAGCCATAAACGGGATGGGTCAGTATTTTGTCGAGCGTTTTTGCTTGTTTTGGTCCATTTAAATTGCTTTGTTGTATAAGCCCCAGGTTTCTTATTTTTTCTAGCCTTGCTTCGGTGTCTTTTTGTTGGCTTTGAGCATTGCTCAAAAATTCAAATTGGCGCAAGGATTTTTCCTTTTGTCCTGCGTCAGAAAGAAGTTCAATGGCTTCGATAATGCGATTTTTACCAAATCCAATTCGTGCATTAGAACGAATGATATGAGCATTTGGGAAGGCTTCTTGTAACAGCCCTTCATTGATAAGGATGCCTTTTTTTTGTGCCCTGTCTACCATGTTAAGCAACAAAATACAGGGCAGTCCAAGATCGTAAATCTGACTAAAGAAAAGAAGGTTCCGTTCTAGATTGGCTGCATCAGCAACGTAGATAACCGCATGAGGATAGTCCAAATGGCTTGAATCAGACATGATATCTTCAACGATTTGTTCGTCTAAAGATCTGGCATAAAGGCTGTAGCTACCGGGAAAATCGATCAGTTGGTGTGTGGCCTTGGGAGTTGAAAATTCCCCAACCCTTTTATCGACCGTTACGCCTGGGAAGTTGCCAACTTGTTGCCGAAGCCCTGTGAGCATATTGAAAACTGAGCTCTTTCCTGTATTTGGATTGCCTAATAATGCGATTTTCATGGGCTACAAAGCTAAGAATTTTGCTCAGGATAAGATAACCTCAATTTGTTGAGCTTCTTCCTTGCGCATAGAGATGAGATTGCCATTGAGTTCATAGGCAATCGGGTCTCCGAAGGGTGCTTTGAATACCGCTTTGATTTTCTGACCTTTGGTCATCCCTAATTCAATTAACTTGGGAGAAATCGCATTTTCCGTTATAGCAACAATTTCAACAAGTTGATCTAGTAGAATGGAGTCAAGCGTCTGAGGCATATGCAAATTTAGTATCAAATTGGACGCAATGTTATACCACAAAAAGGGTATTTTAGGCTAAATTTTTCAGAACAATTCTAGCTGTAGTTCTAGTTTTTTGTTCTACCAAACAGGTTTTTGAGGCTTTCATTTCATCAAGTATGGCTGTATTGTAATGCCTAATCGTGACAAGCTCAAGGCCCTTGTTATATTTCAAATGGTAGGTATTCTCGAGCTTCAACTTCAATTGCTCTAGATCAATTTTCTTTTCGTCGACCAAAATAGAAAAATTGAGTGCAGAATTTTGCATCACATTGATAGTGACTTTTAGCCCAGACAGCACAGCGAAAATTTCAGAGAGTTGTTTTTCGGCAATAAATGAAAAATCTTTCGGGCTAAAAGTGATCAGCACCTGACCGTATTTGACAATGTATGATGGAATTTGGGAATCTCTATCAGCATTGGCTGATATAATAGTGCCTTTGGCATCAGGGTCTAAGAATGAGCGAACGTAAAGCGGAATATTTTTCTGTTGAAGGGGCTGTACAGTTTTAGGGTGTATTACACTAGCTCCATAATAGGAGAGTTCTATGGCCTCCTTAAAAGAAATCGCCTCTAACAACTGGGTTTGTGAAAAATATTTCGGATCTGCATTGAGCATTCCCGCAACATCTTTCCAAATAGTAACACTTTTTGCATTGCAGCAAAAAGCCAAGATCCCGGCGGTATAATCGGATCCTTCTCGCCCAAGTGTGGTGGTGAAGCCTTCGGCAGTATGACCAATAAATCCTTGTGTGACGGCAATATCAACTTGATTCAATAACCCAATTGCCTTTGTTTGACACAATTCTTGAGTTTTGTTCCAATCAATAATTCCCTCTTGATAAGTATTGTCTGTACGGATAATGGATTTGGCATCAAGCCATGAAGCACTGTGGTTTTGATCAACGAGGTAGGCCGCAAGAATTTTACTCGAAATCAATTCGCCAAAGGCAACAATTTGATCATACTGAAAGGAACGATTTTCTGCGAGCGGCTTGAAGTATAATTGACCTAGTTGATCAAAATAGCTTTCTATTTCTTCGTATAGGGTATAGTGTCTATCGGCAAATAAACCAGCCATTATATCGCAATGGTATGTTTTGATCTCATCTAAAATGCCTGCATAAACAGCATGATTTTGGTCGTAAAGTGCTTCTATGAGTTCTTCAAAATGGTTGGTAGTTTTACCCATAGCCGATACCACAACAAGCAATTTTTCATTCGGATATCGCGAAATGATGGCACTGACATTTTTAACAGCCGCGGCATCTTTTACGGATGCACCTCCAAATTTAAATACCTTCATTTTATGATAATTTATCTGCTAATAACTTGATTTGTTGACCAGGAGGTTTATTTTCATAAACGATTTGGTATACTGCTGAAAGTATCGGCATGTTCACATTAAATTTCTCATTGATTTGATGAAGGCTTTTTGTGGCATAGTAGCCTTCGGCAATCATGTTCATTTCTAATTGTGCGGTCTTGACTCCATACCCCTTGCCAATCATAAAACCGAAGGTTCGGTTTCTTGAAAAATTGGAGTAGGCCGTGACAAGCAAATCACCAAGGTAAGCACTTGTTTTAGTATCTCTGTGCACAGGATGTATGACATCGATAAATCTTTCGATTTCTTGAATTGCATTTGAAATAAGTACTGCTTGAAAGTTATCTCCGTAACCCAATCCATGGCAAATACCTGCTGCTAAGGCATAAACATTCTTAAGTACTGCCGAAAATTCAGTTCCAAAGAGGTCATCACTTGTTGTTGTCTGAATGTATCTACAGCGCAAAGCATCGGCCATTTGTTGGGCTAAATTCATGTCTGGACAGGCTAGGGTGAGGTATGACAAACGCTCGAGTGCCACTTCTTCTGCATGACACGGACCTGAAATTATTCCAATATGCTCGTAAGGAACATCAAAACTTTTGTGAATGAATCTTGCCGGAATCGCATTAAATTTTGGAATGATTCCTTTCACCGCTGAAAATACAACCTTATTTTTGAAATGCTCAGGCCCAATACCCTTAAATGCCTCCTCTAGAAATGCGGCTGGCGTGGCAATGATAATCCATTGAGCAGCATCTAATGTTTCAACTAAATTATTGCTCAGCTTTATTTGATTGAGCTCAAAGCTAACAGATTGTAAATATTTTGGATTGTGTCCATAATTTTGAATGTGGTCAATGGCCTCTTGATTGCGCATCCACCAATGTAGTTGGTTGGAATTGTTAGAAAGAATTTTCACCAAGGCCGTAGCCCAGCTTCCACCACCAATCACGGCAATTTTACTTGGAATTTCCATTTGGCAAAGTTAAGCAATCTGATGCAAAATCAATGATGATCTGTACTTACGCTAATTTTTAACCCTAGGATTGTTTAAGTTCCGTATGCCTTCGGCTTCAATGGCTACTCTTCGGTGTTTGTAAAGTTTGCCGATGGCTTGTTTGAAAGTCTTTTTACTTAACCCAAGAAGTGCACGCACCTCTTCGGGATCACTTTTGTCTGTAAGAGGTAAAAAGCCATCATTTTCGTCTAGGAAATTCAGTATTTTTTGCTCTGCAAGATCATAGCGACTGTCATTTGGGATTTCAAGACGGATATCTAGTTTGCCATCATCCCTTACCTTTGCGACATAGCCCATGAGCTCTTGACCTGTTGTGAGTTGTTGAATTTGTTGATCCTTAAAAATTAAACCTTCATAGCACATCTCAACAATGACATTTCTTCCTAATTTACCTTCCTCAGCCACTAGGAGTTTGACCTCTTGACCTTCTAAAGATTTATCCTGACAAGGAGAAAGTATCTTTTTGAGTTTCATACTTCCAAAAAGACGATCCGTATCGTAATCGTAAAGGAGAGCAATGAGGTATTTTTCACCAATAAGCAGCTCATGGCGCTGTTCGGCAAAAGGAACAAATAAATCTTTATCCAGTCCCCAATCAACAAATGCTCCAAAAGGATTTACCTCAACAACCTCTAAAAAAGCACATTCTCCCAATAATAAATAGGGAGTTTCTTTTACGGCTACAAGTCTCTCTGAGGAGTCTTTCATGATAAATACCTCAACCTCTGAACCCTCCACAAGATCATTGGTAAGGTATTTATTTGGCAAGAGTACCTCATTGCCTTGTACATCTTCAAGATAGGCGCCAGGAGGGGCAAAACGTTTAATAGTTAGGGTATTTAATTTACCAAGCTGCATGTGATTTTGAGGTTAGTAGGATTCAGGATTCTTTGGTTTTCTAAAAAATCTTCCTTTGGTGTGTTTTTTCTTGGATGATTGCAAACTTTGTTCATCTTGTGTTTCGGGAAGCGCTGCAGTATGGGTGCCATTGGCCGGGTTTTCTTTATCTGACGGATTCATCCATTCGGCGCGCATTCGATTCTTTTCAACTTTCCCGGTTTTTTGATTGAGTGCATAAAAATATCTTTCCCCAACATCTTCTGGATTGGTAGCTATTACATCGGTTTGAAGTTGCCACAATTCGCGGTCAAAATCGTAAACATAGGCATCGTAAGACATATCGGGAAAATAGTAAGACGCGATACCATCGAGTGCGGGGGCCTCGGCAGACAGGTGATCAAAAACAATTCGAGCGCGTTTAGGTTCAAATTCTAAAGACATACTTGCCATGTTGGCATATTCAAAAACGACTCTTTTTTTAATTGATTTTGTATCCTTAAAAACCGGACTTCCAAATCTGGCAGTTTGCCCTGAAAAACTCAGTACATCTAAGATCTTAAAATTACTCATTGAAGTACCGCCATCATAACCAAATAATAGGTATTGGGTCTTACCTTGAAATGAAAAATCGATGATCTTATAATATAGGGCGCCATACCAACTTTTATGATCAATTGTGTTTTCAGGCTTGGTATTATAAGGGTCTAGTGCGTCATTTAATTCGAGGGTCAGCACACGTTCTTTGCCTTCTTCCCTTCTTAAAACAAAACCACCGTATGTATAAGATAAATCGGTTAATTCAACATTCCATGTAAGCAGGCGCACCGTTTGGTCAGCACTTTTAATATCAGCAATTTTTAATTGTTGCAGCGTGAAATCAAAAAAGCCTTTGGTGCGCACCAAGTCAGACATGGCTAGTTTGAATTCTTGGTGCAAGCGCTTAATTTCAGAATCTGTAGTGGCCTTTCGTAATGTACTAAGAGCCTGCACGGCGGTTTGTTCCTTTTGCACGAGCCCTTGACCTAAGCACAAAAGTGGAAGCCAAACAAATAACAAGAACAAAGCATGGATGTGCTTCATATTTATCTAAACGACTTTTTTCAAGCTTGGTTACGTTTTAGATGGCCTTTAGAGCATTTATTGTTGCGATGGGGTCAGAGGAGCCAAAAACAAAACTACCCGCAACAAGGGCATCGGCACCTGCTATGGAGAGTTGGGTACCAGTTTCAAGATTCACTCCGCCGTCTACCTCAATGAGAAAACTTGCGCTTTTTTGTGTGCGTAATGCTTTAAGTCTTGCAACTTTCTGGGTTGCTTCGGCAATGAATTTTTGCCCGCCAAATCCTGGATTTACACTCATGATCAGAACTAAATCTAATTGATTTGCTATTTCTGTTAAAACTTCAATTGGGGTATGCGGATTGAGTGCAACTCCTGCTTTCATTCCTAATTCCTTGATTCGATGAATGGTTCTATGCAGATGTGTACATGCTTCATAGTGTACCGTAAGTATGTCCGCTCCAGCTTTTTGAAATGCTTCAAGATAGTTGTCCGGATTGGCAATCATTAAATGGACATCCAAAGTTTTATCGGTGTGTTTACGGATAGCTTCAAGAATTGGAAAGCCAAATGAAATATTGGGCACAAAAACTCCGTCCATGACATCTATATGCAACCAATCTGCTGCTGAACTATGCAACATTTTGGTGTCGCGTTCGATATTGCCAAAGTCACAGGAAAGAACAGAAGGGGATACAAGCATAGCGCATTTTTTTAACAAAATTAGCCATTATTTCTTGGTTCAAATAATTTAAGGTATGCCTTCTCCTTTTCGTATAAATCTTGGTAAAAAAATAAGCCGTAGCGATTGGCCACTACAGTTTGATAGGTCACAATTACAGGTATTGCTCTTTGTAAAGGAATTTTTTGATGTTCTTCTTCATCGATGAGCACTTGTAATGAATCGGCATCTACAGGGTTCTTTTTCCTTCCGATTTTATCGAGCGTGAGGATATTTTTACCCAGTTCAATTGGTTCGGCAGCACGCATACAACCATGAGAAAATCCACGAAACTTTTGATTGAACAAAGACCTGCTCGGCGTATCGTGTATGTACACGGAGAAAGAATTATTGAATTCAAATTTGATCAGTCCTAAGCTATTTTTTTGACCAGGATCTTGAATGACTTGATAGGGAAATGTTTTGTTAGGTATTTTTTTCCAATTTACAGTTGAGGGGTCAACTTCTTGGTCTTTTGATTTATAGATGCGCATATTTTGTTTTTGTAAATAAGCAGCATCTCTTTTCAGCGCGGGTAAAATTTCGTTTTTAGCAATCGAGCTTGGCACTTTCCAATACGGCATACTAACGATGTGCGTTAGCTTTGATTGAAGTGTTGGTGTTTGGTGATTTGCTTTTCCTACAATAACCCTATGGATGGCTCTGAGCGTATCGGTATGTACAAATCGAAGCGAAAACGATGGAATATTGACATGAATAAAGGTATTCGGTAGCGGCTCTTGCTGCCTGAGTCTGTCTAGTTGAAGCATGGCCAGATGAAAGCGTTCTACTTTTGAACTAGACAGGGCAATGATGGTGCTTGTTCCAATACGACCATCTGCGTTGAGGTTTTGGGCGGTTTGGTAAGTTTTTAATGCAGTTCTTATGCTTAAGCTGTCAGTGTCTGAATTGATGTAACCAAGCCCCGTGAGTGCAATTTTGAGTTCGTTCCAAGCTTTCGTTTTATCTGTTTTTTCATCACTTACGCGATAGGAAATTGAATCAAGTTGGACAGTATCTCGGTAATGGAAGAGATGAGTGGCAAAGTAACGATAGCTCGTATCAGCAGGCCCACGGCTCAGGAAAATGGAGTCTGTATTTACACCAGATTGAACCCAGGTGGTTGGGAATTTTTCCCAATGCATGGGTTTAAAAAGCGCAGTGTCTAGCCGGGTAAAGCCGTGGTCTAGATCAAAAGTTGAAGCTCCAATTTGATAGGTCATCATGACTTCTGCAATGAGCTCTGGACTTTTTTTATCGAACTTTATGCGGTTGAGAGGCAAGCCAAAATGCTCTGCTTTTTGAATGGTTGTTGACCAGCGATTGTATATAGTACTTTGGGTAGAATCAACAAAAAATGTATTGAAAGAATTGGCTTTGTAAAAATTGTATAATTGTTTTCTTTCTGTCGGATTCAAAGGTAGTTTGGGATGGCCGTGTTGTAAAAGGAGTGCAATCTTTCGAGAGGTGCTGATGTTAGGATTTTCTAAAAAAGGTATTTTCTTTTTTGATCCATCACCTGAGCAACTTGACAAAGTAAGCGTTAAAAATCCCAAGAGTAAGAACAGGAATGCCCGAACAAACATATTTTCTTATTTTCGTTCAATATACAATAAATCTAGTAAAAATCTATGGTAATTGCGCTAATCTTCATCACAGCTTTGGTCTCTTGGTATGGGTTTGAGTCACCACAATGGCGTGAAAAATTGATTTTTTCTCCATATTTAGCCAAGCATAACCGGGAGTGGCATCGATTTTTCACGCATATGTTCGTGCATTTAGATTGGTCTCATCTTGTTTTTAACATGCTGACACTTTATTTTATTGGAGATTACCTCTTTTGGGAATTCTCATCATTGTTTGGCGCATTTAAGGGGGCATATTATTTTTTCTTGTTGTATTTAATGGGAGGCCTTTTTGCAACCACCTATGCTTATTATAAGCACCAAGATCAGCCTGCCTATCGCAGTTTGGGGGCCTCTGGAGCAGTGACAGCAGTGCTTTTTGCATTCATAACAGCCCATCCAATGCAATCGCTGATGTTAATGTTCATCCCAATTCCAATTCCTGCCTATCTTTTTGGTCCCTTGTATTTAGTTATAGAATATTATGCATTTCGCAGAGGGAATACAGGTGTGGCTCATGATGCACATATTACTGGTGCGTTCATTGGAATTATTTTTGTCTTGTTTTTCATGCCCGGATATTCACAATATTTTGCATCTTTGTTAGACATGTAGCCCCAAGCATATGCTTTATGTAAATAACAATGGCGCTTTACTTTCCAGCGATGCCCCCACCATCTCACCGGGCAACCGCGCCCATCTGTATGGTGATGGAGTGTTTGAAAGCATCCGAATAATTAATGGCCAGCCACTGAATTTAGAAAATCATGTCTTAAGGCTGCTAGCGGGAGCACGCGCAATTCACATGCGAATTTCTGCCACCTACACCACTGATTTTTTTGCTTCTAAAATCTCTGAACTTTGTCTAAAGTCGGGAATTACCGAAGGTGGCCGGTGCCGCTTATCGTTGGATAGAATTAGCGGTGGCGCTTATCTGCCTGATGCCAATGAGGCTATTTATTATATTGAGGTCTATCCTTATGAGGTCAATCATTTTGAGCTCAATGCACGCGGTCTTGAACTCGATATATATCAAGATATTAAGTTGCAAAAAAACTTACTATCCAATTTCAAAACTAAAATGGGTTTGCCATATATCATGGCAGCTTTGGCGGCCAAAGAAAAGGGCCTTGATGATTTATTTTTAACTGATCAACGCGGTCAGATTTTGGAATCATCGTCGTGCAACGTGTTTGTGATTAGTAACGGCGTATTGTATACACCAGGTCTTGAAGAAGGGTGTCTTGCTGGTACGATGCGCATGCAAATCATCAACTTGGCTTTAGCCAATGGCATTAAAGTCTACGAGAGCTCCTTAATGCCACAGCATTTGTTGGCTGCCGATGAAATTATTCTAACGAATGCCATTCGCGGCATCAATTGGGTTGGGGGTTACCGCACCAAACGCTACCAAAATAACATTGCCCGTAAGTTAGTGGTTTTGCTCAACGCTCATTGGGAAAAAGCCACACAATAGTTATCAACAAATGCTGGTTTGCCTAGCAGAATTTTCTAAATTTAAAGTTCTGTTTTTAGCGCTGCTATGTACCTGATATTTGATACCGAAACCACCGGCCTACCGCGTAATTTCAATGCACCCATCACCGACCTTGACAATTGGCCACGTGTAGTACAGCTTGCCTGGCAACTGCACGATGAGGCAGGTGAACTTATCTCACAGCAAGATTTCATTATTAAACCAGCTGGATTCAATATTCCTTTTGAATCGGAAAGAGTACACGGCATATCTACCGA
This sequence comes from Crocinitomicaceae bacterium, assembly GCA_030833845.1. Lineage (GTDB taxonomy): Bacteria > Bacteroidota > Bacteroidia > Flavobacteriales_D > Crocinitomicaceae > UBA952. Next base: position 35,570 of record JAURGK010000004.1, on the reverse strand, counting down.
ACTTGCAGAGGCCATTGGTGAAGACATTGAATTGGTGCTCGAGCAATTTGGAAAGGATCTTTCTCGAGCTAATTTTATGGTTGGCCATAACCTACAATTTGACATCAATGTTTTGGGTTGTGAATTTGTGCGTTTGGGCAAAGACACACCACTGACTAAACCAAAACTTGATACTTGTACTGAACGCACCGCTTTGCTTTGCCAAATTCCAGGTGGGCGAGGCGGAAAATTCAAATTACCTACCCTTACGGAGCTTCACACACATTTATTTAATGAAGATTTCAACGAAGCACATAATGCGACGGCCGATGTCGAGGCAACCACTCGTTGTTTTTTGGAGTTGATACGAAAAGAACACTACACCTTAGAAGAAATCCTTCAAGAGGCAGGTTATTTTGAATCTTATCGAACTTTAAATCCTGCACCTATTCAAAAATTAGGTTTGCAACATGTCAATCTCAAATCCGAAAGTGAGAAAATACGAATTGCTCAGCAAGCTGCTCAAACAACCATCGCTCCACAACAACACCATGACATTGACACTGATGCGCTTGTTTTTGCTCACCTACACAATCATACTCAATATTCCATCTTGCAGTCTACTGCAGATGTAGGCAGCCTTATTCAAAAAGCCGTTGAACTTGGGCAACCTGCTGTGGCACTTACCGATACCGGCAACATGATGGCGGCATTTCATTTTGAAAAACAAGCTGCAGCTCACAACACCAAAATAAGAGCCGCTCGTCAGGAAGCTGAACAAAATGGTTTAGACTTTGATGGGAAAGAGATTTTGCCAATTATTGGCTGTGAATTTAACGTATGTAAGGATCATCAAGACAAGTCTGTCAAGGACAATGGTTATCAAATTGTTTGTTTGGCCAAAAATAAAAATGGTTATCAAAACCTCATTAAATTGGCTTCTATTGCCTACACCCAAGGCATGTATTATGTTCCGCGTATAGACAAAAGGCTTTTGTCTCAATACAAAGAGGACCTCATCGTATTGAGTGGGAATCTCTACGGCGAAATACCAAGTTTATTGTTGAATGTTGGGCAAAATCAAGCAGAGGAAGCACTGCAATGGTGGAAGGCACAATTTGGTTCCGATTTCTACATCGAAATAGGCCGACATGGCCTGGAAGTAGAAGAACGATTGAATCCGATGCTTATTGCTCTTGCTGAGGCACATCAGATTCAATTAGTTGCTACCAACAACACTTATTATATCGAAAAAAAGGATGCGGTAGCTCATGATGTGTTGCTCTGTGTCAAAGACAATGAGCTTGTTGAGACGCCGAAGGGTAGAGGCAGAGGCTTTCGTTATGGCCTTGAGAACGATACCTACTACATGCGCTCGACCGAAGAGATGATCGCCTTGTTTGCCGATCTGCCCCAGGCAATTTTATCCATTTCAGAAATTATCTCAAAGTGCGAACACTATGCATTAGCGAGAGAAGTATTGCTTCCAGCATTCGATATCCCCAGAGAGTTTATTGACCCCCAGGATGCCATTGATGGAGGCAAACGTGGTGAAAATGCCTATTTGCGTCACCTCACCTATGAAGGAGCTAAAAAACGCTATACTTCTATTGATACAACCATTACTGAACGCATAGATTTTGAACTTGCGACCATAGAAAAAACCGGTTATCCAGGATACTTCTTAATTGTGCAAGATTTTTGCAATGCAGCAAGAGAAATGGGTGTTTCGGTAGGGCCAGGAAGGGGATCTGCTGCAGGTTCTGCCGTAGCTTACTGCATAGGGATTACCAATGTGGACCCAATTGCCTATGATTTACTCTTTGAGCGTTTTTTAAATCCAGACCGGGTATCTATGCCCGATATCGATATTGATTTTGATGATGAAGGCCGTGGGCGAGTCATTGATTATGTGATTGAAAAGTATGGTGCTAAGCAAGTGGCACAAATTATAACCTACGGCACCATGGCTGCAAAATCAGCCATCCGAGATACCGCTAGGGTGCTGAACTTGCCCTTACCAGAAGCAGATCGCTTGGCAAAGTTGATACCTGATTTATCCTTGCGCAAGTTGTTTTCATGGCCCGAACCTGAACTTATTGATAAACTTAGGAATCAAGAAGCAATCAGTAATGCCAAGGAATTAAGACGCATATACAACGGCACCGACTTACAAGCCCAAGTATTGCAAAAAGCTATGGAAATTGAAGGATCGGTGCGCAACACCGGAATTCATGCTTGTGGTGTAATCATTACTCCCGATGACCTTACGAATTTTGTCCCAGTGGCTACTGCCAAGGATTCAGAGATGGTATGTACACAATACGACAATTCTGTAGCCGAAGCAGCAGGCCTGCTGAAAATGGACTTTTTAGGTTTAAAAACACTTACGCTCATCAAAGATGCAGTACGTTTGGTGAAAGAAAACCGAGGTATTGAACTCAACCCTGATGCTTTTGCAATTGATGATGAGGCCACTTTTGCACTCTTTCAGCGCGGTGAAACTGTAGGCATATTTCAATATGAATCTCCAGGGATGCAGAAGCACTTAAAAGAATTGCGTCCGACGGTTTTTGCCGACCTTATTGCAATGAATGCCCTTTACAGACCTGGCCCTATGGAATACATACCTTCGTATTGCAAGCGCAAACATGGCGATGAACCCATCGTATATGATTTACTGGACTGTGAAGAGTACCTCAGGGAAACCTATGGCATTACTGTATATCAAGAGCAAGTGATGCTACTCTCACAAAAGTTGGCAGATTTTACAAAAGGTGAAGCCGATACGCTGCGCAAGGCCATGGGTAAAAAAGACCGCAAGGTGCTTGATAAAATGAAACCAACCTTTATTGAGCGTGCCAGTTCAAAGGGCCATCCTGCTGCTACACTTGAGAAAATTTGGAAAGATTGGGAAGCATTTGCATCCTATGCATTCAATAAATCGCATTCTACTTGTTATGCATGGGTAGCCTACCAGACAGCATTTTTAAAGGCAAATTATCCTGCCGAATACATGGCTTCTGTCTTAAGTAACAATATGTCTGATATCAAGCAAGTTTCCTTTTTCATGGAAGAGTGCAGGCGTATGGGCATTGAGGTGTTAGGACCTGATATCAATGAGTCTGGATTTACTTTTTCAGTCAACCAGCAAGGTGCCATCCGTTTTGGTCTTGGCGCAATTAAAGGATTGGGTAGTGCCCCAGTAGAGGCCATTTTAGAGGAAAGAAAAAATGGGAGTTATAGTTCAATATTTAATTTAACTACGCGAATCAACTTGCGCTTATGCAACAAGCGAGCTTTTGAAAGTTTGGCCTATGCAGGTGGTTTTGATTCATTTAAGGATGTCCACAGGGCTCAGTATTTTGTTGCAGATCCAAATGGCAGAACATTTCTAGAATCAGCTATTCGTTATGGATCGAGCGTTCAAGAACAACAACAATCGGCCCAACACAGTATGTTTGGCGAGGCTACCGGCACAAACATGCCTGCACCAACAGTCCCAAAGGCAGAAGAATGGCCAGCAGTATATAAGCTAAATAGAGAAAAGGAAGTGGTGGGAATTTTTATATCTGGCCATCCCCTCGATGATTACAAAGTTGAAATTGCCTCATTTTGTACGGGGACAGTCGCTATGCTCAATGACCCCAGTGCCTTTTTGGGCCGAGATATTTTGATTGCAGCAATTATTACCGGTGCAGAACATCGCATTACTAAAAGGGGTGATGCCTTTGGATCGTTGGTTATTGAAGATTACCAAGATGCGTATAAATTGAATTTATTTAATGAATCCTATTTAAAGTTCAAGCATTTCATGGAGCCGGGCACCTTCATTGCCATCAAAGGAAGGATTGAGGTTCCGCGCTTTAGGCAATACCCAGAATTTGTGGTGCATCACATAGAATTACTTCAAGAACTGCGAGATAAACGAGCCAAGATGTTAAAGTTGCGTTTCTCAGCCAAACAACTTGATCAGCTTGTCATTGAGCAACTACATACCTTATTTGAGGCCAATCCAGGCACGTGTCAATTGCACTTTACAGTATTTGATCCATTGGATGGAATTGAAGTTTCGTTGCCGTCTAGAAGTATAAAAGTTCAACCTTCTGGCCAGTTATTTAAGGAATTGGCAAAACTTGATATTCAATTTAAACTCAACTAAAATAAAAAAGCTCCTGTTCAGGAGCTTTTTTCAATATAATGTGCGTATGATTTAAGCTTCGCTTGCCTCTTGGGGTACAAGAATACGTCCGCAATGTTCACAAACAATAATTTTCTTTTTTGTAACGATGTCTAATTGACGTTGAGGTGGAATTTTATTAAAACAACCACCGCATGAACCCCGCATTACCTGAACAACCGCTAAACCATTTTTTGCGTTTGTTCTCAGGCGCTCATATGCAAAAACCAAACGTGTTTCGATGTTTTTCTTAGCTGCGTCAGAAGATTTGATTAGTTTTTCTTCGTCCTTTTGAGTTTCGCTAACAATGGCTTCGAGTTCTGCTTTTTTACCATCGAGATCTGATTGTTTCATTTCAACTCGGGCAGTAGCTTCAGAAAGCGTTTCTTTTTTGAGGTCAATTTTTAATTTAGCCTCTTTTGTTTTTTTCTCGTGTAATTTAATTTCAAGTTCTTGAAACTCTATTTCTTTTGACAAAGATTCAAACTCGCGGTTATTACGCACGTTATTTTGTTGTTCTTTGTATTTGGCAATAGCTGCCTCAGCTTCTTTAACTGCAATTTTGCGGTCGGCAATTTCCGTTTCAACTTCTTTAATTTCGTCATTGATTTTAGAAACGCGTGTATTTAGACCGATGATTTCATCTTCTAGACTTTGCACTTCTAAAGGAAGTTCTCCGCGGATAGTGCGAATGCGGTCGATTTCAGAGTCGATTTTCTGGAGTTCAAAGAGGGCATCCAATTTTTCTGCGATGGTACTTTCTTTTTTCGTTGCTGCTGCCATGGGCTATAGATAGTTAACAGGATTCGTATTCAACTTAGTTAAACGGACCGCAAAGTTAGGGAAATTTTCCATAAGTTGTTCAGCTAAAAGTTCACTTGTATATTGCTCACTCTCATAATGCCCTATATCGGCAATAACTATCTTGTTTTCAGCATCAAAGAATTCATGATATTTAAAATCAGATGTGATATAAATATCTGCCTTTGCGCCTTTGGCATCCGATAAAAGAAAACTACCTGCGCCTCCGCAAAGTGCAATTCTTTGAACTTGATCCTTGACTATTGGAGTATGTTTGATTATTCCGCATTGAAAAGTTTCTTTGATTTGCTTTAAAAATGAGAGTGTATCCATGGGCTCAATGAGCTCACCAATCATTCCTGCACCTCGATTTTGATGTTTGTTTTGTGTTGCTAAAACATGAAAGGCTACTTCTTCATACGGATGCGCCTCTTGCATGGCTTCTAAGACCAATGGCAAACGAAAAGATTCCACGAGGTATTCCACTTTGTATTCGTCGACAAGCTCTCTTTTGTGAAGGCTTCCAATATGTGGTTGTGCTGATCCTGTTGGAGTAAAAGTTCCCTTGCCAGCTGTTCTAAAATGGCACTCCGTATAGTTTCCAATTTGGCCAGCCCCAGCATTCAATATGGCTTGATCTACTTGTTCTAAATGGCTCATAGGCACATATACTTCTAGCTTATAAAGCAAATCCTCCATTGGTTTAAGAATCTTACAATTGATTAGATTCAGTTTTGCGCTAATGCGCGCATTCACCCCCTGATAGTGGTTATCAAGGTTGGTGTGAATGGCATAAAGTGCTATTCCATTTTGAATGCATTTTTCAACTACACGCTCCACATAGTTTTTCCCATTGATTTTTTTCAAGCCTTTGAAAACGATCGGATGATGAGCAATAATTAAATTGCAATTGAGTTCAATGGCTTCATCTACGATGTCTTCTGTTACATCGAGAGTAACCAAGATACTTTTAATTTCTGTAAGAGTGTGACCATAAATCAGGCCTGCATTGTCATAGCTCTCTTGGAGTTGTAGCGGGTATTTTGATTCTAGAAAACGGCAAATTTCCTTTAGTTGCATATTATAATTTTTTACTAAATCCAAATTGAAAACCCCAACCTTTGCTTTTGTGAATATAATCTTCATAAAGGCCAAATGAGTTGGTAAATTGAGCCCTGTAAATCATACCTAGGCGTAAGTTGTAGAAGTTATCTAGCTGGATATCAAGGCCCCCACTCGTCATGTAACTGAGAATAAAACCATTCATCGCATTGTTGATGTTGATTTGATCATCATATTGGGCTCCTAACGCATTGGTCCATTGGATATCTTGACGATAGTTTTGATACAAAGAAGGGATGAGACCAATGCCGCCATATAACTTAATTTGATTACCAAAGGTCAATTTGAGCTGCAAGGGCATACTGAGGTATCGGTATCTTGTTTGGTAATTGTAGGTTGAGTCAGAAAGGAGATCTTTAAATTCATAAGCCTCGCCATTCTGCATCCATGCCACACCGCCATCTAAATACAAATGCTTTCCTAGCCCCATGCAAATGCCAAGTTGTTGAGACCAAAGCCCGAGGGCTTGTTCATTGGCGCGTTCTTGGAGTGGAACGTTTAAAAAATCTTCATTGGGTGAAAGAGAACGAAACATCAACATGCGCTGACTTTCAAAATAAAAACGGGTTGGATAATTCTCTTTGATAAAGTCATTGACAAGTTGCGCATGACTCAAAAATGGTATGATCAATAGAAATAGGAATAGGCTGAGTTTCATAATTCAAATTTACGTTTTTTCAACGCAACCAAAAGTCTTGATGCAGGTCAATGAAATTTGAATAAACACAGCCTTAAATTTGTATAAAAAATTAGAAATATGAATACAAATTGGAAAGTAGACAATATGCACAGTGAAGTAGGATTCAAGGTGCGACACATGATGATTTCAAATGTGAGTGGTTCTTTTGGCTCATTCGATGCAACGGTTCAAACCCAAGGAGATGATTTCTCGAGTGCAAAGTTTGATTTTTCGGCTGCAATTGAGAGTATCAACACCGGAGTAAGTGACCGTGATGGCCATCTTAAATCAGCAGATTTCTTTGATGCTGAAAACCACCCTCAACTTACATTTAACTCCACTGAAGTCAAAAAGTTAAATGATGAAACGCTTGAAATTGCTGGAATTCTTCAAATCCGAGGTACTGAAAAACCGGTAGTATTTACGGCAGATTTCGCAGGAATTGCTGTAGATCCTTATGGTCAAACAAAAGCCGGTATGACGCTCTTAGGTAGTATCAAACGCAGTGAATTCGGACTGACTTGGAGTGCAGTGACTGAAGCTGGCAATGTAGTAGTCGGCGATGAAATTAAACTCAACGCTGAATTGCAATTCGTTAAGCAGTAAGTAGTTGTTTTACCACTTTTAGGGCTTGTTCAATGTGCCCCGTGGGGTTGGTTTGTGAGTTAAAAATTCCCGCAATTCTTGTATCAAGGCCAATGATATATGTAACTCTTCCGGGGATCAGACCAAATAAATTTCCAGGTACGCCAAATAGTTGGCGTACCTTTTTTTGTTCATCACAAAGCAAGGTATAGGGCAGTTGGTGTTTTTGTTCAAAGGCCTGATGTGAGGCCGCACTGTCCGATGAAATGCCAAATACCTCACAGCCAAGATCAATGAAATCTGTATAAGCGTCTCGAAAGGCACATGCTTCTTTGGTGCAGCCTGGGGTGTCATCTTTTGGGTAAAAGAATAGAACTAATATTTTTTTACCTAAAAAATTTTGCATTTCAATAGATTTACCTTGGCTATTTGAAAGGCAAAACGGCGGGCAATTGTCGCCAATTTGTAGTGGTTTACTCATTATTGAAGGGCTGTTTTAAAACGTTCTAAAACGCGTTCGCGGGCAAATTTATGTTCGATGATTGGCGCTGGATAGGATTCGGTTCCAAATTCTGGAATCCATTTTTTTATGTACTTGAATTGTGGGTCAAATTTCTTTTGTTGGGCCTCAGGATTGAACACCCTAAAATACGGAGCGGCATCACAACCACAGCCCGCAGCCCACTGCCAGCCACCAATATTACTAGCCAGTTCAAAATCGAGTAGTTTTTCAGCAAAATAACGTTCTCCCCAGCGCCAATCAATAAGCAAATGTTTAGTTAGAAAACTAGCAACGACCATCCGAACCCTGTTATGCATGAATCCTGTAGAATTGAGTTCTCGCATACCGGCATCCACTAAGGGATAGCCCGTTTTACCCTCGCACCACGCTTTAAATTGGCTTTCATTATTTTCCCAAATTATTCTGTCATATTGTGGCTTGAATGCCCTGTCAACAGTTTGTGGAAAATGAAACAATATCATTTGATAAAAATCCCTCCAAATGAGTTCATTGAGGTATTTTTCATTGAGTTCAAAGGCTGAAGCCCCGAGTTGTCTGATAGAAACTGTGCCAAAGCGCAGATGCAGACTGAGTCGGGAAGTCCCTTTCTGTGCGGGGATGTCTCGTTGTAAATGGTAATTTTTAATGATTTGCTGGGGGGTGAGGCGCGATGGAAATTCCTGGGTATGATGATTTTCAAAACCCATGTCCTCGATCAAAAGCAAAGGTTGCGGCTTTAATTTTGCTAAGTTAAGTGCATATTGAAGTGTTGGATATGCCTTGAAGTGATAATTGGTGAGCGTTGCTTTCCATTTTCGTGCATAAGGCGTGTAGATAGTATAAGGTTTATTGTCATCTTTTAAAACTTCGTTTTTTTCAAAAATGACTTGGTCTTTCGCTCCAATAAATTCTATGTTTTCTCTTTGCAAATGCTCATTTAGATAATGATCTCGGTCCAAGGCATTGGGTTCATAATCTCTATTTGCATAAACGCGTTTAGCGTTAAAATGCTTGGCAAGTTGCATGATTTCCACTTTCGGATCTCCATATACCACAATGAGATCAGATCCTAAATTTTGATATGCCTTCTTTAAAGCTTCTATCTCTTGGTGAATAAATAATACCCGTTGGTCATTTTTGGGTAAATGCTTAAGAATAGTTATGTCAAAGATGAAAACTGGCACAATTGCTGTATTGTTTTTAAGCGCTTTGTATAATCCAGCGTTATCTTCGATGCGGAGGTCTCGGCGGTGCCAAAACAGAGCAGTAATCATTTTCCGTCGTATGCTATGATATTATTTTGAGTTTCCCACAACTTAATCGAGAGGCCGTATTTAGTGTCGAGTTTGCTTCTGAGCAAATTCCAAATCACCACAGCAATATTTTCAGCTGTAGGGTTCAAATGAGCAAATTCTGGGCAATCAAGATTTAAATTTCGGTGGTCAAAGCGATCTTGCACTTCTGTGCCAATCAAATCTTTAACAATTTTAAGATCGATTAAGTAGCCAGTCTCTGGGTCAACCTCCCCTTCAATCCAGACTTCTAAGGTATAGTTATGGCCATGGTAATTGGGATTGTTGCATTTGCCAAAAATAGCATTGTTTTTCTCATCAGACCAATCCGGTCGGTAGAGTCGATGCGCTGCATTAAAGGTGGCTCTTCTACACACTTTCATAAGCTGCTTTTGATAAGGCCTCTAGGTGTTGGCTCATTAATATCTTGAACCATGCTGTGTAGGCGTGTGGGTATTTTTCAATATCTTGAATTAATTCTGCAAGGTCTATCCATTTATAGGCCTCAACCTCAGAGGTATTAATTGTGGGTTTTTGATTTGCATAAGCAAAAACGACATGATCCAATTCGTGTTCGGTCAAGCCTTGATCTAGCTTGGCTTTATAAATAAAATGGAATCCCTGATGCATTTTTGCTTCCATGCCCATTTCTTCTTTGAGTCTGCGATGGGCCGCATCCAATACGGTTTCATCCGGTCTTGGGTGACTGCAGCATGCATTGGTCCAAAGCAGTGGAGAGTGGTATTTATGAGCTGCGCGTTGTTGTAGCAGCAATTCTCCTTTTTCATTGAATAATACAATGGAAAAGGCGCGATGCAAAAGGCCCAAACGGTGAGCCTCTAGCTTTTCAAGTTGACCTATTTCTCGGTCGTCTTCGTTGACTAATATGACGTATTCTTCTTTCATTATAAAAGATTAAGGTTATGCCTTACATAAGAGGTAAAAAGAATGCGCATCTTTCGGTAATTGGGAATACGAATACGCTCAGTGAGCACCAATTCAGCCGGTGTTTGTTTGATCTTCTTAAAGAGCTTAAAGTAATATTTATAAGCCATATACACTCCAAAACGTGCCGATTTTGGAAGCATTAATATACCTTCATATCCTTTTTGAAAATCAATGGCAATATCTGCTTCTATTTCTTTTTTAAGTTCGGTATTGAATTCCTTAAGATTGATTCCAGGAAAATAGGTCCGACCTAATTCTTGATAGTCTGCTTTGAGGTCTCGGAGAAAATTTATTTTCTGGAAGGCGGCCCCTAGTTTCATGGCATATGGCTTGAGCTTTTCATATTCGTTAGCATCGCCATTGACAAATACTTTCAAACACATCAGTCCAACTACCTCTGCAGATCCTAATATATAAGTTTCGTACTTTCCTTGATCAAAGGTTTGCTTTTGCAAATCCATTTCCATAGAATTTAGAAAGGTTTCGATTAATTCGTGTGGAATTTGGTATTTATTTACAGCCCATTGAAAACTATTTAAAATAGGATTCAATGAAATTTCAGAAGCAATGGCCTCGTAGGTTTGCACCTTGAAATCCGCCAACAGTTTTACTTTATCGAAACCATGAAAGGAATCAACAATTTCATCAGCGAAACGCACAAAGCCATAAATTGCATAAATGGGTTGTTGCAATTCCTTTTGCAAAAAGCTGATGCCAAGTGAAAATGAAGTCGAGTAACGCTTGGTGGTGAGCTCGCTCATTTCTTGGCTTATATGGTCAAAAATAGCTTTCATAGTTAGGGTTTAGTGGTGCTTGTTTAGGATATGCTTTGCAACGACCTCTCCAGAAATAATAGAGGGAGGTACACCGGGTCCTGGAACGGTGAGTTGCCCAGTAAAGTAAAGATTCTTTACTTTTTTGTGTTTCATTCGCGGCTTGAGAATTGCGGTTTGCTTTAAGGTATTTGCCAATCCGTAGGCATTTCCTTTGAAGGCATTGTAGTCTTTTTTAAAGTCATTGACACAGAAACTGCGTTTGTATGTAATATGATCTTTGATATCGTTTCCGGTAAGATTTTTCAGACGTTCCAAAAGCAGATCAAAATATTGCTCACGAGTTTTTTCATCGTCTTGCAGGTCTGGTGCAAGCGGAATGAGGAAAAAAAGATTCTCAGAGCCCTCGGGGGCAACAGTAGGGTCTGTTAGAGAGGGAACACTTAAATAAAACAGTGGTTTTTGAGGCCAACTGGGATTTTTATAAATGGTTTCCCCGTGGTCATGTAAAGATTCGTCGAAAAATAGGTTGTGGTGTTCAAGATTTGTAACGCGTTTGTTGATCCCAACGTAAAATAATAGACTTGAAGGTGCCATTGTTCGCTTGTCCCAATAGGCCGCTGAGTAGTTGGAGTTGTCAGCAAGCAGTTTTAAATCGGTATGTGCATAATCGGCACCTGAAATCACTAAGTCGGCAGCTTCAAATTTACCATTGACAATGATTCCTGTGGCGCGTTCATTTTCAACTACTATTCGTTCTACATTGGCGGCTCTTTGGATATGTACTCCTTGTTCTTGGGCAATGCGTGCAAATGCTTTGATAAATTCGTGCATGCCGTTCATGGGGTACCAAGTACCAAGTTGAATGTCAGCATAATTCATCAGTGAATATAGCGCTGGGGTCTCGTTGGGCATAGCGCCCAAAAACAACACAGGAAATTCTAATAAGGATAAAATTTTTGGATGTTTAAAGTACTTTCTTATGAACGAAGAAAACGAAGAGAAAAGATGCATTTTGAACAAGCCACCAAGTACTCTTGAATCAATAAATTCACTGAGTTTTAGACTTGGTTTGTAAACCAAGTCTTCCATACCAACTTTGTACTTGTATGCGGCATCTTTTAAAAAAGCGCGTAATTTCAGTGCACTGCCGGGTTCTAAAGATTCAAACCAAGCCTCAAGCGTTGGCATGTCTGCGGGCACATCAGAGTGCGTTTGGTCTGGCCAATATACCCTGTAGGATGGGTCTAGTCTTTTTAGTTCATAAAAATCGGAGGTGGTGTAGCCAAATTGCTGATAAAATTTCTCAAACACATCCGGCATCCAATACCATGATGGCCCCATGTCAAAGGTAAAGCCCTCAGCATTAAATTGTCGGGCTCGGCCACCGATTTGGTCATTTTTTTCGAAAATAGTTACAGTATGTCCTGCTTTGGCAAGAAATGATGCAGCCGAGAGGCTCGAAATACCCGAGCCAATAATGTGTATTTTTTTTGTCATAAATTAATTTGCCGAAAACGCGAATTCAGGTAGGGCATCCATAAGCTTTTTGCGAGCGATGAATATCCGACTTTTCACGGTTCCGATTGGAATACCTAGTTTGTCTGCGATCTCTTTGTATTTGAATCCCTGAAAATGCATTTCAAAGGGTGTCTGGTACTCTTCTCCTAATAAGTTGATTTGTCTATTGATGTCCTGAATACCAATTTTCTCTATTGCGCTATCTTCATGGCTATGGATGTTTGAGACCAAAAATGCTTCCTTGCTTTGATCAAAAATGGCACCCGATTTTACCTTTCTTCTGTACTGATTAATGAACAAGTTACGCATAATTGTGAAAACCCAAGCCTTAAAATTTGTTTGAGGCGTATAATAAGTCCGGTAAGTGATGGCTTTAAGCATGGTTTCTTGCGTTAAATCACGCGCATCCTCACGATTTCTTGTAAAAGACAATGCAAAGGATTGTAAATTACTTTCTAGGCCGATAAGCGCTTCATTGAATTCGATTGTTGACATGGCAAATAGTTTTGTTTAACAATTATAGTTTAAAGTTAAACATAATTTGTTTAATAAAACAAAAAAAAGTTTAAACAAAACATAAAATAATTTTAGTCGCACCTAAAATTCTTGCTTATACCAAGGATACAAAAGCTTTTAAAAGCACGACCATATTTTAATTCTTTTGATCAAGAATTAACGTTTTCTAGCATCACTCTAACCAGTGCTTTGGTATCAAATTGTGCTTTCCAGCCCCAGTCTTTTTGAGCTTGGCTGTCATCAATGGAATTGGGCCAGCTGTCTGCAATTGCCTGACGGAAGTCTGGTTGGTAGTCTATGTGAAAGTTGGGCACAAATAGTTTGATTTCTGCCGCGAGTTCTGCTGGAGTAAAGCTACACCCAGCGAGGTTATATGCGGATCTGATTTTGATATTTTCAGCAGGGGCTTCCATAAGTTCTATTGTTCCTCTGATGGCATCATCCATGAACATCATGGGTAGGGCAGTATTTTCAGTTAGAAAGCAAGAGAATTTTCCTTCAGATTTGGCTTTATAAAAAATATCAACAGCATAGTCTGTGGTGCCACCACCTGGCAGACTCTTATAAGAAATTAGTCCAGGGTAGCGAATGCTGCGTACATCCACACCAAATTTGTGGTGGTAATATTCACACCAACGCTCACCTGCTTGTTTTGATATACCGTATACGGTACTCGGCTCCATGATGGTATGCTGTGGTGTGCTGTTAGCAGGGGTCGTTGGTCCAAAAACAGCGATGGAACTTGGCCAGAAAACCTTTTTGATATGACCTTCTTTGGCTAAATCTAAGATGGTAAAGAGGCCTTCCATATTCAACTTCCACGCAAAGTCAGGATTTTTTTCTGCGGTAGCAGATAATAAGGCAGCCAATAAATATACTTCATCAATTTTTTGCCCAATGATGTAGGTTCTTACCTCCTCTCTTTGCAAGACATCTAGCTTGACGTATGGTCCGTTGTTTATGATTTGTGGGCTGTCGTCTCTGAGGTCGGCGGCTATTACTTGTTGGTTTCCATGTTTGTGTCTGAGCGCCAAGACCAATTCGGTTCCAATCTGACCGCAAGAACCCAAAACCAATATTTTTGACATAGTGTTGATTTGATGTAGAGACAAAAATACGAAAACTGACCAAAATCATTTGTTCAATTCAGTGATTGAATTAGTTTTGAATCCTAAAACGTAGAATCATGCCTTTTTATCATAAACTCGGACAAATCCCAAATAAGCGCCACACGGTATTTCGCCAACCCAATGGAACACTATACCATGAACAACTTTTTGGCACCATTGGCTTTGATGGAATGTCCTCACTGTTGTATCACATACAAGCACCCACAATGGTTAAATCTGTAGGTGCACAAAAAAATATTGCTCCAGAGATCGGCATTCAAAAAAACATGCTCATGCGCAGTTTTCGTGGCTTTGATCTTCAGCCCACTGAAGATTATTTAGATAGTCGGGTGCCTGTTTTAGTGAATTCAGATGTTTATTTAGAGCTCGCTGCCCCCACCAAAAGTATGACTGAATATTTCTATAAAAATGCAGATGCAGACGAAATTATTTTCATTCACAAAGGATCGGGTAAGCTGCGCACACAAATGGGAAATATCGAATTTTCGTACGGAGACTATTTAGTTATTCCTCGCGGGATGATCTATCAATTGCAATTTGATGATACTAACAACCGACTTTTTGTCATACAATCTTTTCATCCGGTCTATACTCCAAAACGCTACCGCAATTGGTTTGGACAATTGCTAGAGCATTCTCCATTTTGTGAACGAGATATTCGTGTGCCTTCAGAACTCGAAACACACGACCAAGAGGGTGAATTCTTGATTCGTATCAAAAAGCAAGATGTGGTTTATGATTACACATACGCTCATCACCCTTTCAATGTGGTAGGCTGGGATGGCTACAATTATCCATATGCTTTCTCCATTCATGATTTTGAACCCATCACTGGAAGAATTCACCAACCACCTCCAGTGCATCAAACTTTTGAGACTTCCGCCTTTGTAGTTTGCTCTTTTGTGCCTCGCCTTTATGATTACCATCCTCAATCGATTCCAGCCCCATACAATCATTCAAACATAGATTCTGATGAGGTGCTGTATTACGTTGACGGTGATTTCATGAGCCGCAACAACATCGAAAAAGGCCAAATTACTTTGCACCCTGCCGGCATTCCTCATGGGCCACACCCTGGGGCCTATGAACGGAGCATTGGTAAAACCCAAACAGAGGAGTTGGCCGTGATGGTAGATACCTTTAAGCCTCTTTCGCTAACTAAGCGTGCATTAGAAATGGAATTGCCAGACTATATGTTCTCTTGGCAACACTAAATTTGGCATTAATCCCTAATTTTGACAAAAATCAACAACATGGCAGAGATCAAAAACCTCAAAGACATTCAAAATTACGACTACAGTCTTGAAAAAATATTTCATGATGCCGAGGATTTCCTTCCACTCCTCGGGACTGACTATGTAGAGCTTTATGTAGGCAATGCCAAGCAAAGTGCACATTACTACAAAACGGCATTTGGTTTTCAATCCGAAGCCTATGCAGGTCTTGAAACAGGAGTCAAGGACAGGGTTTCATATGTTCTTAAACAAGATAAAATACGTTTGGTATTGACTACACCTCTTCAGGAAGGGGGCCCGCTCAATGCTCATATCGACAAACATGGCGATGGGGTAAAGGTGGTTGCCTTATGGGTAGAAGATGCCACCAAAGCCTTTGAAGAGACAACTAAACGTGGAGCCAAACCCTACCTAGAGCCAACCCGAGAAGAAGATGCTGAGGGTTGGGTGGTGCGTTCGGGTATATACACTTACGGTGAAACGGTACATATTTTTGTAGAGCGCAAAAACTACAATGGTACTTTTTTACCAGGTTATAAAAAATGGGAATCTCATTATAACCCTGCGCCAGTTGGACTAAAGTTCATTGATCACATGGTGGGCAATGTTGGTTGGAATGAAATGAACGATTGGGTTGAATTCTATGGCAAAGTGATGGGATTTGCACAAATTGTTTCTTTCGATGACAAAGATATTTCGACGGATTATACTGCGCTGATGTCAAAAGTAATGTCTAATGGCAACGGTCGCATCAAATTCCCAATCAACGAGCCTGCTGAAGGTAAGAAAAAGTCTCAGATTGAAGAGTATATAGATTTTTACAACGGCCCAGGTGTGCAACACATCGCCGTAGCAACCAATGACATCGTGGCGACAGTCTCGGCAATGCGCGATAGGGGCGTAGAATTCCTATATGTCCCCGATACTTACTACGATGACCTTCTTGAGCGCGTTGGAGCCATTGATGAAGACATCGAGTTGCTTAAAGCGCATGGTATTCTCATAGACCGAGACGAAGAAGGCTATCTATTACAACTCTTTACCAAACCAGTTGTAGACCGTCCTACTATGTTCTTTGAGATCATCCAAAGAAAAGGTGCGCAATCTTTTGGAAAAGGAAACTTCAAGGCTTTGTTTGAAGCAATAGAGCGCGAACAAGAAAATAGAGGCACTCTTTAGGTTGGATAGATTAATTTATCTCATTTAAAAGAACTTCAAATTCAGCATACATACTGGCCTGTTGGTCAGCGTTGTATGCCTTTTGAATCGCCTCAACTAAAGTTGCTATTTCGGTAATCCCTGATTGCTTTAGCCCGTTCATTACTTGTTGAATGTGCTTTGGCCTTGGGCCCCATGTAAAAACCTCATCAAAGTTTTCATCCACACAAATAAGTTTTGGTATGGATCTGCCTCCATTGGTGAGATAAGCATCCATGATATTTGGATGTTCATCACGCAAGAGATAGACGGATTTGATTTGTGGGCAGGCTGCAGCTAATTTTTCAATTACCGGTACGCACTGTGCCGCATCTCCACACCATGGCTCAGTTAAGGTTATCCAGGTCCAAGGGGTGGCTTTTTTGATCATACTTTTTACCAATTGATCCGGGATGCGCACCGTTTTATTGAGCCGCTTCATGCGCTGAAGATTCAATTTTGTGTAATGCACATAGGGAGCACTTTGATTTGGACCGCTGGTCTTACTTTCTGCAACCAATTGTTCAGTGAGCTCGAGGTATGCTTGATACGTTAAAGCATTGGAGATAAGATTTTTGTCAAAAAGTTGTTGAAGATCCATATGGGGAGTTATCATTGGTCTTCAAAATTACACAAAGACTTGCATAAAAATTCAAAGCTTCAATTTTAGGATATTAAGAAGATTTTGTATATTTGCACCCACCAAAATGGAGGTTGTAGCTCAGTTGGTTAGAGCGTCGGATTGTGGTTCCGAAGGTCGCGGGTTCGAGACCCGTCTTCCTCCCAAAGAATAAGCCAGTAGTGATACTGGCTTTTTTATTCAAATACTTTCAAAGTTTTTTGACACAATTGAGCTAAGTGCGGCGGTAAATTTTTAGCTTGCCATGGATGGCTTGTACCAAATACGTGATCTGCACCTTCAATTACAACCACTTCTTTTTGAGCTACATGTGCTAATTCAAAAGCTTCTTCTATGCGTACCGATTGGTCTTGGTCGCCATGAAAAATATGAAGCCTATCAGCGATGTCTATTGCTGCTGCTTTGATATCAAGTCTATGCCGATTACTTTTAAAATCTGCATACAACTCAAAAGCCTGTGGCAAATCTTGTAAGGTTCGGCCATTTTTGACAAATCGAACACCTGTTTCTTCCCATTTCTTGAGATCTTGAGCTATTGGAAAACGCCTTTCAATATCGCAAATCGCAGCCCAAGTACAAACCTGCCCAAGTGAGCTAATTTGTTGCCATTGTTGGGCGGCTAGTATGGCCATTCCTCCACCCCTTGAATGACCTATCAAATGGATTTTATTGTAGGGCCGATGCTCGGATGCTATTTGATTTAATATGCCTGAAATATCAAAGAGCTCTTTCGAGTAAGTGTTCTGCCCAAAGGCTTCTTCATCCGGGAAATCCATTGGATTGGCAATAGTGCCACCATTGTGCGAGAGGTTGAAGCGGCAGAAATCATAACCAGCACCAGTAAAGTAGTCACGTACCAAATGCCAGGCACCCCAATCCATGAAGCCCATAAAACCATGAATGAATAAGACCAATTCTTGATGCATGGGACGCGAGCTGAGTTCATAAAGACTTTCTCTTTTATTGGCTCCAAAGTAGCTAAGGCGTTCTATTTTCATTGAATTGATGCATTGTCTTGATGAACAATATACACATATACTTCATCAATTCGAAGGTAACCAAAATCATAACAGAATTGATATACTTGACCTTTTCTGTTTTTTTTTACGTGGGTGTAGTATTGAAAATCAAAACCCATCAATAGCATTTCTGAGCTGCTTATTTTTCTTTTTCTATGTTGGCAAAGAAAGGTTCGCAAAACGCTATGGTTATTTTGAAGAATGCGATTGATACTTTTGGTGGCCAACCTATGTTGCCAATTGATTCTGTTATGAAATTGATTGCGACAAAAATCGGCACAGAATTTTTGGTCTATTCTACCTTTGAGCGGCGCGCCACATTCTTTACAGTGGCGAAAGTTTGGTTGTATTGACATAAGCAAACAACGGGTTTTTGAGAAATTCTGTATTGGAGTAGCACTGAGGCCATTATTTTTTTGCGGTTAGGATACAGAAAATGCTCGCACAAATACGTAAAATATGCAGTAAAACACCGTGAATATTCAAATAATTGTAACAGGTGAAAAAAAAATGCGTTTCAGTCGAACCTTTCTGTTTTTTTTGAGTAGAAGGGAAAGCAATAAAATAATATGAGGCAGTTAAAAATCGCAAAACAGGTCACCAACAGAGAGACCGCATCTTTAGACAAGTATTTACAAGAAATTGGTCGTGTAGATCTCATTACCGCTGACGAAGAGGTAGAGCTTGCACGTAAAATCAAAGCCGGAGACCGCATCGCATTAGAGCGTCTGACTAAGGCAAACTTACGTTTCGTGGTATCTGTGGCCAAACAATACCAAAACCAAGGTTTAGCCTTGCCAGATTTGATCAACGAAGGAAATTTAGGTTTGATTAAGGCTGCAGAGCGTTTTGACGAAACGAGAGGTTTTAAGTTTATATCTTATGCCGTATGGTGGATTCGTCAATCCATCTTACAAGCGCTTGCCGAGCAGGCGAGAATAGTGCGTTTGCCACTCAACAAGATTGGAAACATCAATAAAATCAACCGTGCCTATTCTGAACTCGAGCAAAAATTTGAGCGTCCACCATCAGCTGATGAATTGGCAGAATTCTTGAATGTAACTCCAGAAGAAGTAAAACAAACCCTTTCACAAAACGGACGTCATATTTCTATGGATGCACCGCTGATTGAAGGTGATGATTCAACCTCAACGATGTATGATGTGATGCAAGGAGATTCATTACCTGGTCCGGAAGCGAGTCTTACACTCGAATCTTTGCGTTCAGACATCCGTAGATCTCTCACTAGTCTTACACCGAGAGAAAGTGAGGTGATCAGTATGTTTTACGGACTTGATGGCAAGGCGCCCTTGTCATTGGAAGAAATCGGAGATAAATTTGAACTCACCCGAGAGCGCGTTCGTCAGATCAAAGAAAAGGCCATACGCCGCCTCAAGCACACCAACAAAAATAAAGTACTGAAAAGCTACTTAGGATAATAAGAAAAGGAACCGCTAGGTTCCTTTTTTTTGGCTTTAAGAAAATCTTTAGAGTGGATCAACATCGATGCTGATTTGAATTCCCTTGAAATCAACGTTTTGGTAAAAGGTATCAATGTCGTGCAGAATGCGCGCCTTTACTTTTTTATCTGGTGCATCGCGTTCTATCTTTAATTTGATTTCCTTGAGGAATTTATTCTGTATGCGTTTGATGATCGGAAATTCTGGCCCTAAGACGCGCTCCTTAAATACGGTTCGTAGATGATCCGCTAAAAAATGAGCTCCCGCATTGACGATTTCCTCCTTGGGGTGTTTGAGTGTGAGCTGAATAATTTTATAGTAGGGTGGGTAAAAAAAGCGTTCGCGTTCTTCAATTTCTACTTCGTAAAATCCGATATAGTCATGCGCCATCACACGTTCTAAAACCCAATGTTCTGCTTGTGCACTTTGAATAACTACTTTGCCTTGCTTTTCTTTTCGACCAGCACGGCCCGCCACCTGAGACATCAATTGAAATGCACGCTCGTAAGCCCTAAAATCTGGCCGATTGAGTAACATGTCCGCATCCAAAATACCAACAAGAGAAACGTGGTCAAAATCTAGACCTTTGGTCACCATTTGCGTGCCGATAAGCACATCCACACGGCGGTTAGTGAAATCATTGATGATTTCTTCGTAAGCATTTTTTGATCGTGTGCTGTCGAGATCCATGCGTTTGAATACAGCCTTTGGGAAAATCAGTTGCAATTCATCTTCTATTTTTTCTGTTCCAAAACCAATCATTTTAAGTCTATTGCTGCCACAATTGGTGCAAGAGCCCACCGGTGGAGTCGTATAGCTGCAGTAATGACATTTCAAACGATTGCTTTGCTTGTGGTAGGTCAGACTCACGTCGCAATGTGCGCAACGGGGGGTCCATGCACAGACCTCACACGACCATACAGGCGTATAACCTCTTCTATTTTGAAACAAAATAATTTGTTCTTTTTTATCTAGCGCCTGCTTCATTTGGTCGAGCAATAAGCTCGAAAAATGCGATTGCATATTTTTGAGCCTTTTTTCTCGTTTCAAATCTGCACAATACATCTCGGGCAGTTGCAAGCCTTTGTATCGTTCGTTGAGCTCAACAAGATGGTATTTACCTTGTTTGGCGTTTAAATAAGACTCAATAGAGGGAGTGGCTGAGCCAAGTAATACTTTTGAGTGGTGCAATTTGGCCAAAAAAACGGCTGCATCTCGGGCATTATATCGTGGAGATGGATCATATTGCTTGAAAGAACTTTCATGTTCTTCATCAACAATGATCAGCCCCAAATCAATAAAAGGTAAAAATACCGCACTACGCGCTCCTACGATGACTCTGAATTGCTTAGGATCGTTATTGAGTACGTGGTTCCATATTTCTATGCGCTCGTTTTGATTGAACCTACTGTGGTATACGCCCACCAAATCGCCAAAATAGAATTTAAGCCGATTGATGAGTTGGGTCGTGAGGGCGATTTCTGGAATTAAGAAAAGAATTTGTTTGCCTAAATCAAGATAAGTTTGAATGAGCTGCACATAGATTTCTGTTTTACCAGAACCAGTAACGCCATGTAGCAAACAAACTGACTTATTTGCATGACCCAGTTCAATTGAACTTAGTGCTTCTTGCTGTTTTGTACTCAGTGCTTTAAAGGCACCTTTGCCCTCACCAACGCTTTTGTGCCTGTCAATTTGGAGTCGCTCTAAGTAAAATAAGCCAAGTTTTTCTAATGTTGCCAAAGCACTTGCACTTTGCCCATTATTTAGCAATTCTGCCTTGGCTACTGGTTGGTGCAAGCCACCTTGACTCGTGGCCAGGTGAATGAATTGTAAGAGGAAGGAAACTTGTTTTTCAGTGCGCGGTTTTTGTTCAAGTTCATTGAGAAATTGACCCAATACCTCTTCATTCTGATAGATTGAATTCATCAATACAAAGAGTTGTGTTTTGGGCACATACCTTTCTTGAATTTCTTCGGCACTTGCAATGAGCCTTTGGTCTATTAATTTCTTAAGGTAGGGTTGGATCGTCTTGATACCGATGCGTTCGGAGATTTCTTTTCCGCTCATAGAATCTTGGATGGCCAAAAGTTCTAAGATTTCTTCGGCGCGTGCACTCAGTTCTGGTAAGTGGGTCGGGGCATCCGGGTGTAAGCAAAATTTTGCTTCGCTTGCCAGTTTGAAATTTGCCGGAAGCGCTGCGTTCATCACATCGCCAATTGGGGCCATGTAGTACGTGCTTATCCAATCCCAAAAAGCCAATTGCTTGTCGGTAATTATAGGTGCCTCATCTAGGATGGTATCGATGTACTTGGCTTGGTAGTGCTCAGGCACATTGCTATGTACATGAGTTACAATTCCAGTAAGAAGTTTGCTCTTGCCGAAGGGCACAAGAACACGCAGACCCACACCTATATTTGAATTGAGTTCATATGGCACCCGGTAGGTAAATACCTGCCGCATGGGGACAGGCAGCAAGACATCGGCAAAGAGTGTCTGGCGTTCGGTCATTTAATTACATGCAAATGATTCTTCTTGTCCGACTACGTTATCACCGGGGTGGTTCGAACAAAATAATAAAAATCCAGTGATGGGGCCCGTACAGAGCTCGCGGGTAGATTTTTTATCAATAGCTCTGATATAGGCTTGTTGTGGCGAAGTATAAAAAGGTTTATAATAGGTGACCGTTTGCCTTGAAGAAAATATTCCCACAACGCGCTTCCCATTTGTAACACTCAGGTTTGTATACGTGGGTTTGCTTTGGGCTAAGCTTGAGCTAGGCGAGTTGACACTCATGTAGTTATACAATTCTTCGGCACCGCCCGTAATAATTACTCGAATGGCTTTGAATGTACGTTTGTCAATGCTGGGATCTGCACTAACATTGCTTTTCACGAGGTCATAAAATGTTCTTCCAATAGCAGAATATGTGCGACTAGAATAAGGTTCCACGGCCGCTTCGCCCAACTTCCATCTAAAGGATTTTTCGTTGGCAATTGCACCTTGATGCTCATTTAACAATACATCGAGATGTGCACTTGTGATGTGTGCATTGCCTGTGTTGGATATAGAAACCCCGGTTGAAAGATAAACACCGGGGTCATTGGCAAATTTGAAGGTAAAATTTTGGGATGCAGCAGTGGATGTCATGCCATGCACTAGTTCAGTTTCACCACTGATTTGGAATGAATTATTGATTGTGGCGTTTAAAATATAGGTTGCCGTTGGTTTGAGAGAACTCATTTGAGGGTTCGATGAGGTTTGAATGGCTTCAAGGGGGCCAGTAGGCAGCGTTTTGAAGTAATATACTTTTTGTTCGGGGCCGTAAAAAAGGCCATTGGTATCTTTATCCTGAATGGTGGTGTCTTGAAGTGCCCAAGTACGCACCACCTGACCATTGACAAGCTCACTGACTGTTGCTTCAACTTGGTCAAAGTAACTCGAATCTGCAATTTGTGCTATATCTAGGGCAGAGCCCGGACCAATAAAGGCCCTTGTAATTTTTATGTAATGTATAGAATCTGCTTGATCCAATAGCCCATAAACAACTGCAGTCTCTACATAATCGCCATCAAGCTTGATATTTTCATCGCACGAATTGAAAAGAAAAATTGCAGAAACAAAAAGAAGAAAAAAGGAAAGTTGACGCATGGTTGGCTTATTTTTCAATTTCTAATAACTCCATCTCAAAAATGAGTGGGGCAAATGGTTTGATATTTGAACCTTGTGGTGGGTTTCCAGCGTAGCCCAATTCTTGTGGGACAAATAAGCGCAGTTTTGTACCAACACTCATAAGCTGAACGCCTTCAGTCCAACCAGCAATTACCTCGTTGAGTCCAAAGCTAACTCCTTGCCCTTCCGGAGACTGATCAAAAATCGAACCATCTGTATTCATGCCAATATAACTCATCTTGACTCGAGATTCTAATCCAGGTTTAGGGCCTTTGCCGGCCTGTAAAACAATGTATTGAAGGCCTGAAGGGGTGGTAATTACTCCTTCTTTTTTTGAATTGGCCGCCATAAATGCATCTCCTTCTGCTTTGTATCCGGCGGTTATTTTTTGGTATTTGGCATTCATGAGGGCTTCAAAGCCGGCCATGATTTTTTTGCGATCTTGACCTTTCAATGCTTCGGCATCCTTTTTATTGAGCCCGTCAGCAAAGCCTTTCTTTACAAATTCACTGGCAATTAGTGAAGAAGCATCAAGCTCTTCGAAGTAATGATCGAAGCGTTCGCGATTGATTTTACCAACGGCAAATGACCCTTGCTCTTTGTATTTCTCATTAAAGCTTTGCCCATCTTGGCCAAGCAGTAATTCTAGATCTCGGTAATATTTTTTCAGTTCTTCTTCTTTGACGGGGTTTTCAAAGCCTTCGATCATTTGGGCTTTGTCCATTTTAGTAAAGGGCGCTTGACTGATAAAAGGTTTGGCGATTTCCACACCCAAAAGATAAGAATAGCGTTCTTTATCAGTTTTAAAGGTGACCACTTCTTCGCTACATGCAAATAAGGTGAGGATCAAGGCTAGGACAGAAAATAATTTCATCGGTAAAGGGATTATGCAATTGCTAATAATTCGACATCAAAAATAAGTGTGGCATAGGGTTGGATGGCACCACCTGGGTGCGGATTGGCACCATATGCCAAATGCTGAGGAATGGTGAGTCTATATTTTGAACCCACACTCATCAACTGAAGGGCTTCTGTCCAACCGCGAATCACTTGATTTACACCAAAAGTTGCTGGTGCCCCGCGTTGGATGGAACTGTCAAAAACAGTACCATCAATGAGTGTGCCGTGGTAATGCACCGTAACTTGGCTTGAAGGGCCTGGTTTGTCTCCCTCTCCCTGAACTAAAATCTCGTACTGTAAACCACTTTCGGTGGTTTGTACTTCTGATTTTTTGTTGTTTTCAGCTAAGTAGTCTTCCCCTTCTTTTTTAACAACTTCGTATTTGAGTTGCTTTTGGGCATCTAAAAAACGTTGAATATTCAAATTGGCTTCCTCTGGCGTCATGAGGGGTGTTTCGTTGTTGAATACCGCTCGCATGCCTGCCATTACATGTTCTAAATCTAGGTTGGATAGGTCTTGTTGAGTAAGACTTTCAGCGATGCTCATGCCAACGCCGTAGGATGCTTTTGATTTGTCTGTTTCCATTGTTTGTAAAAAAACAAATTTACCCAAAAATTAGCGGCTATATTGTTAATTATTGTAAATAAATCGCGAAACCAATTTCTTGTAATTACGTACACCGATTTAATGCAACAAGAATTCCATTTCAATTACCGAAAATACCCTTCACTTGAGGCACTTTCCGAGCAAGACCAACTTTTGGTTGCCAAGGCAATTGAGGCAATGGATCGTGCTTATGCACCCTATTCAAAATTTCGGGTAGGAGCGAGTGTACTAATGGAAAGTGGCTTGATTATTCTAGGAAACAACCAAGAGAATATTGCCTATCCGTCTGGCTTGTGTGCCGAGAGAGTGGCCTTATTCTATGCAGGAGCGAACCACGCCAATGAAACTATAAGAAAAATTTGTATCGTGGCTACTGGTGATTTAATGCCAAAAGGAGCATTACTATCTCCCTGTGGATCATGTAGACAAGTAATGTTAGAAAGTGAGTCTCGCCAACAAAATCAAATTGAAGTGCTTTTGGTGCAGCAAAGTGATGAGATTTACGTTTTGGATTCAGTTCAAAACTTGTTGCCTTTTGGCTTTTCGAAGTAGGATAGTTGGGTAAAGGCACGTATCTTTGTGCCCATGATTACCCATCAAACTTACCTTCAAGCAGCACAAACCTTTGGCACCCCACTTTTTGTCTACGATGCACAAAAAATAGCCACACAATTCAATCGCTTGAATTCAGCATTTGAAGTGCCTCATCTTAAGTTGCACTATGCATTAAAAGCGCTCAATAATATCAATATTTTACAATTGCTCAAGGGCCTTGGGGCTGGATTAGATGCCGTTTCTATTGAAGAGGTTCAGCTTGGATTACGGGCTGGTTTTCAGCCCAATCAAATCATGTTCACCCCTAATAGCATTTCTTTTGAAGAGCTCATTATGGCAGTTGAATTTGGGGTTCATGTCAATATTGATAATTTACCTATGCTCGAGAAATTTGGCGCAAAATATGGTTCTAATATACCGTGTTGTATCCGAATTAATCCACATATTTTAGCCGGCGGAAATCATCATATTTCTGTTGGGCATATTGATTCGAAGTTTGGTATTTCTATTCATCAAGTCAAGCATATCGAGAGAATTATCAAACATTATGGAATCGTTGTCAATGGCCTCCACATGCATACGGGCAGTGACATCATTGATCCGGATGTATTTTTGCAAGGTGCTGAATTGCTTTTCGACGCGGCAACGCATTTTCCAGACCTGAAGTTCATGGATTTTGGAAGTGGTTTTAAGGTGGCTTACAAAGAGGGTGATATTGTCTCTGATATTGAAGATTTAGGTAAAAAAATAAGTGCAGCTTTCGTTGATTTTTGTACTCAATACGGCAAAGAACTTGAGCTTTGGTTTGAGCCCGGTAAGTACATTGTTAGTGAAAGCGGTAAACTTTTAGTAAAAACCAACCTCATTAAGCAAACTACTTCAACGGTTTTTGTGGGTGTAGATAGTGGGCAAAACCACTTGATACGCCCCATGTTTTATGGTGCTTACCACCACATCGAAAATATTTCCAATCCAACAGGACCAAAAAAATTATACAGTATTGTTGGCTATATTTGCGAGAGCGATACCTTAGGACATGACCGCCTTTTAAATGAGGTCCGCGAAAACGATATTCTAGCCATCTCCAATGCAGGAGCATACGCCTATTCGATGTCAAACAATTACAACGCGAGATTAAGGCCTGCAGAAGTGTTGCTCAACGAAGGCAAACCTTATCTTATCCGCAAACGCGAAGAATTGACAGACTTGATAAAAAATGAAATTGAATTAAATTTATTTTAAATGAACAACTGGTTTACTGTAAAAGTTAAATACACAAAACAACTCGAAAATGGAACTTTTAAAAGGGTTTCAGAACCTTATTTATTAGCTGCAATGACCTTCACTGATGCTGAAGCGCGCATCTACGAAGAATTGGGGTCGAGTATTCGTGGAGAATTTCAAGTTACAGGCATAGCTAGAACAGATCTACACGATATCTTTCAATATGATGATTCGGAACAATGGTTCAAATGTAAAGTCACCTATGACCGCATGGACGAAGATGGTGAGAAAGCAAAAACAATTTCTCAAAATTTTTTGGTGAGCGCAGCAACCGTCAAAGATGCCTATGAAAGAATCGAAGAAAGTTTAGCTACCCTGATGATTGATTTCAAAGTGGCTTCAATAACGGCCTCTCCAATTGTCGAAATTTTCCCGTACCGAGATGAAGACGTACAATCGCCAGCGCAGCATGGTACTAAAGAAAATGAAACCAGCCATACGCCAATAAGGCAAGTGTTTTCGGCGGCAGGTTCCGATTTTGACGATGTTGAGGTATCGGACGATGCAGACGATTCTGAAATTATTGATCAAACCGATACATTAGATAATGAGTGATTGGCTGCGTTCATACCGTGAAAATCATGCTGATTTTGATCAGCCAGCTGCTATTGAACTATTGTCAAATAATCCGTTTGAAGCATTCTCGGTGTGGTTTGATGCCGCTGTTCAGCAACAAGAAATAGAAGCAAACGCTTGTGTATTGAGCACCTATAATGCAGAAAAGCAACAAGTATCTGCACGAGTACTTTATCTAAAAGAATTAATTGATCGAGAGTTCATTTTCTATACTAATTACACTTCGCACAAAGGAAATGATCTGCAGCAGCATCCAAATGCCACCTTGCTTTTTTTCTGGCCAAAACTCATGCGTCAGATACGCATTGAAGGCAGTGTGAGTCAAGTAAGTGCTGAGGTTTCTGATGCCTATTTTGCTTCTCGCCCTCGCGAGAGTCAGCTGGGCGCATGGGCCTCCTTACAATCTAACAAATTGGCAAGCAGACAAGCACTTATTGAGCAATTTGAAGCGCTTGATGCAAAATTCCCAAATGAGGTCCCAAGACCGCCACATTGGGGCGGATATGCCTTGAGCCCCAACTATTTCGAATTCTGGCAAGGTCAGCCTTCAAGGCTGCACGAACGCCGTGCCTATAGCTATGAACAAAACAAGTGGCAAACTAATTTGCTCAATCCGTAGATGAAGTCATATCAGCCCCAATGTGAGGTATTATCAAATGGCACCAAGCTTGTATATTTAAAGGTACCGAGCCAAGTTGCGCATCTTGGATTTTTCTTTGCAGCGGGCTCGAGGCATGAGTCTGCAAATCAAATAGGGCTAGCTCATTTTCTTGAACATTGTTTATTCAAGGGTACAAAAAAAAGAAAGGCGCTGCATATACTTTCTCGAATTGATGCCGTGGGGGGTGAGCTCAATGCATATACGGCAAAAGAAGAAATGTGTTTGTATGCGTCGTTTTCAAAAGAACATACACAGCGAGCAATTGATTTATTAAGTGATATCTCGATAAATTCTGTTTTTCCTCCTAAAGAGATAGAAAAAGAAAAAGAGGTCATCCTTGATGAAATCAATTCTTATTTGGATTCGCCTAGCGATAAAATTTTTGATGATTTTGACTCCCTCTTATTCGAGGCTCACCCTTTGGGACAGAATATTTTAGGTACCAAAGAAAGCGTTTCGTCCTTTACTCAAGCCGATTTGCAAGCTTATGTGCAGCAGTATTTTACTGCAGATAATCTCGTAGTATCATTTGTAGGAAATATGCCTTTATCGCGTTTGAAGTCTAGCCTAGAAAAATCCTTAAGCGAAATGCCCTTAACGGCAAAGAGGCCAACTGTACATCCTTTTGATAAGCAGACACATTTTCAACAAAAAAGAAAGGAAGCCAATTACCAAGCCCATGCTGTTTTGGGTGGACTAGCGCCAAGTTACCACCAGGATGAACGCGTGGCCATGTCCTTGCTCATTAATATTTTAGGAGGCCCCGCATTAAATAGCAGACTCAATTTATCTATTAGGGAGCGCTATGGTTATGCCTATTCTATAGAAGCCAATTACCACACATTTGCCGACACAGGATATTGGCAAATTTATTTTGGCTGTGAATCTAAGAACATTGACAAAACCATAAGATTGATTGAAAAAGAACTTGAGAAGTTACGTCAAACTGAACTCACACCCTTGCAGCTACTACAAGCCAAAAGACAGTACAAAGGGCATTTGGCGCTTGGAATGGATGTCAATTCCGGACTTATGCAAGGTCTTGGAAAAAGTATGCTGGCCTTTGGCCAAATTGATACCATAGCTGACATGCATCAGGCTATAGACAAAATTACGGCTGCTGAAATTTTAGGATTGGCAAAGGATTATTTTTCCAAAGACAAGCTATCTTCTTTGATTTTTGAAGTTTAACGAGATCCAAAAATTTTACTACCTACACGCACCATGGTGCTTCCTTGCTCAATGGCAAGTTGGTAATCACCACTCATACCCATGGATATTTCTTTAAAATAGGCTAGGTTTTGAAAGTAGGCTGTTTTCAATTGATCAAATATTTGTTTTAAACTTAAAAACTCGTCTTTTATGAGTTGTTGGTCTTTGGTAAAACTAGCCATACCCATTACCCCACAAATGCGCACATGTTGCAAATCATTAAAAGTATCGGAATCGATTAACTGTGCAGCTTCTTCCCAATTGAGGCCAAATTTGGTTTCTTCTTGTGCAATATGAAATTGTAGCAACACGTCTTGAACCCGATTAACTTTTTGGGCTTGTTTATTGATTTCAATCAATAATTGGAGACTATCCACCCCATGGATCATATGCACAAATGATGCCATGTATTTGACTTTATTGCGCTGCAGATGCCCAATCATGTGCCACTGGATATCTTTAGGCAAGGCTGCGGCCTTTTGAACCATTTCTTGTACTTTGTTTTCGCCAAAATGCCTTTGTCCAGCCTGATATGCAACGAGGATATCTTCAATTGGCTTGGTTTTGGATACAGCAATGAGTGTAACCTCTGATGGTATTTCTGTCAAAACTAGATCAAGTTGCTGTTTAATCATGTTCAAGAGAATAAATCGTCAGACCACTTCTAAGTTTGGGTTCAACCCAAGTTGACTTTGGGGGCATATTCAACCCTGCATCTGCTACTTTCTTGATGTCTTCGATGCTCGATGGATAAAGTAAAAATGCGATTTCAAATTTTTTGTTGTCAACATTTTCAATTATTTTCAAAAGGGGCTCATTACCAGCAACAAATTCAATTTGTTTGCTAGTTTTAAGATCAGCGATGTCAAAAATGGGTTTGAGTATTTTTTCTGAAAGCAGGTCTGAATCCAAACTTTTTACAGGATCTTGGGTAGTACATTCATCTAAATATGGCCGATACTTGATGCATGTATGTGCCATATAGATATGCATTTCATGCTTAGAGGAGGGTAGGGAGGGTTCCTTGAGTATTTCTGTGTTGCCGGATTTGTTTAACTCTAAAATCAGCTCTTCGATATTGATTCCATTCGCTGATTTGAGCAAGCGATGAAAAGCTGCTATTCTTACAGCGGCTTGTTCAACAAGAAAACCTAGAAAATAATTTGCTGCTTGGGAAAAGGATTTACCTGAAACCCTCAGTTGTTGGGTGTATCGAGCTGAAGAAGCAGATCTATGATGTCCGTCGGCGATGTAGAGTGCTGGAATTTGTTGAAAAGCCTTACAAATGTCATCAGATTGCTTGCCATTTAGTAGCCATAATTCATGGGTAATCCCATCTGTTGTAGTAAACTCAAATTCTGCGCGCTCGTTCATTTGATTGGCTAGTATTGAGTTGATGTCTTTTGACCCTTCGTAGGTTAACAGCACTGGTTCAGCATTGAACCCTACGATGTCTAAGTAAGAAGTAAAAACATCCTCCCTTGCTGTGATGGTTTGTTCGTGTTTTTTTATCGACCCATTGAGGTAGTCATCAACACTAACACCAGCAATAAGACCCGCCACTATAAAATTTTCCTTTGATTGCCGGTAAATGTATAGATGTGGGCTTTGGTCTGTTTGTAAAATACCGGCTTGTTTGAATAATTCAAATTTCTGTCTTACCTGCAAGAACCGTTCTTTGGAATTAGGCTTGGTTTTGATTGCTGCTCCAAACTCTGGATTGATGATATGCAAAAAGGTGTAAGGATTGTCTTCGAGTTTGGCTTTAAGTACATTCTTTTTGTAAGAGTAGTATGGTCTTGTAGCCACCAGATGTACTTTGTTTCGAACGGGTCGAATCGCATTAAATGCCCGAATCTTTGCCATTGCTAGAATTTGTAACTTAAACCAATACTAGGTAATATAGGGAATTGATAAATTACTTGATTGGTCACACGGTTGACATAAAAAATATTGTTGCGGTTATACACATTAGTGATGCCTGCAATGAGTTCCAAATTCGCTTTGCTCTTGGTTTTAATACGGTGTTTGACCGTAATATCCAAGCGGTGGTAATATGGTAAGCGTTGAGAGTTAAAAGTACCAAGCATGGTGGCAATGCTATTTGGATTGTTAGTGACGTAGTCCGTTGTGAGCCCTTCGCCAAAGTTTTCAAGTTGGTAATATCCGGCAGTTGGAGTGAAGGGAAGTCCTGAACCTAAATTCCAACGGATATTGAGCTCGGTTTGTTTTTTCTTGCCAAACTGATAAGATCCTACAACATTGACATTATGGCGACGGTCAAAAACAGGAAAGTATTCGTTGAACCCATCCCATCGGGTATTGTGGCCAAGGGAATAGACACCCCATAAAAAGATCCGGTCTTTGTTATATTTGATCAATGCATCAACGCCATAAGACTGACCAGATTCAATGATGAAGTCTTTTTTGAAAACATCGTCAATGAGCTCGAATTGGGCAATATCGGTGTAAAGTTTATTTTGATTGATATTGCTGAGCTGATCAAAATACTTGTAGTAGGCTTCTATGTTTAGGTTCCAGAATTTATTGATATCGTATTCAAACCCGGCAATGGCATGCCAAGCATATTGCAAACCATTTTTAATTGCTGAAACTTGTTGGAATTCATTGATAAACTGGTCTTGTACATTTGACGGTGCGGACAATAATCCATTGAAGAGATTCACTACATCCTTGTCCGAAGACGCCGAAGTAAAATTCTGAGAAAAACGCCCACCTGAAAATTTGAAACGCAATTGGTCTGTGGCATTGTATTTGGCCCCAAGACGTGGCTCTAATGAAGCCGTATTTAAAGAGGCATACAATTGCATGCGAAGGCCACCTTGGAAAACCCATCTTGGTAAGACTAGTCTATAATTGATATAAGTACCAATTTCAGTGGTAAAATTGGTTGCTTCAATTTTTCGCTGCAATTCATTAAAGGTTACAAATTGGGTATTGAATCCACTTAGGTTAAAACCGTAATTGAGTTCGCTTTCATTTTTTTGAAAAAAGGTAAAATCAAAACCCATGTCAAAACCTCCAATTTTTGAAAAACGAGGTTCCTGACCAATTTCAGCAAAAGTTGTTTGATAGTTGCTCCCATTGACATGACCACGGATAAAAATTGGTGAACTGCTCGGAACCAAAGTAAAATTCAAGCCCCCGCCTGCTGCTTGCCAATCTAAATCAGCGACATTGTAGTTCACAGAGTCTGAGTTCGAAAAACCGAAGATACTCACCTTAGACCCCCCCTCGCCATTGAAAGTTAGTTTGCCGTAGAGGTCTGTAAAATTGAAAGGCAACCCATTGCCGTCATTGATGTTTGGATAGAGTGACTTACTGGTGTAATCTAAGAGCGAATGCTTTGCTGTAAACATATATGATCCGGCAGCCAATCCGTCCTTGTTCTTTTGTCCAAGAGGGCCTTCGAGCACAGCTTTACTCATAAATGGCGATGCAGAGATTTTTCCTGAGAATTTATTGCGGTTTCCATCTCGGTAGGTGATATCCATCACTGAAGAAATACGTCCTCCATACTTCGACTCAAAACCTCCGGTATAAATATCTACTGATTTAACCAATTCAGTTTCAAAAATGGAGTAAAAACCAATGGAGTGGAATGGATTGTAAATGGTCATTCCATCAAGGAGTGTTTTGTTTTGAATTGGTGTTCCCCCTCTGACATAAAGCTGGCCTCCTTGATCTCCAGTGGTAATCACTCCGGGCGTCACACTCAAGGCTCCTACAATATCGCTTTCGGCACCATACATAGGGATGCGCTCAACGGCTTGTTGGTCCATCTTGATTTCAGACATACCGATTTGCTGCTTTTTGGCTTTGTCTTGGTTGCTCACACGTACATCTTTGACATTCAAAGCATTAGGACTTAAATTCCAAGACCCAATGTCATAAATCTTTCTGGCAGGAGTCAGTTCTACATTTAAGAACGTGCGCTCATATTTTGCTTTCTCAATCTTGAGAATATAAGACCCCGCTTGCAATTTTGGTATGGAGAAAAAACCTGCAATATTTGAGTAGGCGACAGCAACAGGTGTACTATCAGCCCTTAATAATTTAACGCGTTCATCTGCGATGGGTTCTCCATTTGAAGCATCGTGTAGGAACCCCCGAATGGTATAATCTTGAGCAAATACTGCGACATTTAATAGCAGAAATAAAGGTAGGAGTAATAGTCTAGGCATGAATTCGAATAAGAGTTTTCGAAGTTAATGAAATGTTTTGATTTTTGATTCTTATTATCGCTCAATAAGTAACTTCACGGTCCTTGTGTTAAACTCTAAAAAATACGTGCCTGCAGAAAGCTCATGGCAAGGAATATTCATGTTTTCTGGGAGTAGCATTCCAGATTGAACAA
The DNA here is from genome assembly GCA_030833845.1 of Crocinitomicaceae bacterium. Lineage (GTDB taxonomy): Bacteria > Bacteroidota > Bacteroidia > Flavobacteriales_D > Crocinitomicaceae > UBA952. Next base: position 2,147 of record JAURGK010000004.1, on the reverse strand, counting down.
TCTGCCCTTGTAAATTGAATATATCGTAGTTACAATTTATGCAGCTAATATCTTCGACTTCAATTTGATTTGAGGCTGGATTTGGAAATACGCTGAAGGTAGGATTCAGTTCATTAACTTGCAAAATATTGTTACTATATTGACATCCATAGTCAAAGTATACAAGTAATTGGTAGACACCCGCAAAATTATTGGGAACTTGAATGCTGTTGTTTGTGGCTCCCGCTATTGCTTGGTTGTTTAAAAACCATTGATATGCTACTCCCTGAGTTGAGGTGCTTAGCGTATTTCCATTTTGAATGATTGTTACGCTTTGAAGGTCATTTGGGCATGTGGAGTTCAAGGAAATCCCATTGATTGGGTAGGCAATGAATGATTCAAACCCTTCGCAGCTTCGATTTAAAAAATAGGATAGCCAGGGTGCTATTTGTTGGTACATCAAATTTTGCTGTTCTGAACGACTCAAACTGATCCCTGTTGAACTTGCACTTTCTCCAAAATCACAGTTAAAATTGGTATTGGCAAAGTAGCAATGCCCACCACCTATTAAATTGGCAAAAGACTTGCATTCAACTGGAATGGCATCGTAAATCGGCAAATGATGCTGACTAGGAGGGGTTACTCCATCATTGCTTCCAGATAGAATTAGTGTCGGTATTTGAAGACTAACCGCCGCACTGATAGCACTCGGGTTGGTTTCGGCAGGTGCCAAGCCCAAGTAGCAATCAAAAACAGCACTCTGACTTGCAGCCAATACGGCTGCACCTCCGCCCATTGAATGGCCCATTACACAAGCATATTCCGATAGTTTTGAATAAAACAAACTGCTTGAATTTTGCCCAACTGCAAATAATTGTTCACCAACAACTGCCAAATCTAGTCCAAAGTCTAAATGATTGGGTGCTGGGAAAAGACTACTTTCAGTTCTGGGGAAGGCCATGACGTATCCATACGGGACTAAATAATTCCAAATATTGGAGTAGGCATCCCAGTTCATAGCAAAACCATGACCAAAGACAATAATTGGCCATTGACCGTTGGCAAGTGCGACGTTTTCACCGTTGGTATTTGCCGGGTAATATATTTCAGTTTGGATTTGTCTGCCAACACCTCCGCCACTTCCAAAGCCTCCTGAACGTGTCGGGTCATTGAATGTTATGGTTGTATGGCCAATATTTAGATTCTGACTTAGACTCAAATGAGCTGCCAAAATCATTAGGATTAATATAAATCTCATGTTCAAATGTATGATTTAAACCAATTAACAAGTCAAATAAAAATTAGTTGAGCGCATTATAACTAAAGTATTCATCTGTTTAATTACTTCTATCCAAGCTTCTGTATTGAATCGCTTCGCTGATATGTTGCGATTCGATTGAATTTGAGCCATCAAGATCTGCAATGGTGCGTGCAACTTTTAAAATGCGCTCATAAGCCCGCGCCGAGAGCCCAAGCTTTTTTAATGCCATTTGCAAAATGCCTTGGCCATCGGGCTTCAACTTGCAGAATTCTTCGACCTGTTTTCTACTGATATGTGCATTGGCATAGGTTCCATGTTGTTGTGCATATCTCTTTTGTTGGATCTGACGGGCAGCAAGAATGCGCAAACGTATTGCTTGGCTACTTTCACTTGATTTTGTATCTTGTAGTTCATGGTATTTTACCGGACTTACTTCGATGTGCATATCTATGCGGTCAAGTAGGGGGCCAGATACTTTTTGATGATAGCGCTGCACTGTGTTGGGATGACAAGCGCAAGATTTCTCAGGATGATTTAAAAAGCCACACGGGCAAGGATTCATGGCGGCAACTAACATAAAATTGGCTGGGTAATCTATTGAAAACCTTGCTCTTGAAATGTTTACTGATCGGTCCTCGAGAGGCTGCCGCAATACCTCGAGTACGTGTCTTTTGTATTCGGGAAGTTCGTCCAAAAATAATACGCCATTGTGTGCCAATGAAATTTCACCGGGTTGCGGATAGTTACCTCCGCCAATGAGCCCTATATCTGTGAAGGTGTTAAAGTAAAAGTTATTATATTAGAAAAAAATTAAAATGAAAGTAGGAATTTATTGCAGAGTAAGTAGCGATGATCAAGTGGTAAATGGACTGTCAATGATTGATCAAGAGTTGAGAGGTATAGAGTA
>JAURGK010000011.1 GCA_030833845.1 Crocinitomicaceae bacterium | reverse complement strand
GGATTTGACAGCGATAGCGGTAGTCAGGTGTCAGCATGCAGAGGCTTGTAGTGCTCCTCTTAAATCTCGTGCTACGAACAATAAATGACAACACGTCATACGCACTTGCTGCTTAATTAACGGAATGTTAATTGGCTTAATCTAGCTGAAGTACAGTAGGCCAGACAAGTACTTCTGATGAGTCGCCACCCTTTCGGCTCATCGTTTAGAAGTTCATCTCATAGGGTTAGTGTTGCCGATGGTTTTACCGCAACATGAAATTAAAAAACCTAAGTATTCGAGTTGGGTGTTCTTGTCCGGCCGCATATCGAAAATTAATCACGAACTAAGCATGTAGAAAGCTTGAAAACTCGTCGTTTGGACGAGGGTTCGAACCCCTCCGACTCCACAATAAAAAAGGCAACCTATGGGTTGCCTTTTTTATTCAATTCATCAAATCGTGATTATTCAAATAGCTCTGTTGCGCATTCAGTGGCCAGCACCCCGCATCCTTTTTCATCAGAATCAGCTTCAATAAAATTGTCATATTTATTGACCACTTTCTCATAGTAGCAATCAATGTAAGCCTGTTTTTTATCACCAAGGATATCAAGTTCACTGTCAATTTTTTTCATCTCAGCATTGAATCTGTCTTGGTCTTCTTGGTTCCAAGCACCTTTTTTACTTGATTCTCCACAAGAAAAAAGTAACATGGCCGTCGCCACAGTTAGTAATAATTTATTCATGGTTTATAGTTTTACAAATCGAAAACTACAAAAATTATATGAGATAAAGTTTTTTTTAAATATTACATGGCTACGTACTTCAAAAACTCCTTTTTGGTAGCTTCATCTTCGAACTTGCCACAATAATTGGCTGTCACCGTACTGCTATTGACATCCTTCACCCCTCTTGAGGACACACACAAATGGGTGGCATCTATCACCACAGCCACATCTTGGGTTTCTAGTACATCCTGAAGGGCCTTGGTAATTTGCATGGTCAGGCGCTCTTGCACCTGTGGTCTTTTGGCAAAATGCTGCACAATCCGATTAATTTTAGACAAGCCTATTACTTTCCCACTTGATATATAGGCCACATGCGCTTTGCCAATAATGGGCACAAAATGATGCTCACAATTCGAATAGAACAGAATGTTCTTTTCGACAAGCATCTGATTGTACTTGTATTTATTTTCAAAGAGCTTGATATCTGGAAAGTTTTTTGGATTCAATCCAGAAAAAATTTCCTTCACATACATCTTAGCCACTCTATGAGGCGTACCACTGAGGCTATCGTCATTTCGATCTAAACCAAGAATATCCATGATTTGGCCAAAGTGCTCAGCAATTTGCTGTATTTTTTGTTCGTCGGTAAGATCAAAGGCATCTGCACGAAGCGGAGTATCTACAGATGTGCTAATGTGCTCATCGCCTAATTCATCAATGGTGATTTCCAAGTGAGTTGGAGAAGCATGGAATCCGTTTTGTTTCATCTTTTTCTTTTTTAGTTAAACAAGAAACAGAAATTAATGTTCAGAACCGAGCGTATTTTGACCTTTTCGCCAATCCAAAGCAACTATTAAGGAGAATTTCCCGTTCTTTGTAAGAAATCAAAAATTTAATATTGTGAAAAAATCTTTATTGTTTATCGGCTTTGCTCTATGTTTAAACTCTTTTGCCCAATCAGTCAAAGGAGAAAATATTACCTACACCTACACCAAACTACCGACTAATCCTATTCAACCCAAACCTACCAATTACATTTCAAGTGTAACGGCGGCTTATGAGGCTGAAAATCAAAAATTATTAGCTCAATTCGAGGCCGACAAAGCACAAGCCGAAGCAGATTATCAAAGAGCACTAGCTGACTACCCTAACAAGGTTAAAGCGGCTGATGAAAAATACGAACGTGAAATGGAAGCTTGGAATTCCAAATCTACCGCTTCAAAAATTATTGAAAAACAGGTACTCAATGAAAACAACCACCCCGTTAAAGACGTTGTGCCCCAGCCTTATCGCCGCACGGTTGCTGCCCCAGTAATGAAAACATCCTATGATTACAACGCGCTTGCATCAACATACTTGTTTATTGATGGCTTACAAAAAGGGGCTGCCAATGCACTGAACTACACCGTCACCCTACAAGGTTTTGAATCAACACAGCCTAAAGTAGTTTCAGAAGTTAAAAAAGAGGTGACTAGAGTAAATAATGTAAGTACAACAAAGGATGTAACTTATTACCACATTGAATTTACTTATCGCCACCCGATGAGTTTTCAAGTCACCAATGCCATTAATCAAGAAATTTATGCGGCTGCGCCTGCAGAATTCACAGAATTTAAATTGTTCAAAGGTCCTGCCACCAAAACAAGTCCTTCAATGGACATCTCGGCCTCACTCAAGGCGATGGAAGATAAATGCTTGCAAGAAAATTTAAGAACCATCAACCATATGGTGAATGATCGCATAGGATATGAGCGTACAGAGAAAACCTTCGAATTGTCTTATGTAAAATCTAAAAATGAGTCTCATAATGACATTCAAGATGCCTTTAATGCTGCAAACCTTGGCTTTAAAATGCTTGGGACCAACGAGGCGCAAGGCACCATGAAACTCAATGAGGCCATTGAAATTTGGAACAAAGCACTTGAAGAATCAGATATCGAAAATAAAAAAGCACGCATCGATAAAGATATTACTGTAGCCATTTATTTCAACCTATTGGAAGCATATTTTGCCTTGCGCAATACAACTACAGCCGATGAAATTCTCAAAACACTTGGAAGAATGGATCTTTCCAACCGTGATAAAAAACAACGCGAAGCTTATGAGCAAACATTCATTGATTTGAAATTGCGCATGGCTGCAAACGGATTGTAATTTATTATGAATCGAACATGAAGCTACTCTTTCTATTCCTATGCAGTAGTGTTATTGTTCAAGCACAACTTTACAAAGATCCCACACAAGACATAGAAAGGCGCGTTGCAGATTTGCTACAGCGCATGACTCCGGCCGAAAAGGCATGGCAACTATTCATGGTCCCGTCGGATTTCGATACTACCAAATGCCGTTTTACAGACGGCATTTTTGGTTTACAGTTATTTGCAGCAGGACCAGCAGATCCAACCAATCAAATCCTTAGCTATTCAAATACAAATAACAATATTGAATTAATTGTAAAAGCAAATTCAATTCAAAAGCATTTTATTGAGAACACAAGACTAGGAATTCCTATTATCTTCTTTGACGAAGGATTGCACGGCCTTGTACGAGGGCAAGCAACCGCCTTTCCGCAAGCTATTGCGCTTGCAGCGAGCTTCAATCTGTCAATGGTTGAAGAGGTAAGCCTACAAATTGCAAAAGAGGCTCGTCTTTTAGGAGTGCGGCAGATACTTAGCCCTGTATTGAATTTGGCTACTGATGTGCGTTGGGGCCGAACCGAAGAAACCTTTGGAGAAGATCCATACTGGGCAAGTCAGATGGGCCTTGCCTATGTTAGACCTATTGAAAATAGTGGCATCATTTGTACACCAAAACATTTTGTAGTTAATGTAGGCGACGGTGGCCGAGATTCATACCCGATTAGTCTCGGTGACCGGGCGCTTTACATGAGTCATTACCGCCCTTTTCTTACTGCCATTCAGCAAGGAAAGGCAAGATCAGTGATGAGTGCTTACAATTCTTTAAATGGCCGGGCTTGTTCTAGTTCAGAACAATTAATCAAGCAAACACTTAAAAAAGATTGGGGTTTTGAAGGATTCGTGATTTCAGATGCCAACGCTGTAGGCGCAGAAGTGGTTTTGCACCACACCGCACGTAATTACCAAGAATCTGGGAGCCATGCCTTAAGTGCGGGGCTCGATGTTATATTTCAAACAGATTGTGCACATTTTGGGCTTTTTGAACCAGCCTTATTGGATAATTCAAAACAAAATGAAATTGATTCAGCCGTAGCACGTGTGTTGCGCGTGAAATTCCAATTAGGATTATTTGAGCATCCATATTTAGCGATCCCAAACCAAAAGGAGATTGAAAAGCTTTTGTACCAGGGCCATGAGCTCGCTCAAAAATGTGCAGAAGAGTCTGTTGTGTTACTTGAGAATAAGTCTGTGAATGGCTCGAGTCCGATACTTCCTTTGGCTAAAAAATCACGTATCTTATTAATTGGAGATGCCGCAACCGAGGTCAAATTGGGTGGCTACAGCGGCGCAGGTTTTCGGAAGTCAAATATCAAAACAGGCTTGGAAGCCATCTATGGCCCAAAAAATATTCAATATTTAAATCTACCATTCCAACCATGGGCTGATGATCAATATATTTTAGATGCCAACAATAGTTGGTTTGACATCCAAAACGGATTCCGAGCCTCTTACTATGATAATCCAGATTTGGTTGGCAAGCCAATTATTATTCGAAACGAAGAAAAGATAGATCACCATTGGACACTTTATGGTCCAGCAGAATCATTAGAAAATTACTATTACTCAGCAAAGTGGGAAGCAACACTTGTTGGCAAACAGGAAGGAGAAATAGAAATTGGCCTGTCGGGCAATGATGGCTACAGGCTTTATATCAATGATACCTTATTCATCGATCAATGGGAAAAACAAGGTTTTCATGAGCGATTAAAAAGTATTTCAGTCAGTGAAAAACAAATTTATCAACTTTGTCTTGAATTTAAAGAACCTCAGGGCAATGGTCGCATTAAATTGTTTATCAAAGAACAGGCAGAGGAAGATTCACATTCTTATTTACAATTAGAAAAGGTGCTCGATAACGACGTTGCCATTGTGGTGGTAGACTATCCGGAAGGAGAATTTTTGGACCGTTCGTCGTTGGCATTAGCTCCAGCACAAATTAACCTGATCAAAGAGCTCAAAGCATGCGGAATACCCCTTATCGTTGTAGTTGTCGGAGGCAGTGCTGTTTCTATGTCAGATTGGCAAGATGATGCTGATGCAATACTCTACAATTGGTACAGCGGCGAGGCAGGTGGTATTGCCTTAGCTCGTATCTTATGCGGGGAGGTGACCCCATCGGGAAAATTGCCCATTACCCTTCCTCAAAATGAAGGCCAATTGCCATTGAATTATTGGCACCAACCCACGGGTCGCGGTGATGATTATACAAATTCAAGCGGCGAACCGCTCTACCCTTTTGGCTATGGCCTGAGTTACACTTCTTTTCAATACGACAATCTATTAGTTAAAAAACAAGCTAATGCCAATCCTTATCAATATCAAGTTACTGACACGATTGAACTTTCTTTTTTGATTCAAAATACAGGTGCATATGATGGCAAGGAAGTATTACAATTTTATGTTAAAAACCTTTACTCCAATGAAACTCTTCCTGTCCAATACCTCATCGATGCCCAAAAGGTCACGATAAAAAAAGGCGAAACCATGGGCTGGATTGCTTATAAAATACCCATTGCTAAATTAGGCATCCCCACAGGGCCAAACTCTATTGCCTACCCGACTGAATTTCGAATTCAAATTGGCAGTTCCTCCAAGGAAATAAAACTTCAAACACCTATCTTACAAATCAAATAACAATGCGTATAAACATACTTTTAATTTTCATCCTGTTTGTAGCCAACTTTAGGGCCCAAGATACCTTACGAGCCCTTTTCATAGGCAATAGTTACACAGCGGTGAATAATTTACCCGAAATGTTGAGCCAATTGAGTACTTCTTTAGGAGATGTTTTGATTTACGACAGCAATACGCCCGGCGGACAAACATTTCAAAATCATGCCGCCAATATGGTTAACTATCAAAAGATGGCAGCACAAAGTTGGGACTATATCGTTTTGCAAGGCCAAAGTCAGGAGCCGAGTTTTCCTACGGCTCAAGTAAACTCACAAACGCTTCCTTATGCCCTATTGCTTGCCGACAGCGCAAAATCCATACAACCTTGTGCCCAGGTGAATTTCTTCATGACTTGGGGCCGTCAAAATGGAGACCCACAATGGGATTCGATCAATACCTTTGATAAAATGAACCTCCGTTTGCGCAATGCCTATTTACGTATTGCCGATTCTGCCAATGCGGCAGTATCTCCGGTTGGTATAGCATGGAAATACCTCAGAGACCACCACCCCAACATCAATTTATACCAACAAGACGGCTCCCATCCTAGCATGGAAGGATCCTATTTAGCGGCTTGTGTTTTTTATTCTTCTTTTTTTCACAAAGTTTCTATGGGGAGCACCTACAACCCTGGAATAGATCCTAACACAGCAGAATTAATACAAAATGTAGCAAGCTCTATTGTACTGGATAGTTTATTTACTTGGCAACTCATACATCCCGATAGTACCTTGCAATTAACAACAACTGTTGAAGGCTCTTTGGGATCGAATTTGATGAATTTTTCGGCAAATGCAAATCAGGAGGCTTTGTTTACATGGTTTTTTCCTGACGGAACTATCCTCTTTGGTGCCAATGTCAGTTATGACTTGGATTTATCGAGCTATCAAGTCATATTAGCGGCTAATGGACCCTGTTCAAATGATACCACAACTATCACTATCACCAATCCAAATGCAGGGATCGCAGAACATTTCAATTTAAATTGGAAATTAACAGGGCCACAGCAAATTGCGGTAGAAGCTACAGATATTTTTATGGTAAGAGGCTTTGATTTGACAGCAAAAGAACATCCAATTACATTTGAAAAAAAGGGCAATCAAACCTTAATCAGCTTTACCAAAAACACTTCAATAATTCAAATTATCTCGGCAAAAGGCCTAACGAACATTCGCGTACCGTATCTCATAGATTAAAATCCATGACTTGGAAGTGAATTAATTTCAAGGATTTAAACGAAGAGGTGCGCCAAAATACTTTTCTTGCTCCACACAAATGGGCAATTTTTGCAAAAAACGCTCGTAGCCGATATATTTTTCCAATTCGATAATCCAATAAGATAATTTTTATGCCCTTTTTTGTTTCAACCACAAGCCATTGATTCGCGTATGTTGGCAAAGAAGATAGTACCACTTGGCTATATAACTGCTTACTCAAAACTGGCCATCTTTGTGGGTATTTTCGCTTGTGCTTTAATTGATGTTTAATAATCAGCCAACGTCCATTGTAAAAATGTTTGGCTTGTTGATCCATTTCATATACAATTGCATTGCCCACCTCACATAAATTGCTAAACATGGGCCCCTGGTATTTGAAGCGCTGATCACCCTCAATGGCCTCCTCTTCTGGACTCCCCTCTTGATCATACCAGCGAAATGCATACGAAAAGTAGTCCGTACAAACATGCGGTTGATACTTGACTTGAAAAGCCAAATTTGGCGTAGGTGCTATGTTTAAGACAAACAACTGGCGAAAACTCTCACCGGGTCGTAAAGACCAAAATTGCATGTAGTTTTTATCTACGATTATTGAATCTGAGATGATTAATTCTACATTACTTACATTGGTCCACTTCATGGTTTGCCTCCTTTCATAGACCTGCACTTCAAAGAGGCCCAACCCTAATTGTGGATGGCCAGGAACCAAGATGCTGCTATTCAAGTTGCTTTGATTTTTAATCTCTAATTCCAACAAGGTAAACGAATTTGATAAGCAAGGCAATTGCCGGAGATTCAAACTCAACTCTAACGGCAACAAATCAGCAAAAGCGCGCAGCGATAAACCCAAAAATATGACGAAAACTATTCTGGCCACATGTGATATTTTGGTAAAACATACAAAGAATGATGGAGTTCTTCTTTGGTCAATCGCTGATTAAAGATTTCTATTTCATTATCAGGATAGATAAGCAATGAAATAGAACCTAAAGAATGTGCATTGATGTCCATCCAGATGAGCATATCCTTTTTTCTTAGGTTTATTCGTGTCACTCGTGGAAAATCCCGAAATCCTATGGATTCAGATTTGGGCAAGGGCTCAAATAGCTCCGAGAAATGCCCATAGGCCAAGGTAAAAAGTTTTTCAATTTCCTTTGGAGTAAATAGCACTGTATCAATGCGCTGCATTGCCATGAGATATTTAAGTCCTTGAATTGTTTCTTTATTTAGGTTCGGAAGATCTCTTCTTTGATCAATCGAAATAGAATCCAATTGAGGCAGCCCATTATGGTAATATTTTTCAAAAACCTTCTTCCCTACAGAGTCATAGGCACGACACCAACCATGACGCATACCCGAGCGGTAATTGTAGTCAAGTAGCAGCAAACCCAACGTATCCAAGACTTGATAAGATCCTTGCAAACTATCTAATACGGTGTGTAAAGTGCGGGTTTTGATTCCATTGGTGGCATAAAACTCCTTAAAACATTCCTTATTTTTGTACAACACACTGCTTTTTAAGTTGCCGTTGGGGTAATACAATTCTTCTTTTTGCATGAAATATCCGTCAGCCCGAGTTTCAGAAACAAAGAGCTGTTCTAATTTCATTTGAGGGTACCAACGCTTTATTTCTTTGTAGCTATCAGATCCTTTTTCGACAAACACTTCAAGTCGTTGCCACGAACCGTTGGGATAAAATTCGACCAATGAGGTGTCTTGCCCTTTACGGTAGTCTCTTCTCCAATGCAATTGCCCGTCTTTATACCACCATGTTTCCACTCCTTTGCTACGATCCAAGAGTTGGATATCCACTTGGTGAATAAGCTGGCCATTTTCAGCCCACTCTTTGAGGTAACCATTTGCTCCCAAATCTAAAACTTGTTCTAAGGTGAGTTGGCCATTTTCGGCCCATTCCTTTTTGTTGGGTTCAAAAGGATGGGCCGTTTCAAGATCATAGAGGTACCAAAAGGCCTGTTTTCCATTTGAATGCCACCCCTTCCACTCGCCTATCGGGACATCATTTTGGTAGTAGCGCTCTGATTGTAATTGACCGTTTGGAAAAAAACTTTTAAAGACACCGTTCAAACTGCCATCCTTGTAGGTTCCTTTGGATTTTATTTTCCCATTTTCATAATAAGAAGTCACGGGGCCATGCAATGAACGATGCTCATATTGTCCATCTTTGATGAATTGATGGAATCTTAGCTCAGAGAGCACACCCGCTTCATTGTAGAGTCTTTCAGCGCCAATCGGCACCATCAAATAGGTATAACCATCCTCGTCAACAGTATGGGGCGGATGCATGCTGCGATCAGATGCTGAGAGCTCGTCAAATCGAATCCAGGCATAAGAGCGTTCAAATCGCTTTTCTCCCCTCAGACCAAACTCAATAGTCTTTAAACAGCGTCTTTGTGAAGCATCTAGATAAAAGATATTATGCGTCTGCAGCTGTCCATTTTCATAATATACCTTTTGATCAATTAAAAGAGAATCTTCATCCCACATTGAAAATTTACTTCGTACTCGGGGCTTACCCTCAAAAGTATTTAGTGTTTCTTCAATCAAACGCCCCTTTACAAACACGCGGCGTTCATAGAGCTGATCGAGGTGGGTGACTTGACAAACACCCTCTTTTGGGGTTTGAAAATCATCTTCAAAATAGGTGGAAAAAAGGTAGTGCCCCCCTTTTTTATTGGTCGGCTTAAAATCACAATTTTCTTGCGCTAAGCTTTCAAAGCAAAAAAATAAGTAGATAAAAAAAGGTAAAAAATACTTGAAGAACATACCTATGATCTAAGAACGCATAAAGTTCTAAAATCTATCGAGTAAAGCACACTTTTATAAAATAAAATCGCACTAAATTAAATTGACTATTTAATAGCAATTACCTGCAAAGTAGCTGAAGCTCCATTATGATAGTTGCCTTCTTGAACCTCGCGGTAGACTTTCTCGATTTGTAGACTTGTAAAATCCCCGCTGAACGTATCTATTAATTCATCTTTACTGTAGAGCAAATCTGCATGCTGAGGGCCTCCGGTGCCAAAACGCAATTGTTCTTGGTCATATACTTCCATAAGAAGTTTGCCCCCTGGCTTCAACGAGGTGTAAATCTGAGGCCAAATATGCTGCTTTATCGATTTGGGAAAATGTGCAAAAATCGCAACAATCAAGTCCCATTGGCCGGATTCTAATTCCACCTCACCAAGATCGGCACAAACACAAGAAATGCCCACGCTGTTTTCTAAGGCAAGTTCTCTGGCCTTTTGCAACCCAGACTCGGAATAATCCATACACGTCACCTCATTTCCAAGTTTTGCCAAATAGACACCATTTCTTCCCTCTCCTTCGGCCAAGCACAGTGCCTTTAAATCCGAACCGATGGGCTGTGCCTTTAAAAAATCATTGGCTTCTTTGCCGTAGGCAAAATCTTTGTGTGCGTATCGCTCGTTCCAAAACTCTTTCATTGGATTAGGATTTGTTTGGTTTGAAGATATTGATCGTTGAATATTAGATGAATTGAATACAATCCCGGTTTTATGCCAAGTGCTTTTGTATCAATGTGTTTGCTTGTCTTTTTCACTTTTTGGTAGTACACTTCATGCACTATCTTACCATTAGGGTCCAAAACAAAGCATTCTACATTCATTTTTTGATCCAAGTCAAAGTCTAAATTCACGATGTCACGAGCAGGATTGGGAAAAAGCTGCACCTTAGTAGCATTCAAGGGGGCCTCTACGCGAATTTGGCCTGTATTTGAAGGCTTTAACCAAACCTCATAAATTACGGCATTAGCCGAAGTTGAATTGGTATTATTATTTGTAAAAGGGTTTAATTGCGTACTTTTTAATCCGCCAATAATATGCCCTATTAAAATTGAATCGCTATTGATAGTAGCAATATCTATAATGTCATGCGCATAATGAGCAATTTGTTGGTTGTGAATAAATTCAGCACTTGAGCCCAACAGCCCAGGCATTTGTCCCTGCATGACATATTCTTGGTAGCTCCCATCTGGACCTTGAGACAACCTACTTATCGTACTCACAAAGGGGACGTTTTCATCATTGATCAATGTACCATTTTGGTAATAGTACTCACTGAGCCCACCAAGAAATATATGGTGCATTGAACCACTCATCGAATCGTAGGCACTGAATTTACTCGAATGGTAATTACTCAAATATTGGCTAAAACCTACTACAGGCTCATGCCCACTACTTTTGACTTCCACTGGATATAAAAAAGGTAAATCTGCATTGATTTGAAATACACCTGATGATATCAATGCCCCAATTTCTCCATTAGGATAAATATGCGGCAACAAATTATAATCTCGGCGGTGTAAATTTACTTGATCGGTAATGAGTTGGTAATTGAGCACCTCAAGTGACTGACCCACAGGACTTAATTCAAAGATTTTCAGACCATCGACATAACTTTGAACAAAAGTGGGGTTGTTCATTGGATTATACCTTCCGTCAAATCTATGGCCTCCAACCAAGTAATATTGGCCACCAATTTTAGTTAGGTTGCCACCGGTCACAGCAAATCTTTGGTCTGTAATTTGTTCAAAATAAGGCGAAATTGGTTGGTCGTCAATGATTGCATGCATCAAACCATTTAAATCAATACGCGTCAGATTAGGGAACGTAATGTGATCATTGGCCGCATTACTAAATGCATAACCACCTGCTATAATCAACTCATTGCCGTCCTGAAAGAAATTCATATTGGTACTTTGCAATTGCTCTTGCAAGGATGAAGAAAGTGAGTTGATTGGCGCAGACCAAAATTGATTCGTGGCTAAGTCTAGTAGCTGAAGTGATGTATTGTTCTGACTAGATGCAAATGCATTGAAGGGTTGCCTTGCATGAATTCCATCTTGTCTACCGCCAATCAAAACGACCCTATCATTGAGTTGACCAAATGCAAAAGAATGCAAACCATTGAAACCAATTATGGAATCAGCCTTAAGTTGTATTTCAAAAGGAAATGTTGTGGCTTGAGCAATAGCTTGTAGATGCAAGAAAAAGAAAACTAATATAAAAATTGATCGCATTATTTTTTTTCTTATTGATAAATTTAATAAATTGATTATCAATAATATAAATTATATTATCTAAACCTTAAATTAAAATATTGCATCACTATTTTTAAATCTATGATATCTCAATAGAATTGATAAGGTACACCAGTCACTTGGGTAAGTAAATTTTGCGGCGCATCCAAAACTTTTGCATTGCCTTGCGGTGTTGGAGTTACAATTTTGTGGGTAGTTAAATAACTTTCCATGACTTCATGGAGCGTAAAAGGTGTATTTTGTGCATTTTTTACGCCTTTCATACGGCAAAGCATATCGAGCGGATCACCATCGCGCTCACAAGCTAAAATCGAATAAGTTTTATCTTCCTCAATGGGCTGCTCACCAACCAAAACCTTTTGTACGCGTTTACCTTGCTCTGCATAGGCCATAAATTCAACTTCCATACCCTTGAATTTGATTACCCATCCACCAAAGCGCTTCGATGCATCCTTCGCAAAGACGTTATTGAGTTCTTTTTCTAGCCAAGCCAACACTTGTTTGCCTGTCACTTCTGCAGTCCGAACGGTTGCATCCACAGGTAGCATATCAAAGATAAAGCCCTTGGTGATAGGAATATTTCCCGTATGGTCTGGAGTCGTTCGCGGTGGACAAAATCTAAATCCATTAGACAATACAATATCAATTTGAGGAAATTTCCAATCCAAGGCATTCAAAATCATGGTATCTATTGGATTTTCTACCACAAAATAACGGTACAAAGGAATGGTACTGTATCCTACAACTTTATTGATTTCTTTTGCAAAACTTGCTTCATTGGCCTCTAAAAGAGATTGCATTTGAGCATCTGCTTTCAAATTTTCAGCTTGCACCTCTAGTAACTCATATCGTTCTGCAACTAATTTCCCATTTTCAAAATCTAGTTCTAAGGAACCAACAAAAGACCCAAAAGCTCCAGGCTCAACCACCTTGGTATAAGTGCATTGTATTGGTTGGCGCACACGTTCGTGGGTATCACCGCCAAAAATATAGTCTACGCCCTTGCAAGAGGGATCATTGGCCAAAGCAATCTGCTGGGATAGACCCAAATGAGCCAAAATAATAACCATCGCACACTGTTCTTGATTGCGAAGCACATCCACATAATGAGCTAGGTTTTCTTCAGGCTTGGTGTAGACTATGCCTTTACTGTAATTCGGACTTTGTCTCAATGGCACTAATGGATCTGTATAACCTAAAAAACCAATTTTTACACCTGCATTTTCCCAAATATGATAAGGCTGAAAAATGAGTTCACCACGCTGTCCATTGCCCAAATCATGATACATATTGGTACAAACTTTTGGCGCATGGAGTGCACCCATCAGCTGCTGCATTTTTTGTTTTCCATAAATCACCTCCCAGTTTCCTGGTAAATACAATTGGTAATCCATGGCATTTAAAATAGGAACAAAGGCCTGACCCGTAGTTTCAACACTCAGTTGAGATCCCTGAAACATGTCACCGGTGTCCACTAGAAAGGTATGAGGATTTTTTTTCTTGAGTTGTTTTAAAAAACTCCGCATTTGGGCATAGCCACCTGTTTTGCGAAAAACAGCCTGCTCATTTTCCCAAAAAAGCTCATCATGAGGGTGTATCTGACAGTGCACATCGGTGGTTTGCAAAAGTTGCAAGGTCATTTTTCCATTTTTTTTTGCCACTGAATCACTTTGTAAGTGCTTTGCATCAAATGACTGCCCTGACTCATTATTTTGGGCTAACAAACTTGGTGCTAACAAACTTCCTAAACCTGCTGAGCCTAGTGTTTTGAGAAATTTTCTTCTTTCCTGTTTCATAGTATTTGGTATATCGGTTCAGATTTTCCTTAAGGTATAGATTTAATGACTTGCAGCTCCTGAAAACGCCAATTCTTTGATGATAATATACATTCCCATAATGAGCACAAACCAGCCAAAGCCTTTTTTCAGTGCTCCACCATCAATCTTTTTAGATAATTGATTTCCAACAAAAATACCTACCACAGCCAAAAGGGTAACTACAGTCAATAGAGTCCAATCCATACTGTCAGCTTGGGTAAGCACATCACCTGTAAAACCTATTAATGATTTAGCAGCAATGATTAGAAGACTTGTGCCAACGGCTTGTTTCATAGGTAGTTTACTTAGCATGACTAGTGCCGGTATGATTAAAAACCCTCCACCTGCACCAACCAAACCGGTCAGAACACCAACCACCATACCTTCAAGTAAAATCATTGGGTAATTAAAAATACGTGGTTCTTTAGTTTCTATAGATTCTTGTTTTTTGTCTCGTATCATTGAAATAGAGGCAGCCACCATGAGAATAGCAAAGAGGATCATCATTGCCAAGGCTTTTGTCACGGTAAGGCCAAATATTTCAAATAGGGTATTTGGGATAGCAGGCACCAATACTTTTCTAGTGAAAAAGACAGCCAAAATGGAAGGTATGCCAAAAACAACAGCTGTTTTCAAATCAATTAAACCTTGTTTATACTTTGGAAAAGCACCAAATAGACTGCTGAGTCCAACGATGAAAAGCGAATAAGCTGTTGCCATAACGGGGTCTACACCAAAAAGATAAACCAATACCGGAACCGTCAAAATAGATCCTCCTCCTCCGATAAGACCTAGAGATATCCCTATGAGGGTACTCGCAAAGAAGCCAAAAATAGTAAGTAGGTCAAAAGTCATTGTGTTTGTTGGTTTAGAAGTGATAATTTAAAACGATGTTGGTCAAAAACATATCGACCTTATTGATTTGGTATTTTGGGTTATTGTGCGTTGCACCCACCCCATATTTATATACTAAAAGCAGTTGCCCCTCTAGGCCTTCCATGAGCTTATTGAGTTTAACTCTTAGATCAAAATTGGCTTGAAGGTAGCTTGGCATGCCATATTTATTAGAAGCAAAATCCAATACATCAGGTAGTTGATAATAGCCTAGTGCCATACTCGATTTCTTCAAAATCGAAAGGTTGCTCTGATTTTCAATTTTAAACACCACTGCACGGGTGTTGCTCAGTCCTTCATTGCGTTCTCTCGGCAGAAATGTGAAGAAGGGATCTCTGCCCCATTCCCTAGGAAATAAATAACGTCCCTGGGCCGTGATGCGATTATAGTTAATTGAATATTGCCAATCCTTGATCAATACAGAAGAACGCAAGCCAAAAGTCATTGATTTGGCTCCTGGTGTCACATAAGTCTTGTTTAGGTCTGCATTGCCACCATCTGCTAAAGCCCATTGCCTGATGAGCTGCAATCCATGGATCCATTTTATTTTTGGAAGGGACTTAGTAACTAAGACCTGATGAAATGTACTATTGAGTATTCGAGGCATATGGTAATCCCAGCCTTGGTATTCTATCCAACTATTGGGCTTCCAGGTGATGGAAGCTACCCCCACATAAGGCAAGTGTAGATGATCTTTATAATTTGACGGACTCCCATCCAAATTCACC
The DNA here is from genome assembly GCA_030833845.1 of Crocinitomicaceae bacterium. Lineage (GTDB taxonomy): Bacteria > Bacteroidota > Bacteroidia > Flavobacteriales_D > Crocinitomicaceae > UBA952. The sequence goes on along the minus strand of JAURGK010000011.1, from coordinate 52,208 downwards.
CCTTGACTATACAAACCTACAGACTCAGCTCCTTTGAACCATTTGGTGGTACTCCTCGGGGAAAATGCAGTGAGCAAGCCACCTTGAAAACGCCATTTTTTTGCAAAATGCTGATCTATCCACAAGCCTTCAACACCGGTGCCCCGCATGCGTCCGTCTTGAATATTGATCAGTGGTGTGTTGATCAGTTGGCGCCCTATAATGATGCGGCCACCGCTCGTATTGTATTTCAAATACAATTCCTCCAATCGATCCATATCTCTATGGTTGTCTGGGTTTTCAATATCGAACAAGCCTAATTCATATCGACTCAATGTGCCCGTTATCGAATCTGGCTCATGCATAATGGACGAACCGATATTGAAAAAATAAAAGCCACTTACCGCAAATTGAAAATGATGAAAGGAATTGGTTTCAAAACGCAATCCTCCACCTATGGCATTGCCATAATAATCAGATAAGACACCTTGATTAGTGGTTTGACTTAGGAAATATCGAAAATGACCATTGGTCGTTCCTGTTTTAAATGCATATAAAATGGATGTTGAGTCCAACACATCTTGAGGTTTCCCTCTCCACATGATAGGCTGCTCACCAAGTTCATGATGTTGGGCATACAAATTATCCGTAAATAATATAGATACAAAGGCAGCTGTAAAAAATGTAACTTTTAGAAAACTCATCTCTTTCAATCTACTTTTTAGCCTTTTTCATCGCTGTAAATGGTCCGTACTTATGTTGCAATTCAGAAAATTGATCAGCATAGGGGCCAAAAGGATGGTCCATTGGTTTTTTGGTAATATCCGGCCAGTCTTTTGGAGTAGGTTTATGTGGTCGAGCTTGGCTCACCACATAGGCTGCTACATCCCAAGCATCTTCATCTGAAAGTTCGGGCGTATCATAATTCACCCCAAAAGGCATATTGTATTTGACGTATTTGGCCATATTTGAAATTCTACTTAGGCCTGCTGCATCATTGAAACTATGCTCACCCCAAAGCGGCGGGTAAACATAAGATTGGCCAATACCATCAATGATACCCTGACCATTCGACTGATGGCAACTTGCGCAGCGCAATTCATAGACAACTTTACCTTTCTCTGGGCTTGCTGCCCGGTCTAATAAGGTCAAATCTTTAAAACCAGAACCCGCAGCCTTTTCATTCTTTTTGACATTTTGACCAAGGAACTTCATGTAGGCTACCATGGCACGCATCTCACGGCTATCCTCTTTTAAGGCCTTGCCATTCAAACTCCTCTCAAAACAGTCATTGATGCGTTTTTCAATGCTCTCAATTTTGCCACTCCTAGCTCTCAACTTTGGATACATAGAAGCCACAGAGCCATAGTTATTGCCAAATACCTTGGTGCCGGCATTTAAATGGCAATTTTGGCAATTGAGCCCATTGGATTGTTGTGCGACTCGCCCCTTTGGCCCTAAATAATAAGCCGTACGCACGATCAAATCACGCCCATACATTAGCTCATTTGACTTCTTCGCATCCTTGATCGCAAACACGTCAGGGGCTTGCCAAAACTCACTCGCCGGTGCGGCTACGAAGTTTTCCTCTTCTGAAATAATTAGCTTCGAAGTGTCATTGTTTTCACAAGCACTCAAAGTAAAAATGAAGACAGAAAAAATCAATATGTATTTCATATTGCCAGCAGTTAGTGGGGTAATTTATCTTGTATCAACCCATAAACGTAGGTTCCCACAACCGCAAAAAATACCACGGCAATAAAGCTGACAAAACCATAACCAATGTTTACAACCATTGGCCCTGGGCAAGCGCCACTTAGGGCCCAACCCAGGCCAAAAATACTTCCGCCAAGTAAGTAACGCCAAAAAGACTTCTCTTTTGGAGCAAATGGAATTTCATTGCCTTGATAATCTTTCCAACCAAAGCGTTTGATCAGCGCTGTACCAATGACGCCAATCACAACTGCGGTGCCGATGATTCCGTACATATGAAAACTCTGAAATCGGAACATTTCCTGAATTCTATACCAACTTAGGGCTTGAGACTTGGCCATCACAATGCCAAAAAGTATCCCTACGAATAAAAATTTAATGAACTTCATAACTAAAAGATTAACGGGAAAACAATATGGGTCATGATGAGACCTCCAATGAAAAATCCAACCACCGCAATGATGGATGGAATTTGAAGATTAGATATGCCTGAAATGGCATGCCCAGAGGTGCACCCACCTGCATATCTAGAACCAAATCCTACAAGAAAGCCACCAATGGATAAAAAGGCAAATCCTTTCCATGTAAATAAGGCCTCCCAACTGAACAATTCCATAGGCTGGATATCTTGGGCTTTTTCAAATCCTAGTGCGGCCAAATCCTGAGCAGTACTTTGAGCTAATTGAAAGTCTGAACCATCATTAAGGTAAGTATTGGCAATGTAGCCACCTATGATAGCACCTACTAAGAAAATCAAGTTCCACGATTGAGTTTTCCAATCAAAATCAAAGAATTTAACGCGTTTTCCAGCGCCAACTATGGTGCATATGGTGCGTAAATTAGAAGAGAATCCAAAACTCTTTCCAAAAAAGAGCATTAAAAACATAACAGTGGCAATAATGATTCCCGAGAACCACCAAGGCCATGGTTTCAAAATAAAATCGAGCATGGGTTTGGGTTTAAGTGATTAAAATATTATTGTTTCATTACTTTACTTTGACATACAAAATCAGTTTTAGGCACCTGTGTTTTAGAAATGGCACCAAAACCTCCATCCACTTCTGTGAAATTTCTATAGCCACGCGCTTGCAAGATAGAAGCGGCGATCATGCTTCTATAACCCCCAGCACAATGCATAAAGAAATGTTGTTCTGGGTCAATGTCTTTGGTCCATTCGTTGATGTAAGCCAAGGGTTTGCTGTAGGCATCTTCAACGTGCTCAGCCTCATATTCGCTTTCTTTGCGCACATCGATTACCATAGATTCACCAAGTTTAAATTCATTGGCAAAGGTTTCAGCGCTAATTCTGTTCACTTGATCAATTTCTTTGTTAGCGCCTAACCATGCTTCAAAGCCTCCTTCAAGATAGCCCAATACCTTGTCAAAGCCAACACGGCTCAAACGCGTAACTACCTCTTCTTCCATACCTGGTTCGGTAATAAGCACGATCTCTTGTTTGACATCACCAACCAGGGCACCAACCCATGGTGCAAAATCACCGCGAATACCAATATTTACTGACTGTGGAACAAATCCTTTATGAAATTCTGCAGCTGGTCGCGTATCCAAAATGAGCGCTCCTGTTGCTTCTACCAAAGTTTCAAATGCCGCAGGACTTAAGGGAGACAAAGCTTTTTGCTTTACTTCTTCAAAGCTGTCATAGCCTTTTTTATTCATAGCCACATTATGCCCAAAATAAGCTGGTGGAGGCAACAAACCATCGGTTACCGCTGCAATAAAGGCCTCTTTGCTCGGTTGATTGAGGGCGTAGATCATTTTTTTCTGATTGCCTAGCGTATCTACTGTTTCTTTCATCATGTTTTTTCCACATGCTGAACCAGCACCATGTGCCGGATAAACGGTGAGTTCATCAGATAAAGGCATGATTTTGGTCATTAATGACTCATAAAGCATACCTGCCAATTGCTCTTGGGTCATGTCAGCGGCTTTTTGAGCTAAATCAGGACGGCCAACATCCCCTAAAAACAGGGTGTCACCCGAGAAAATGGCCTCTTCTTTTCCATCGGCATTGATGAGTAAGAAAGTTGAACTCTCCATAGTGTGGCCCGGGGTATGCAAAACCTTGATTTTGATATCTCCTATTTCAAACACCTGTCCATCGGTTGCAATAATTGCTTCAAACGCAGGGTTTGCCGTTGGGCCATAAACGATAGGCGCACCTGTTTGCTTACTTAAATCAAGATGGCCTGAAACAAAATCTGCATGGAAATGGGTTTCAAAAATATATTTCAATGTCACGCCGTCGGCTTCAATTCGATCTAAATAAGGCTGAATTTCGCGCAATGGATCAATAATAAATGCCTCATTTTTACTCACTACATAATAGGCACCTTGTGCCAAGCAACCCGTATAAATTTGTTCTACTTTCATTTTATGTTTTTATTAAATTAATTCCTTAGTTTTCGTTTCATTCATTTCAGAATTTCAAATGTATCAAATCATTCTTCAAGTGAATGTAACTAGTGTTACAAAGACAAATAGATCCACAATAAGCTTATTTGCAATACAAAAACGAGTAGTGCAAACACCAAGCCCCTCTGCCCTGCTTGAATCAAGCGCCACAAATGCACCTTTAAGCCTATTGCCGCCATGGCAACCGTAAGAATGATTTTACCTAATGTTTCGGTATACCCGATGACATTTGTTGGGAGTGGAAAAAAAGTGACCATTACAGAGATTACAATAAAAGCAATTAAATACCAAGGCATAGAAAAGCTAAATGCTTGGTTTGGAGTTTTACGAGCATCGAGCCAAACCATCAGTAGTAGCGCAGGGGAGAGCAAAGCAACACGTGCCATTTTATAAACTAGTGCCATTTGCCCTACATCTTCAGACACCGAGAATCCTGCACCAGCAACATTCCCAACCGAGTGCAAGGAAGCACCAATGAAAAACGCCATCTCCTTCTCTAGAATGGGAAATATTTGAAAAATCAAAGGCATCAGAAGCATGCCAATTGAACCCAATAAATTGACCGCCGCCAATGAAATAGCCACATCTTCTTTTTGCGCTTTGATCCTAGGAGCTAAAGCAGCAATTGCCGAAGATCCACAAATTGCCGTCCCAAATCCAACTAACCATCCGGTTTTGCCTGGACAAGAAAGCACCTTAGATAAGTAATAAGTAGCCAAGAGCACCAGCCCAAGGACCATAACAATGACAACAAAATCTTTTGCACCAATGGCACCAATGGCTTTGTAGTCCATACCGAAAGCCATAACAATCACCGACAATTCTAGTAATTTGGCCGCGCTTAAATCAATACCTGGGTCAAAAATTGAAACTTTGTTGGTCAATGGTACCAAGAACATACCAAGGAGCAAGGCCAGTAAATACGAATTCAAAAAAGATGGTGTGAATCCAGATAAAAAAAAGGCTGCAAATCCTAAAAATGCAGCCAATAGTATGCCAGGAATTTGGACCTTCATTGTCTGTTTGAATCAAGGTTTTTTAACTATTTTACCCGTCCAAGCCATGATACCACCTTCCATGTTGATCACATGTTTGAAACCATTTTTTGCCATCACGTCGCTTGCACCAGCACTTCTACCACCACTTCTACAATAAACAACGTAGGTTTTTGATTTATCCAATTTAGCGATTTGCTGCTCGAAGTTTCCTCCTTTGTAGTCAATAAATACGGTAGCGCCTTCAATCACACCCTCTTGCCATTCGGCCGGTGTGCGCACATCAATGACGATGGCCTTATTTTCCTTTTGAATTTTAGAGAGCTGTGCAATTGGGGCATTTTTATAACCCATTTGTGCTGTAGATTGGCAAGACACTAAATTAATAATGAGCAATGCAAAAAGTGGTATCCATTTCATAATTGATATTTTTTTGTAAAGGTGAAGTTTTAAATGACAACTATTTGTAACAAGCGTTACACAAAAAAAGCCACAATCGTGGCTTTTTCATTTAGTTGCAGTTCTTGTTACTCTTTTCCGAGCATTTCTTTTTTCAAACTTTCTTGTACAGGAGGGGTTCCAAACCAAATACCAAAAAGCGCTTTTTTAAATTCAAGGCCCGGAATGGTTCCTTTGACAACACCATTTTTAGTTACGCGAACGCCTTTGCCAGGGATGTAATCCAGATAGATTTTATCACCATTTTGGATAGGATCACTAAAGAAACCTACGAATTTTTTGATTTCCTCTTTACTGGCTGAACCATGCTTTGAAATGGCAAAGCCTTCATTGACAGACTCAATAAAACGCTCACGCGTTACACTATTTGAAATAATTTTGATATGAATGGCCATTTCAGTATCATCGTAGATTACTTTTTTGGAGTCCGTTGTTTTTGAAGGTAAATACAAGGCCGAAACATATAAATCAAGAAAATACTTCTCGCGCAATCCTGCACCATTTATTTGAAGGTTTTCACCATCTAGTTTGAGCTCAGTATTGAAACTTACCCCGTGGTATTTCTTGGTTTGCGCCATCACGCTTGAACCTATACCAAGTATGATTGACATTAGGAAAATAATTTTTTTCATAGCTAAAGTTTTAGAAATAATATATTGTGAAAATACAAATACTTATTCAATCTTGCCAATATTGAGGATCTTCATTTTCATCGATTAACTTTTGCCAATTGTAAGAAGGGTCATCGGCATCAAACAAGATCGCCTTGTATTCACCTTCTGTAATCTCGTATTGCATGATTTCTTCACCGGTATAGGCTTCTATTGCATCGAGCAATTCCCTTTCGTCCGGACTACAAAAAGATAATGCTTGCCCAAGTGCAGCGGCCCTACCAGTTCTTCCACAGCGATGCACATAATTTTCAGCCAAATCTGGTAAATCATAATTGATGACATACTCCATATTTGGAATATCTATACCTCTTGCAGCGACGTCGGTAGTAATGAGTACTTTATTTTCTCCCTTTCGAAACCGATCTAAGATAGCAAAACGGTTCTCTTGGACAATTCCGCCGTGCAAAGCCTCAGCATGCAAGCCTACCCTTTCCATGGCTTTTACAATGCGTTCTACACGAACTTTGGTTCGCGCAAAAACCAAAAACCGCGCCTCTTCGTATTCCTTGATCATATTTTCAAGAAAAAAGCGTTTGTCATCCATGGCAATAAAGGCCACAGCATGGTGCACATTTTTGGACACCGGGTTTTGGGGCGATAATTGGATACGAATTGCTGATCGCACCACGTCATAGGCTAATGATTTGATCTTTTTATTGATGGTTGCTGTAAAAAAAAGTGTCTGGTGTTTTTTTGGAATTTTGTTAATGATATCATGAATATCCTTATTAAATCCAAGATCCAACATCAGATCTGCTTCATCCAATACTAGCGTTTGTACACCAGATACATCGAGGTGCCCTTGGGCAATTAAGTCAAACATCCTGCCTGGTGTGGCGATCAATACCTCAGCTCCTTTTTTAAGTTGATTGATTTGACTATCCTGTTCTACCCCTCCAAACAGACCTACCACCTTAATCGGAGTTTGAGCACCAATTTGTTCAAAAACACCGGTAATCTGTTGGGCAAGCTCACGGGTAGGCACCAAAACTATGCAGTGAATTTGCTGTTTCTTTCCAAGTTTTTTTTTGCTGTGCAGCAAGCGATGCAAAACCGGTATTACAAAAGCGGCAGTTTTTCCGGTCCCTGTCTGAGCCACTGCCATGACATCCTCTCCGTCCAAAATATGATTTATGGCACGATATTGGATATCCGTAGGACGATTGAAACCGAGCACTTTGAGTTGGTCTTTTATCTTTTGATCAATTGGATAGTGTTCGAATTTCATATGAGCAAAGATACGACTTAATCATAAAGACCTTAGATTTACAATACATTCAAATTCGAACAATAAATTAATACATGAACATTTAATTCTTTCCTTATGAACACGATTAAAAGAATGCACCTTCTCCTTGCTTTGTTATTTATTGGTTCTTCACTCATGGCCAATGACAGCCTCACTGTGAAGAGTACCTTATACGGCGTTACAGTCTACACGCAAGGAGCGCAGTTGCAACACCGGTGCAACTATACCATTAAAAAAACAGGTGTAAGCCAATTGATCATTGAAGGCATTTCGCCCTCTATTGCGGCCAATACAATTCAAGTAAAAGCAACGGGTAATGTGGTGATCTTGGATTCGAAATATGAAAATTATTACCCTCAACCTGCTGGCTTGAGCGTTCAAGTACAAGAATTCCCCCCAAAGGTAAAAACAGCCATTCGCCAACTAGAAGACTCGCTGCGAACTGTTAGTTTTGAGTTGCGCGACATCAATGATGAAATTGATGTGCTGCAGGCTGCAAGAAAAATCATCATGTCTAACGGAGCTATCAAGGGGCAAGGCAAAGTCAATGACAGCATACAACTACTTAAACAAGCAGTTGATTATTACACCACAAAGGTATCTGAGCTCAACAAACGTATTTCGGCTTTAGATAGACAAAAATTAAAGAAAGCGGATCAGATTCAGGCCATGGAAGTGAGACTCAATGATTTGAAGAATTATTTTAATCAAAACAAACCTCAAGGCACAAAGCATATTCCGCGCATTATTGTTACGCTTATGGCAAAAGACCTTACTTCTGGCAAGGTTGAGTTGAGTTACTTTGCCTCCAATGCAGGCTGGACACCAATCTATGATATCCGTAGCGAGGCGAGCAGTGGCAAAATTAGCCTTACCTATAAAGCCCAGGTGAAACAGCGAACTGGATTAGACTGGGATGACATCAAACTTAGCATCTCTACCAATAACCCCTATGCCAACAAAACCAAGCCCGAACTTAGCCCGTGGTATATCGATTACCAAGTTTACCGCAAACAACTCGACGATAAAGCCAAACTCAAAGAAATGAACTATAATGCAGCCCCGCAAGTAAATAGCTATATGTTCAACAGTGGTTTTGCTTATGGAAATACCGCAGTAAGCGAGGACCAACCAGCGCTTACCGCTGGGGATTTTACTACCGTTGTTCAGCAACTCATCGCTGCAGAATTTAAAATTGATTTGAACTACAGCATTGCCTCCGACAATCAAACTAGAATGGTATTGATCAAACAAACAGACCTCAATACAAGCTTCAGGTATTACGCGGTGCCTAAAATAGATCCAGGCGTTTATTTGGTGGCACAAATGACCAAACTCGATGAATTGCAACTCGTGCCAGCAAAAGCAAACATCTTCTTTGATGGCACCTACATCGGCGAAACCTACATTGACCCTACCACCATGAACGATACGCTCAATCTTTCCTTAGGAAGAGACCCCAATATCATGGTCAAAAGAACCATGCTCAAAAATCAATGCAAAGACCGCACCATTCAAGACAAGCACGAGCGCACTTTTGTTTATAATATGGAGGTCAAAAATTTGAAATCTTCTGAGGTATTACTCACTATCCAAGATCAAATCCCAATAACAACCAATCCTGAAATTTCGATCGAAAGGACCTCATTGGGCAAAGGTAAAATTGACGACATGACAGGGCTCATCGAATGGGAATTCAAATTAAAACCAAAGGAAACCGAAACTTTTAATTATGAATTCAAAGTAAAGCACCCTAAAGACAAGGATGTACAACTCTAAGTAAATAAATATGCAGGAGAAATACCGCCCTTACTCACTGATGTAGCGGCGGTATTCCATTTTATTACTTTCAAAAGTCATTTTTTTGGCAAGTACCCCAGCATTTTCACGGTCGGTTAAGCGTTCAGCTAAATATTTTGCAACCTCCAAACGGTTCTCATCAAAGGTAAATAACTCCATCAATAGCTCTGCTTGCGTACTGGAAAGGCAAGTTTTTTTCAGCGCCAATTTCAAAGCTTCCAAACGGTCATCTTCAAATGTTTGATCTTGCAACTCAGTTTTGAACGCTTCTATCCGATCTAGTGTTTGAGTGCAATTGACTCGAGAAAATGTTGTGGATTGTTGTGTCGGCGCACTTTGATTGTTCTGGAAATTTTGTTGGTTTTGAATTTGTGTACTGGTACCGCTCGCCGATGCATTTAAATTGACGTTAACTCCTTCAATAGAAACGTTTAGGTTTAAATTTACATTTTCTTCATCGGGTGTTGACGTTATTGAATTTATTGTGGTATTGGAGTTTTGAAATGTTGTATTTAGCGTTGTAGTGTTGGGCGCTTCATTGACATTCAAATTGTTCACAACCGCATCTGAAAAGATTGCTGCTTCACTAGGGCGATAAACAACTGCCTCGGTCAGAACGCCATTGGTTGGCTCCATGCCCATAAGTTGCAATTTTCCTTTACCCTTCTTAAAAATGATGCGCGCTGTAATATCATAGGGAGCATCAATCATAAAATTTTTATCTATATCTGCAGTTTTGCCGTCGGCAAAAATCACCTTCACGGCATAGTTGCCATTTTTAATCTGTGCGACCTGCACATTGGTTTGAGGGATGGAATTTTGACGTATTCCATTGAGCACAACGTAGAATTGCTGACCGTTGTTGTTAAAAATACTCAGGTTGCTTTGTGACCAAGCAGTGCTTGCACCAAAACAGACTAAAAGGACTAAGATACTTTTCATGTTTTTTTTTCAAAGAAAACAAAAAATCAAGAGCAGACAAAATCATAGACCCACGCTTTTTTCTAATTTCGTAGTCATGAACTTTGTCGTTATAGATGTAGAAACCACCGGCGGACATACCAAAGATGCAAAAATCACAGAGCTTGCCATCTACAAACACGATGGAAAAAAAATCTTAGATAGGTTTCATAGTTTGATCAATCCAGAACAAAGCATCCCAGAGTTTATTGTGCGCTTAACGGGAATAACTGATCAAATGGTTGCAGATGCGCCTAAGTTCTATGAAATTGCCAAGGAAGTATTGGCTTTTTGTGAAGGCTGTGTCTTTGTTGCACACAATGTGGCATTTGACTACGGTATGTTTCGCAGCGAATTCAAGCGCTTGGGTTATGAATTCAGAATGCCCCAATTATGTACCGTCCGTGCTTCGCGGATAGTAATGCCCGGCCACGCCTCCTACAGCCTTGGAAAAATTTGTTCAGATCTCGGGATTCCAAACGCAGCCCGCCATCGGGCGGATGGTGATGCTCGGGCAACCGCAGAGCTCTTTAGCATTTTATATGAGCGAGATAAAAATGAACTTCGTACTTTCATTCAGGACGTCTTAAATCAAAAAGCCGTTAACCCCAACCTTAGTTTAGAAAGTATTGAAGAATTACCTAACAAGACGGGAGTCTATAAGTTATACAATGAATTCAATCAGCTCATTTACATCGGCAAAAGTATTCATATTAAAAAACGGATTGAACAACATTTGCGCAATACTAAGACTGCCAAAGGCCAACAAATGATTCAGGAAATTTGTAGGGTGGAATACGAATTGACTGGCTCTGAGCTGATTGCGATGCTTTTGGAATCGGCCCTCATTAAAGAACACAAGCCCATCTACAATCGTAAACTTCGAAAAAGCTTGTTCCCCTTTGGATTGTATGACCAACTTGACATCGACGGATACATTCGACTTAAAATTGAAAGTACAGCAAAAAAAAACGAGGAGCCTCTTATGCAATTCAGTTCAAAAAAGGATGCCCAACAATACTTGACCTATATTGCTGAAAAAAAAGAACTCTGTCAAAAACTCTGTTACCTATACCCTACCCAAAGTGCTTGTTTTCAGTATACGATTCACCAATGCAAAGGGGCATGCATTCAAGAAGAGGATCCATCGGCGTACAATCAACGGGTACAAGCCTACATTGATCAATTACAATTCAACGGCGATACTTTTTTCTTGGTTGACAAGGGTCGGAATAAAGGAGAAAAAAGCTTAATCTGGATAGAAAACGGTATTTACCGAGGCTACGGTTATGCGCCTTATCACTTTCATGGTAAAGACCCACTGCATTGGAGCAGATATATCCAGGTTGAGAAGGAAAACAAGGACAATAAAACAATTATTCATCAGTTCATGCGCAAGCCTACAAGCCAAAGACGTGTTGATTTAAATGCACGGTATCAATGAGCACAAAACACACTGGTAAATTGACTTTTCTTGGCACCGGAACCTCTCAAGGTGTCCCGGTAATTACTTGTGAATGCAGGGTATGTAAATCTACAGACACTAAAGACAAGCGCTTACGCTCAAGTGTATTGATCCAATTACATAACACCATCATTGGCATAGATGCCGGTCCAGATTTCAGACAACAAATGCTGCGAGCAGAGGTCAAACAGTTAGATGCCATCTTGCTTACCCATCAGCACAAAGACCACATTGCAGGACTCGACGACGTGCGCGCTTTTAATTATCAGCGAAATGCTGATTTTCCAATCTATTGCACCCCAGCGGTAGAAACAGCCTTGCAACGTGAATTTTACTACGCCTTTGAACCAAAACCTATATCGGGCGTACCTAGATTTTCCATTCAGCACATAGAAAAAGGTTTGTTTAATGTCAATGACAACCCTATTGAAGCCATTGAGGTCTGGCATCACCGAATGCCCGTACTGGGATTTAGAATTGGAGATTTGGCATATATTACGGATGCCAAAACCATCGACGACGACCAAAAAGCAAAATTACATGGATTAGACATACTTGTAATCAATGCCTTACATGAATACAAGCATTCTTCTCATTTGAATCGTGAAGAAGCCCTTGAGCTCATTGAAGAATTACAGCCACGCAAGGCTTACCTAACCCATATTTCTCACCTCTTTGGCCAACATCAAGAAATAGGCTCAAGACTCCCCTCAAACGTTTTTGTCGCTTTTGATGGATTGGAACTCTCATTCGAATATTCGTGTTAATTTTAGGCCATGTCTGAGGTGACCAAAATAGATATTGAAGCACTGATTGGAAGCAAAAACCCACGTTTACTCAAATGGCTTCCTGGTTTCGTTTTGCGTTACCTCAAAAAAAAGTTACATCAAGATCAAATCAATGAATTCTTAGCAGCAAATGGTCATTTGAGAGATCATGAATTTTGTCAGGCCGTTATTTCATTTTTCAATATTGAAGTTGCTGTGAGCGGCTTGGAAAATATACCAAAAAATGGAGGCGTAATTTTGGCCTTGAATCACCCCCTCGGTGGCATGGACGGAGTAGCACTCATCGATGCAATCAAACCAACAAGGCCAGACGTTGCACTTATTGTTAACGACCTCTTGCTCAATATCAAACAGCTAGCAGGGTTGTTTGTAGGTGTCAATAAATTTGGACGCAATAAAGGTAGCGTACGGCAAACGATTCGCGGGGCTTTTGAAAAAGAACAGGCTCTGATTATTTTTCCAGCAGGCATGGTTACACGCGTACATCGTGGTAAAATCATTGAACCAGAATGGAAGAAAACTTTTGTAACCTATGCCAGAGAATTAAAGCGTCCTATCGTACCCATATACATAGAAGGCGCCCTTTCCAAAGCCTTTTACCGCATCAATCGCTGGCGCACATTACTTAAAATAAAAGCCAATCTAGAAATGTTCCTTTTGGCTGATGAGATGTTTAAACAACAAAACGGCAAAATTTCTTTTATTATTGGCAAGGCCTTATTCCCCGAGGACTTACCCCAAGAACTCGACGATTTCGCCACAGCAAATTGGGTAAAAGACCACGTTTACAACCTAAAACAAACCCATGAAAGCAATCATTGAACCCATAGATAAAGACCTTCTAAAACAAGAGTTAAATGCCAATACTTTTTTGAGATCCACAAGAAAAGGGGGCAATGAGATTTACCGAGTCAATGCACTAAATGCTCCTCATGTACTTAAAGAAATCGGGCGGCTACGAGAACTTACCTTTAGGGCTGCAGGTGGCGGCACGGGTCAAGAACTTGATCTTGACGACTATGATTTTGGACCGTATGCTTATGAGCAACTGATCGTTTGGTCTGTAGAAGATCAAGAAATCATTGGTGGCTACCGCTATAAGGTTTGCGCAGACGCACAAGACAATCAGGGTGGATTTCATCTTTCTACGGTGCATTATTTTGAATTTAGCTCCACCTTTAAACAGCAATTTTTGCCATACACCATTGAACTAGGTAGAAGTTGGGTCCAACCCAATTTCCAACCCAATATAAACCCAAAGAAAGGTCTTTTTGCCTTGGATAATATTTGGGATGGTCTTGGGGCCCTCATTCGCTTTTATCCACAAATCAAGTATTTTTTTGGAAAAGTTACGATGTATCCAGACTACGATCGGCCAAGCAGAGATTTTCTATTGAATTTTTTACAACATTATTTCAAAGATGCTGACCAACTCTTAAAAGCCCATCAGCCCCTGGCCTATCTTGAAGAAAAATCTAAATATATCGGCCTAATTGAAGGAATGGATTTCAAAGATGGATATAAAGTGCTCAATCAGTTTGTAAGAGATCGCGGCACTTTTATTCCGCCGCTCATGAGTATTTACATGAATTTATCGCCAACAATGCGTGCATTTGATACAGCAATCAATGAAGAATTCGGAGCTGTAGAAGAAACCGCGATTTTAGTTACGATCGACGACATTTATCAAGAGAAAAAAGAAAGACACCTCGAATTTTAAAATTCAAGGTCAATTCGGCCCATTTTTTTTCTAACTTTTTCTTTGATTCTAGCTATCAACACATCTGCATGCTGCACCCCAAGTCGGCGTTCTATTTCTTTTGCGGTGCATTTGTATTCAAATTTCATTTTTAAAATAAGGGCCTCCTTTTTACTAACGCAACCTAAGGCAGCGGTATATAAATTCTGAATATCATCTTCGCTAAATTGTACAAGCTCGTCACTTTTCAAAATAACGAGTGAACTAGTTTTGGTCCAAACACTATTTTTTTGTGCCTGCTCCTTACGTATTTGTGAAATACAAAAATTGACTAGTATGGTACGTAACCAGGCCCTGGAATCAAAAAGGTGCGCATCATTGGGGAATTTCTGTTGATACAATCCATAAAGATGCAAACTGAACTCTTGAAAAACATCTTGCTTTTGCTCCCCTCTAAAATACTGCGCAATAATTCTCTCAAAGAATCGTTGATGATTGGAAAGTACAAATTCAAATCTCAGCATAAGGCGTTCATTTTGTTAGATATTTTTCATACTTACAATTATTGTTCCAAACCTCGCAACTAAATTTATTGTAACTTCACTTTTACATTTCTCTTGAGTATTATGAAATACCTACTTCTAACCATATTGTTGCTTTCTTTTTGGAAACTTAATGCACAATACGGCCCAGGAACAAAGGCATTTGCTTATCTAAACAATCTAAACAATGCACGCTCAGCAGCTGTTGGCGGCAGATTATACGCAATCAATGACAATGATCTTTGCTTGGCCTTGGATCAACCGGCGAGTCTAAAATTGAGTAATGCAAAACAATTTTACACCGGATTTGGACTTTTACCTACAGGTGTTCGATATGGGATGTGTATGAGTGCGTTTAAAACTAAGTGGGGTGTTTTTGCACCACACATTCGCTATATGAATTATGGCAATTTTAATCAAACCGATGTAAACGGCACAAGCACTGGTACTTTTTCGGCACTTGATTACAATATAGGTGCATCCTACGCCTATACGCCCAATCCCTATTTTAGACTCGGTGGTCAATTGAATTTACTTGGCTCGCAATTGGAAAGATATAGCGCCTTTGCGTTGACATTTCAATTATCAGCGATGCTCGTGCACCCCAACGAACTTTTTATTTTTAGTGTTGGATTGCGCAACGGTGGCTTAGTTCTCAAAGACTACACACCGCAATCAGCATCAACTCTACCCTTAGACATCCATGCAGCACTCAGTTACAAATTGGCTCATGCACCCTTTAGATTTTCAATTGTAGGGCATTCGCTCAATACCCCCAACAACATCTATCTTGACCCCTTTGCCTTACCAACTATAGATCCACTTACCGGCGATACTATTGCTGTGTATAGCCCCAATTGGGGTGAGAAAATTGCCAACCATTTGCATTTCCAACTTGAATTGGTAAGTAAAGGAGCTGTTCAAATGAGGCTGGGCTTCGATTACAACCGTCGGCAGCAGCTCAAGCTCAATGACTTTCCGGGTCTGGCCGGTTTTTCTATGGGAACAAGGCTGCGTGTAAAACGCTTTGACTTGGATTATGCCATTCAATTATATTCAAAGGCAGGAAGTATTCAAACCATCGGCATCAGTACCGATCTTAAAAGACTGCAAAAGAAAATTTAAAGTGCGTTGTGGTGATAAATCGCCGCAAGATCTTTGTAGTCTTGATGATAACTCCCATCTACATTGCGGATATAAAATTCATTGGTTTGAAGGGTATGCTGCTTATGCTCAAAACAAAGTACCCAACGTTTATTCAATTTATTCGGATGGGCATGAAATCTAAGCAGCACATTACAACTTAAACCTAAATTTTTCATTTGTTGAATGGTTGCTTGGGCAATTTCTAAAGGCAGAATGAGCCAAATCTGACCAGTATCAGAAAGTACTTGCACCATGCTATTGATAAGCAATACAAAAGCCCCTTTATCGAGGTGTTTGGCTCTATTTAGATTTTGTTTGTCGCTCTTTTGAGCATCGATAAAATAGGGCGGATTAGATACAAGTACATCATATTTTTGGACCGTATCAAGGGCTTCCATTGTGGTATGTATAGCCCTAAGCCTAGCAGCAAAATTAGAATTTAAGAAATTCTCAAGCGCATCTAGATATGCACCTTCATCAGGATCAATGGCGGTCAATTCAATATGTTGAAAGCGACTGGCCAACAAAAGGGCTATCACCCCATTGCCGGTACCAACGTCAAGTACCTTGCGCTTTGTAGCATCAATTTGCACCACTGCACCAAGAAGAATGGAATCAGTGTTGACTTTAAGTGGGCTGCGCTGCTGCTGGACCGTAAAATTTTTAAATCGAAATTCAGACATTAATAAGCTTTGGCGAAGACCACCCTACATTGGGAAGGCTTGCCAGTTACCATGCATTTTCCTGGTTCTGAAGGCATGTCAAAAGGAATGCAGCGAATGGTTGCCTTGGTTTGCTGCTTAATCAATTCTTCAGTTTCGGGTGTGCCATCCCAATGTGCTAAGAAAAATCCACCTTTTTCTATAGCCACCTTGAATTCATCGTAGGAGTCAATGGTATGGGTATGAGCCGATCTAAAGTCTTTGGCACGCTGCAAAAGACTGCTTTGGATATCATCTAACAAGGCTTTGATTACCTCAGGTAAATTCAAAAAATCAATTGTCTCTTTGGTTTTGGTATCACGGCGAGCTATTTCAATTTTACCATTTTGAAGATCACGTGGCCCCATGGCCAGACGAATAGGCACCCCTTTGTTTTCATATTCAGCAAATTTCCAGCCCGGTCTGCGATTGTCATCATCGTCGTATTTGAATCGGATTCCTAGGGCTTTGAGTGCTGCGTCGAGTTCATTGAATTTTGCGCCAATTTCTGTGCGCTCCTCTTCAGTGCGATAGATTGGTACGGCAACCACTTGAATTGGTGCCAATGCTGGAGGCAATACCAACCCTTGATCATCGGAGTGGGTCATGATGAGTGCACCCATTAAACGTGTTGAAACACCCCATGAGGTAGCCCAAACATGGTCTAGTTTTCCTTCTTTGTCTGCAAACTTGACATCAAAAGCTTTGGCGAAATTCTGGCCTAAAAAGTGACTCGTACCCGCTTGTAGGGCTTTGCCGTCTTGCATCAAGGCTTCAATACAAAGTGTGTCTTCCGCCCCAGCAAAACGCTCGCTGACTGTTTTTCGTCCTTTGAGTACAGGCATCGCCATGTAATTTTCTGCAAAATCAGCATAGACATCTAACATTTGCTCTGCTTCAGCGATGGCTTCATTTTTAGTCGCATGGGCCGTGTGCCCTTCTTGCCATAAAAATTCAGCAGTTCTTAAAAATAAGCGCGTACGCATTTCCCAACGCACCACATTTGCCCATTGGTTGATCAAGATAGGTAAATCACGATAGGACTGAATCCAATTCTTGTAAGAATTCCAAATGATCGTTTCAGAGGTTGGTCGTACAATTAACTCTTCTTGAAGCTTTGCTTCGGGATCAACAATTACACCGCTGCCATCTTCGGCATTTTTAAGTCTGTAATGCGTTACCACCGCACATTCCTTGGCAAAACCATCCACATGAGCTGCTTCCTTACTCAGGTAGCTCTTAGGTATGAATAAAGGAAAATAGGCATTGGAATGGCCTGTTTGTTTGAATTTTAAATCAAGCACATCGCGCATGTTTTCCCAAATGGCATAACCGTAGGGTTTAATCACCATACAGCCTCGCACATCGGAGTGCTCGGCAAGATCTGCGTTGTATACTAGATCGTTGTACCAGGTTGCGTAGTCTTCTTGACGGGTAACTCTTTTTTCGGCCATTACTGCTTTTTACTAAAGCGCAAAGATAAGGAATTCTGTGCTATCCAATGATGCAACAATCAGTTCATACATTGATTATTGACCAACCCGTTGGTATAATACTGATACAACGCCTTAATTTGCTGACTCACTTGCCTTTGTGCTGCGGTATAATTTCTATTGATTTCCGGAGACCAAGCAATAGGCACCAAGTTGGTGCCGTCGTAGATGAAAGAAATTAAATTGCCATTGTCATAAACCATTTTGGCGCGTTGTGTTTGATCATAACAGGAGTTACCTAATTGAAAACCTTTGTGTGGAATACCCAACAGATCAAATAAAGTTGGCATGATATCTATTTGTTGAAACACAACCCCTCTGCGAGGTAATGGTAATTTAATTTTAGGGTGATAGAATGCAATTGGGATGCGGTAACGCCAATCCAAGGTTTGAAATTTTTGCGCTCTTGAAGGCCCGACATGATCAGCAGTAATTACAAATAAAGTATTTTCAAACCAAGATGTTTTGGCAAACCTTTCAAAAAATTGCCTCAAAGCTAGATCCGTATATGAGATAGTTTTGCATAAAGGCTCAGGACCTTTTTGAACTTTATGTTTGAAATTGTCTGGTATGGCATAAGGATGGTGCGAAGTGAGCGAAAAAATAGCGCTCATAAATGGTTGTTGTTCTTTGGCAAGTTGCTGGCCAAAATATTTAAACATCTGATGGTCCCAAATACCCCAATGACCATCCGAATGATTTTTATTGGGATAGGAATCCAATCCTTGATATTCACTTACACCAATGGCTTTGGTAAAACTTTTAAAACCCATTGACCCCTCTTTAGCTCCATGATAAAAAGAAGTGCTATAACCTTCATCTTTAAGAACTTGAGGTATGCTGCTTAATTTATTACTACAATACGGTGAAAGAATATACGAATTTGGAAGCCACGAAGGCATGCCAGCTAAAATTGCCGGCACCGCATCCATAGATGTACGGCCATTGGCAATAGCCATCGGAAAATACAAGCTCTTATCAAGCAATGAATCTAAGAAGGGGGTGTAAGACTTAGGGCTAGTAAGGCCGGCGTAATTCGAACCAAAGCTCTCCAATATAATAAAGACAACATTGGTTTTGTGAGGCAAAGCTTGGGGCAACTGAACCTTTGGCTCGGGCAGTAATTTTACCAATTGTGTAGGGTCAAAAAAAGTCTTGTGTTTGATTTGATCTTCATCGGCGGTTTTTAGTACCGTAAAAGGAGTATTGAGCACAATGGGGGCTTGTTCTAGACTGCTCCAAGCTGTAGCATCAATGACTCCTATTGGGCGCAATTGTAATCCACCTCTAGCTACCATAATCGTGATGACAATACTCATTGTTAAATAGCTCCAAAACTTCATTTTGGACAGTGAGTCAGTCATCGGTTTGGCGTACCTCAACAGGTGCCACAAACGTAAACCAAGCACAACCAACAAAGGTAGCAACCACCAGAATTCTAAAATAAATGGCCCCGCCAAAGCGCGGGTTTCTGATCCGGTCAGTAAATGCCAGAGTACAGGAGCGCTGGATCTTTTCTGAGTATAGGCAAAATAAGCAATATCCCAAGAATTCAACAACAAGACAAACATGGAGATGCATGCCAAATACCACTGTTGTGCTCGGTAAATATTTTTTCGAAACGATGCATTGATTTTCAGTCCTAGCGGCACAATGAAAATCAATAGTGGCAAACACAAAAGTGCAAGGGTAATGGCATCAAAATAGAGCCCTGACAGATAGAGCCCTGTTGGAATTTGTTTGAAAAAATTAGCGTTCTCAAGCACGAAAGCAAACCGTAGTATGCTCATGGCCAACAAAAGCCCCAAAAGATATCCAAGCAGTGATTTGTAGCTCACTTAGAAGGCTAAAAGTTGATCTATTTTTTCGAGTAACCTATGCTGTGCCAAAAATTGTTTTTCAAGATCGGCAGCAAAGGGCACTGGTGTATCTAAAGATGCCACCCTTAAGACGGGGGCGTCTAGTTGTGAAAAACAATGTTCGTTGATGAGGGCCGTGATTTCACCACCAATACCTGCAGTGAGCGTATCTTCATGCAATACGAGTGCGCGTCCGGTTTTACTTACCGCATTCACAAGTGTAGCGGTATCTAAAGGCAACAGTGTACGCAGGTCTATAATCTCAAAACTGTGCGCTGTGCGCTGAGCAGCAGCCTCCAAGGCCCAATGCACGCCAAGACCATATGTAATGATCGTAAGATCTTCACCCTCTTGTACAGTTACTGCTTTGCCAATGGGCACATTGTAATAAGATGCCGGAACCAAACCTTTTAAACTTCTGTACAAATACTTATGCTCAAAGAACAGTACTGGATTTGGATCTTCAAAAGCTGCCAATAATAATCCTTTGGCATCATAAGGATTTGAAGGGTAAACCACCTTCAATCCGGGTGTGTGCACAAACCATGCTTCATTACTTTGAGAATGAAACGGACCAGCAGCTGTACCAGCACCGGTAGGCATACGCACCACTACATCGGCATTTTGCCCCCAACGCCAATGTATTTTGGCCAGATTATTCACAATCTGATTAAAGCCAACGCTCACAAAATCTGCAAATTGCATCTCTACCATGGCCTTCATACCTGCAATACTCAGCCCTAAACCTGCACCAATAATTGCTGATTCACACAATGGTGTATTGCGCACGCGATCTTTGCCAAATTCAGCAACAAAACCTTCGGTAACTTTAAATGCTCCTCCGTATTCTGCGATATCTTGCCCCATAAGCACAAGCTCTGGATGTCTCTGCATGGCCATTTTTAAGCCATCTTGAATCGCGTCAATAAATCGTAGTTCCTCTCCTTGATCTGTGGGTTGAACAGGGGTAAATTGATGCGGTGCATAGACGTCTTGAAGTTCTTTTTGTAAATCAACTTGAATCTTTGGAGCACTATTAGCAGCATCAAAGGCAGCTTGAATTTCTTGCTTGTAATCTTTTTTGATCTGATCCATTGTTTTTTGATCCATGATCTTTTCAGCCAAGAGGTAGGATTCAAAAGTTGTTACTGGATCTTGAGGCTCCCATTGTGCTTGCAACCCTTCGGGGTAATATTTGGTGCCTGAGGCTTCTTCATGACCGCGCATGCGAAAAGTCATTAACTCCAAAATAAATGGCCGTGCGTTTTGGGTAATTTGGTCTTTGATTTTGCGGACTGCGTCGATTACTTCTAAGATGTTATTTCCATCTACTTGAATGGCTTCCATGCCATATCCGATGCCCTTATCTATGAATTGTTTGCATCTAAATTGCTCTCGTGAAGGTGTACTTAAGCCCCAACAATTGTTTTCTATGGCAAAAATAACGGGCAAATCCCAAACAGCAGCGACATTGAGTGCCTCATGAAAATCACCTTCAGAGGCGCCTCCATCACCGCTAAATACCAAGGTTGTATGTTTGGTTTGCTTAATTTTTGCACTCAAGGCAATACCGTCAGCTATGCCAAGCTGGGGGCCTAAATGTGAAATCATTCCAACCAATTTATGGGCTTGGGAACCGAAATGAAAACTACGGTCTCGGCCATTAGTAAAACCATTGGCTTTTCCTTGAAATTGAGCAAACAATCTTTCTAAAGGAATTTTTCTTGTAGTAAAAACACCTAAATTGCGGTGCATGGGCAAGATGTATTCCTGATCGTCCATGGCGTAAGCGCAGCCCACCGAAACGGCTTCTTGCCCCCAGCCGGAAAACCATTTACTGATTTTGCCTTGTCTCAATAAAACCAACATTTTTTCCTCTATGAGGCGAGGTAAAATGAGGTGTTTGTATATATCTCGACATTCACTTGGTGTAAAAGTGAAATTTTTAAATCTTGCAAGGTGCGATTCTGGCATGTAATTATACTTTGAGTCCTCTGACAACGCGCTCTTTACGCTTCGTTCGTTCAAGTTTCTTCTTTACAATCAGCAAATGTGCTGCCCGCGGTGCACCTCGGGATAAATCCACCTTATATTGATTTCCTCCGTAGTTGATTCGCGCCCCACCTTGTGCAGACCAATCTGCATCTAAGTAAAAACGTCGAATACTTGCCCCATCAGATTTCGTGGCAAAAGGAATATACCGCTGGTCTCCGGTTTCAAAACGCACATTCAATTGTCCGGCATCGCCAAAACTCTCAAAAATACAGCGTGTACCCGCCGGGATCACAACTGATTCTGATTGTGAATTAGTACTCGAAACCAAGGCCCCATTTTGAGTAGTCAATTCACTAGATTGCTGGCTTATTTGATTGAGAATGATGGTATGCGAAGTATAAAATTGTACCTGACGCAGCTTTTCTTCAGAGTCAAGGGTAAATTCGTCGCGAATGGCTGTAGTGTATGGTATTTTGGTTCCGCAAGACGCCAAAACCAAAGCCAGCATGAGAAAAGTTGCAAGTTGTTTCATGTTTGTTAAATTTGTTCAAAATTAAGCAAAAAATAATGTGTGCCAAGGCTATTCATTTTACCTATTTATTTACGGTTTGTAGCGCCTTGCTTTATAGTTGCTCCACTGACCAAGATAAACCCACAATTAACCTCAACGATATCCGGCCAAAGGCGGGCCAAAACAAGGCAATCGAAAAACAAAAACCCCAACAAGACACCCTAGCCTATCTGTACAAGATTTATGCCAACGATTCGGCAAAGATGCAAATTGCGCAAATTCTACCCGACACACTCCTCACCATTCATTTTCTTGACCGTTTTAGCCAGCAACACCAACGCTATTTTTTGACAGATTCTAGTGCGAGACATTTTGAATTTCAAAGCTGGGATTTCAAAGATTCTACACAATGCTATGAGGCTTTTTACAACTGGCTTGATGAAACTACGCATTCGAAAAGCGGCGCGGGAATTAGCAGCATTGATTTAAAACTTCAAAAAAACAGTCTGATTCTCATTGCCAACAATCAAATCTTGTTTGTATTAAGCGATCAAAAAATTCAAAAAGATAAATGGATTAAATGGTATAGTGCCAATCAAAACGCAGCGCTCTTACATTTTATTGCTCTTAAAGAACCAAGAAAAAAAACCAAATGGCTTCAATACAGTCATGGAAAAATAACTGACTATGCAATTGATTAATCGCGGATTTATAAGTGTTAAGCCCTCTAGCCTTTTTATTGAATGGTTAAAGTCGTATGACTCAACTGTACTTATAACGGCCGAGGATGCCGAGGCCACTGTTTATCTCATCGAAGAAGAATTCTGGGATGACGCCCTCATTTTAAAAACATACGCGAAAAAAATTGCGACCTCAACATTTGCCGAATATGGTTGCGATGAGGCCCATTGGCCTAGTAACTTTGATATCGAGAATTTTGAGCAGTGGTTTGATTGTGATTTGGGCTGCACGTGTATAGACCTACTTGCAGCACCAATTCAAAAAGAGTCCTTTAATTAACTCAAACCTACCCTTTCTACAAGATTTGAGTTTAAATAATTAGGGTCATGAGTTACCTCCTGACCCAGCCACACCGGGCGTTCAAAAATTTGAGTCTCGTCATCAAGTTCAAGCTCGGCAAGCAATAATCCTTCTAAATTGCCGTGAAAGACATCCAGTTCCCAAGTGTTTGGTCCGTTTTGGATGTAATAACGTGTTTTGTGCAAGCATACCAAGCCTGCCTCATGTATGATGTCTTGCGCCTCAGACTTAGGAATTTCATATTCAAATTCACTTCTTGTGAGGCCTTTTCCAAGTTTGATGGTCAAATAGGCGCTGTTGTCAGCGATACGGATCCTTATAGAACGGTCGTCACCGCGCAAGATATAGGCTTGCATGAGTTCTTTTTGCCCGATGCATTTTGCATTTTTCCAAGCGTCATTGGCAACTAAAAACTTGCGTTCAATTTCTTTCAAATTCGGTATTTTGAATTATTTTTACAACAGATGCAACTTTAGAATGACCTGTTGCGTCTTGACAAAACTAATCTTTCTATATGAAACTACGTACTACATTATTTTGTTTGCTGCTTGGAAGCGGCGGCGCATTCGCTCAAAAAACTGTTAATCAAGGAGGCATAGAAATTACTACCGCCCCATTGCATTGTGATGTGCCATCTGAAGGATATCAAGCAGATTTAATCGCACTCACCATAGTAAATACGACCGATCAGGTCAAGATTGTGCAATACAGTTTTGAATTGCATTATGATGGAAATTGCGCTACTTGTGGTCACGATGAATATTTCTACACTCAAACCCTCAAACCCAAACAGACACTTACTGGAGTGTGTTTGGATCGCAATCATATGGGCCTCACAATTTTTGATCACATGCCCGCGCATTTAACCAAAACACAGCTTACGGACTTCAACATTCAAAATGTTTCAGTTCATTAACAGCTAACTAAATCAATCCAATGAAAATTCAATCATACTTAGTTGGTTTAAGTCTACTTTTTGGCTTTAATCAAGCCGCTTTTGGACAATGTACGGTGCAGGCTATTGCCCAAGACACCATCGTGCCCTGTAATGGCTCAACGATTTTGAGTGTCAACGGAACAGGCACAAGTGTGTTGGCTTTTGGCGAAAATTTTAACAATGGCCAACCCGTTGGTTGGGATTTCTCTCAGGTGGTTACGATATCCAACAACACCTGTGGAGTGCCTTCACTAGACGGTTCAGATTTCATGTGGATGGGTGACCAATCTGTGGCGCCCCGCGTGATGACAACCCTACCCTTAGACGTTGCTTCTGGCGGAAGTGTATGCTTTGAAATGCGCTATGCCATTCAAGCACAAGCATCGCCTTGTGAAGGCCCCGATTTGGCAAGTGAAGGTGTATACTTGCAATATTCCATCGACAACGGCGCTACGTGGGTAACGATGAATTACTGGAGCCCCAATGGCGGATATGACTCTTACATGACCTCTTGGAATACCTATTGCGAAACTATACCTCTAGCAGCACAAACAGCCACCACCAAATTTCGCTGGACCCAATTGGCCGTATCTGGCGCACCCTATGATCACTGGGGCCTAGACAACATTGAAATTGATGCTGCTATTCCTAATTACACCATTACCTGGCTCCACGACAATTATTCATATCCAATGGGAGTCTATGTAGGTGATAACCCTACGCCAGTTTCTCCTACAGGTACTACTAGCTACATTGTCATGATGACTGATAGCACCAATATTTGCTATGACACCATCACACTTTTTATTTCATACCCTCAAATTGATAACATACTTGAAAACAACCCTACCTGTGGTAGCAGCAATGGTAGTTTGGTGGCCACCTCTAGTGGCGGTGCCGGGGGCTATACCTACAGTATAGACAATGGGCAGAATTTTCAAAACTCCGGAACTTTTTCTGGATTGGGCATCAATGATTACACGGTAATTCTCGTGGATCAAAACAACTGTTCGGATACACTTGATGCCACACTTATCGGAGTAGACTCTGTTGATATAGCCAATATGGTGGTGACTACCACGACTTGTGGTTTAGATAATGGCGTTATAGATTTGACGGTCACAGGAGGTACACCACCCTACCAATACAGTGTGAATGGAGGTTCTACTTTCTCGGCAAGCGCTTACATCAATAACCTTGTACCTGGAAACTATCAGGTCTATGTACAAGATGACAACGGATGTAACGATACAGCAAGTGCGGTAATTTACCCTTCAACCAACCCTACTCTTGGACAAACGACCTCAACGCTCGAATTTTGTAGTTTGCAAGATGGAAGTATCACCACAAGTGCTACCCAAGGCGTTGGACCGTATGTATTTGTATTGCACCAAGGGATAACGCTGGTGGGCACAGATCCTGCTGGCCAATTCAATAATTTGAATTCTGGGACTTATTGGGTAACAGTTATAGACCAAATTGGCTGTGCAGACAGTACACTGATGGTTGTTGATAGCATCCCTGCGCCTGTTTCTCCAATGGTAGACACTGTTCTTTGTAATTTAGGCCTTCAGGTATTTGGAGTTGTGTCTTATACCGGTAGCTCATGGTCTGCCAATAATCCAAACATCACCTTTAGTAATGCCAACGCGCAAAATCCATTGATCACGGCAGATACCTCGGGTATTTATCTGATCAATCTTCAAGATACCGTTTGTAATTTCAACCAAACATTTAGCCTGACATTTGTTGCACACCCTTACACGGCAGTCATAGACACTACTCTTTGTATTGGCGAAACGGCAACATTGGCGGCTATTCAACAACCTCAAAACGCTACCTATCTCTGGAGCACCGGTGCAACAGAACCCACCATTCAAGTAACCCAACCCGGTGATTACATCGTTTCGACAACAAATATGTGTGGAACTTCTTTTGATACGGCAAGTGTGGAGTTCTACTTTTGCGATATTGAATTACCAAATGTATTTACACCAAACGGTGATGGCAACAACGATTACTTTCAAATGCTGTTCTACGGAGGCCTCAGTACCTTTGAGTGCATCATCGTTAACCGTTGGGGAAATACCATACGGGTCTACGACAATCCAGCTTTCCAATGGGATGGCACCGACGAAAAAGGAAATCCTATGGAAGAAGGGGTTTATTTTTACGTGGCGCGCACCATTACCAATGCTGGCGACAAAATTGAAAAACAAGGATTAGTGCACCTCGTTAGAGACTAGCTTTTTGCTATCTTTGTACGTGCTCAATCTGAAGAAAAATACGCCTAGATGGGTCATAGTCATCATTGACTTACTCATTCATTTGTTTGCCCTGTCAATTGCTTATTTAATCCGCTTTGATCTCAAGGCGGATTTTTCTTTGATCCAAAGCGAATGGGAGATCTTATCTAAGTCACTATGGTTTTTTATTACAACAAAATTGATTGTATTTGGAATTTTTCAGATACATCAAGGCCTAGTGCGTTTTAGTTCTACGGCTGACTTTAAGCGTATTCTTTTAGCCGAAACTGTTGCCACTATGATTTTTATCATTGGAGGTCTGGTGCGTTTCTATCAGTTAGACGGCTACTATCTTTACCCCAATTCCGTTCTGGTGATGGAATTCATTTTGAGCACAGCACTGATCATTTCAGGCAGATTTGCTGTCAAGTTGCTCTACCTTGAGCATACTCGTGACAAAGGCCCCCAGGAGGGAATCCTGATTTTTGGAGCAGGAACTGCAGGGCAACTCACCAAAAGATTAATTGAACAAGACAGTGCGAATAATCAATTTGTGGTTGGATTTGTGGATGATAACAAAGCACTAAGAGGAAAGCGCATCGATGGTATCAGGGTTTATTTACTCGAAAATCTGCAAGAGCTCTTGACTAAGAAGCAAGTGCAAACTTTAGTTATCGCTGTACAAGAACTACAAACAAAAAAACTCCAAGAATTGGCAGAAATTGCATTGTCATTAGGTCTGCAAATCAAACGCGTCCCTGAGGCCCGCACTTGGGTGAATGGAAGTTTTCAAGTCAAGCAACTCAAGCCTATAGACATCAATAGCCTCTTGGGAAGACCTGTCATTGAAGTACAAAACCCCAAATTATCCGCTCATTTCGAACAAAAGATAGTTTTGGTAACAGGAGCTGCAGGAAGCATTGGCAGTGGGATTGCAAGGGCCCTATTGCAACAAAGTTGTCAAAAATTGATTCTACTCGACCAAGCAGAATCAGCACTCTATGAACTTGAAAACGAACTCAATGAAATATATCCGAATACAGTCGTAGATTACGTCATTGGAGATATCTGTGATCAAGGTCGCATGCAAAAGCTTTTTAAAACCTTTCAGCCACAAATTGTATTTCATGCCGCAGCATACAAACACGTGCCTTTGATGGAAGCCAATCCAGCTGAGGCCATACGTAATAATATAGGAGGTACGCAGATTCTTGCACAATTAGCGGCCGAAAATCAGGTCGCACAATTCATCATGATTTCGACCGATAAAGCAGTGAACCCAACCAATGTAATGGGTGCTTCCAAACGCATTGCCGAAATGTTAGTCACTCAGCTCAACGAACACCATCCTACGGCATTTATCACGACGCGTTTTGGCAACGTTTTGGGGTCAAATGGCTCGGTGATTCCTTTGTTTGCCAAACAAATTGCCAAAGGTGGGCCAATTACAGTGACCGACGAGCGCATTACGCGATTTTTCATGACCATCCCCGAAGCTTGTCAATTGGTTTTAGAGGCAGCAACCATGGGCAGTGGAGGCGAAATTTTTGTTTTTGAAATGGGCGAACCTGTTAAAATCATTGACCTAGCTAAAAAAATGATTCAGTTGTCGGGCCTCAAGCCATATACGGACATTGACATTCAACTCACGGGATTACGGCCCGGAGAAAAACTTTATGAGGAGGTGCTCTCCAATGCTGAAAACACGGTGCCAACGTATCATCCACAAATTCTCATAGCCAGGACTCGAGAGGCTATCCAAGGGCAAGAAGACTTGATAGGCGCTCTACTCAAAAAAGCCAATGATCAAGAAAATGAGGCCAGTGTCAAAATCATGAAACAACTTGTTCCAGAATATATTTCAAACAATTCCACTTATCAAAAATTAGATCAACAATGACCCCTGCTCACATTCAGGTCAGACTCACCGACATCGATATCCTTGGACACGTTAATAATGCCATGTATTTGAGTTATTTCGAAATGGCGCGTATCCATTATTTCAATCACTTGGTTGGTCCAGATTGGGATTGGATTGAAAAGGGCGTGGTGTTGGTACACAACGAAGTATCTTATCATTTGCCGATATTTCTATACGATGCACCACAAATATTTATTTATTTAGAACACATTGGAAATAAAAGCTTTACACTGAGCTATGAGGTGTTGGTCAAGGACGAACTCAAGACCACTGGTAAAAGTACCCTTGTGGGCTTTAATTCTAAAATCCAACAAAGTATAGAAATACCCAAAGAGATGCGCGAGGCTCTTTTAAAATTGCCGAATAAAGCGTAGTTTTAAAGATGTTCAAGCTCATCGTCTCAACTTTTTCTGCTTATTTTTTGACTTTTTTATGTTCAGCTCAAGTGCCCGAACCTTGCCAGGCAACCCGACAGGCCTGCCCTCTGGATAACGCAAAATTCTGTCATGAGAACCTAGCATACGATGAATACAAAAACATCTATTTATTGCGCAAAGATTTTGCAACACCCTACTCCGGAACATGTGTGAGTTGCTATCCGAGTTTTACAATTGAGGAAAAACTCAACTTCAAAGATGGTAAACGCGATGGAACCGATACCTCTTACTTCAAAACAGGCTGTATTCAATCCATACAAACCTACGCCTTAGGCCTAGAGCAAGGCCCGACCCTCATCTACTATGATTCTTTGAATGTCATCCAATTTGAGATTGGTTATCAAGCAGGTAAATATCACGGGGCATCGGTAAGATTCAGCCCCAATGGCGACACCTTATTATACAGACAGTACAAAAATGGCATCATAGATGGTCCGCAACGCTTCTATTATCCGGACGGCAAACTGAGAAAAACTAATTTCTATCAAAACGGATTGCTCGAAGGCTCCGAAACCTCCTTTGGCCCAACAGGGCAAAAAGAATATACAATGGAATTTAAAAAAGGTAAAAAGCACGGCACCTGGTCCTTTTATTTTGAAAGCGGTAAACTAGCTGGAACAGAAACTTGGAAGGATGGTAAAAAAAATGGCACATTTATTACCTACAACGAGCTTGGCCAAATCATGCAAACTGAAAATTATAATTTGGATATGCCAATTGGATTGCATCAAACATTTTATGCTGATGGCAAACTCAAATACAATTGTTTGTACTCAAATAAAGGTGAAAAAATCGAAGAATTCGTCATTGACCAGTTTGGTGTCAAAAAACAACTTTTTCCGAAAGTTGATTAGTCTTAGATCCAACCAAGTAACATAGCAAAGCCCATGAAAAGCAAAGCTGCACCTACGAGCATAGACAGCTTTTCATGTTTGATCTTTTTAATGTACTTACGGCCAATCAAGGTACCAGCAAGTGCCGAAGGAATCACCAAAAACATCAAATACGTTGCATCGTAGTGCATCATATTTTGATCCGATAGATAGACCCCAATCCTTGTGATATCAATTAGTAAGGAAATCAGTGCGGTAGTTGCGACAAAAACTAAAGGTTCTAATTTAAGTTTAGACAAGAACATGGCCCTCAGTGCGCCTTGATGCCCAGAAAAACCGCCAAAGAACCCGCTCAACATGCCACCAAAGCGCATAGACCATGCACCTCTCAATGATAACTGCCAATTGAATAATTCAAGAAGTGCAAAACAAATAAAAATGGCACCAAAAATTGGTTTTAAATAAATTGAAGTAGCGGCACTTATTTGATTTAAGAGAAAGGCACCGAGAAAGGCAAAAAGTATTGCTAAAGCACCAAAATTTCTAAATAAATGCCAATCAATAGATCTTGCCGTGAGGGCAACTTTCAAAATATTATTGCTCAGATGCACAAGGCCCGCCATGAGTACAGCCATTGGTGCATCCCAATAGATCATGAAAACCGGAACCAAAATCGTATTTAAGCCAAAACCTGTATAAAAGGTGGCTAGTGCACCCACAAAAGGAGCAACAATAAAACAGACCCATAGGGCCAAAGAAATGTTTGATTCGTAAATTAATATTCCTAAATCCACAGGTACTTGTATTTTTGTTAAAAGTACAAAAATGATAGACCTCCGCAGCGATACAGTTACACAACCGAGCAAAGCCATGCGCATGGCCATGGCCAACGCCATTGTAGGCGACGATGTTTTTAAAGAAGATCCAACAGTGATTGCGCTAGAAAAGCATGGCGCAGCGCTTTTTGGCAAAGAGGCAGCGCTATTTTGCAGTTCGGGAACACAAACCAATCAAATTGCAATCAATGTGCATGTGCAGCCAGGTGGAGAGGTAATTTGCCATGAAGAAAGCCACATTTACAAGTATGAAGGTGGTGGAATTGCCAAAAATTCAGGAGCCTCTGTGAGGCTGCTTCCCGGAGATCGAGGACGCATCAAGGCTGAAGAAATAAAAAAATGGATCAATCCTCAAAGCGATGTGCATTTCCCGCTCACTCAACTCGTTTCTCTGGAAGACACCGCCAATAGGGGCGGTGGAGCAGTATATGAGATCGAAGAATTGAGTAAAATTAGCACCCTTTGTAAATCATTACAATTGCCCTTGCACTTGGACGGAGCGCGTGTATTTAATGCCTTGGCCGTAAACAATCAGAGTCCGAAATCCTATGGTGCCCATTATGACAGTATTTCAATTTGTTTATCAAAAGGCCTGGGCGCTCCGGTGGGTTCATTGCTTTTGGGCACGGAAGCTTTTATTGAAAAAGCGCGTCGTGTACGCAAGGTTTTTGGTGGTGGAATGCGTCAAGCAGGAATCATTGCGGCCGGAGGTTTGTATGCACTTGAAAACCATATAGATCGCCTCATAGAGGACCATGTCCACGCCAGCCAACTTGCTAGGGCCTTGGAGGGCTGCTCCTATATCCAAACCGTACTTCCCGTTCATACAAATATCGTAGTAGCTAACCTTATGAATGAAAGCCTACGCGACGAATTGATCAAAAAATTAATGCTCAAGGGCATCGCTTGCATGCCTTTTGGCCCTGGGATGATTCGTATGGTCACCCATTTAGATATCACAGCTGAACAGATCGAATTTTGCTGTAAAACTATTGAAAGCTTGTAACCTTTTGCAAAATTTCCGTTAAACGAAATACATGAATTTTGTTACTCATTTTTTGTTTATAGCTACCATTTGTTTTGCCTTTAGCGCTAAGGCACAGCTTAGCCAATGCACTACCACGGATAAGAAAATAAATAAGGCCTTAAACGAGGCCTTAGCACAAGTTGGATTTGAAGCACAAGTCATGGGTTTAGCCCAAGTGGTTCAAAAGTATCCGGAAAATGTACAGGCCTATTATCAGTTAGGGAGATTGCATTACCAACAAGGAATGCGCTTAGGCAACCAAAGTGGCAATTCAAAAGAAGCAGAAAAATTATTGCGAAACGCCTTGGTATTTTATCAAGGAAGTCTACAAAAATGCCCGAGCTATCAGCCAGATACCTACTACTACTGTGCCCGCATCTTGTATAGTTTCAGCGAAATGGAGGCTGCTTATTCATACTTAGCTCAATTCATGTCTTTTGATTCACTTTATCCTGGCGAACTTTCTCCGCTGTACGCAAAAATGAAATCGGAAATAGAACCCGTATACCGCGAATTACGTTTTGCGCCGGAGGCTAAGAAAAACCCCGTTCCGTTCAATGTAATCAAGGTGGAGGGAGCAAGTACTAAAGAAGACGAGTATTTTCCAATGCTCAGCCCAGATAATTCCTTGCTTTTCTATACGAGAAAAGCAGATAAAACGAATCTAGGGGATATTGCGGGCTATGTGCAAGAAGAATTTACGGTATCTAGTTGGCAAGAGCAATTCTCATTTGACCAAGGTATGCCGCTACCCTACCCCTTTAACGACGGCACTTTTCACAATTACGGCTCGGCTAGTTTGTCTGCCGACAATCGCGAACTTATTCTTTGTGCTTGCAAAGCAGAACGTGTCTATAACAAGGACTACCTCAATTGCGATTTATATAGTACACACTCAGAACCAGACCCAAATAAACCAGGCGCCTTTTTGTGGAGCCCGCTAGTTAATCTTGGCCCAAATATCAATACCAAAGATGGTTGGGAAGCTCAGCCCTCTTTGGCAGCTGATGGCAAAACGCTTTATTTTACCTCGCTCAGAAAAGGGAGTCAAGACAACGACATTTACTTTAGTAATAAACTTCCCGATGGCACCTGGGGCCCTGCAGAGCCTTTCACATTGATCAATACCGCTGGAAAAGACAAGAGTCCATTTTTTCATCAAGATGGCGAAACCTTTTATTTTGTTTCTCAAAGTAGCAGAGAAAGGCCGGGCATGGGTGGGCTTGACATATTCATGATGCGTAAGGAGGGAAACGGTTGGGGGCCCGTTCAAAATATTGGATTTCCAATCAACACCCCTGCCGACGAATTAGGGATTTTTGTATCTACTGATGGTAAAAGAGCATATTTCTCGAGTGCCAAAGATCAAAATTGGGATATTTATAGCTTTGACTTATATGCTGCCGCTAGACCTAAAGAAACTCGTATCCTTACCGGGAGGTTAGAAGATGCGACAGGGAATGGTATTGGCCAAGCAGAAATTTCCCTACGTTACGCAAATTCAGACAAAGCCATTCAAAGCACACAAAGCAACGCAGATGGCACCTACGCATTGGCTATTCAAGTGGATCAAAAAGTGCTCATTGAAGCCAGTAAGGAAGGATACAGTTTTCAGGCACAAATCATAGATACCAATACCCTACATACCCCTTCCAATAAAATAGAAACACCAACGCTACAGATTGACAGCCTTAAAGAAGGGTCAGCCTATACCCTAGAAGCTATTTACTTTGATACCGATAAATCTGAACTGAGTGCAGATGCACGACTGATACTAGATGGCTTTGTTGCTTATTTGAGAAAAAGAACCCATCTGGCGATTAAAATTAATGGTCATACAGACGACATAGGAGATGCACAGCACAACCAGCAACTTTCTGAACAACGTGCCTTGGAAGTCATGGACTACATCGTAAGTGCGGGCATCAATGAAGCCCGGATCCAATACGAAGGATTTGGTAAAAACAAGCCTCGTGTTCCAAACAATTCTGCAGAAAATAGGGCCTTGAACAGACGTACTGAATTTCAAATCATTTCTATTGATTAGATAATTTGATTTTTTTTACGGCTGAAGAATCACAGTTCAGCGCGCCATCCAAAGTGAAAATATAGCACAAAAAAAAGGAGCCCTTGGGGGCTCCTTTTCAATATATTAAGGAATTGCTTATTTAGCGAAATTCTTTTTTTCACGGATACGAGCAGACTTACCTGTGCGCTCACGGAAATAGAATATACGAGCTCTACGCACAGCACCTTTTTTCACAATTGAAATGCTTTCAATGAAAGGTGAGTTCACAGGGAAAATACGTTCAACTCCGATATTTCCAGACATTTTACGAATAGTAAAAGTTTCGGTAGCACCAGCACCACGGCGTTGTAATACAACTCCCTGGAATTTTTGGATACGCTCTTTACTTCCTTCTACGATGCGATATGATACAATGATTGTATCACCAGCTCCAAAAGACGGCAATTCGTTTTTGGCGATTAGCTCTTGTTCGATTTGTTTAATGACGTTCATCTCTGATAATTTATTCCCAATTCAACTGAACGGGGGTGCAATATTACGAAATATTTCTGATTCGATGAACAGCTAATCTATTTTTTTTAGCATTAGATATAAAATGCCAATAAGAGCAACAGGGCAATGACAAGTGAATAGATGAGCAGCAATTGGATATTTAGTGCCTTTTTTTTAATTGGTGGTGTTGGACTTGGTTCATTTTGAGGGACTTCGCTCATTGTAGGTAAATTAAAAAGCCTGCGCCAATCAATGATTTGCCCCCCTACTGACAATTCATTCATTGGTTCAAGTTGTAGAAGCGTTGAATGACTTTTTTGATCAACCGTAAAGCTGGCCGCTGCGTTCACGGTGGATACAAATACCTCGCTATGTTCGTCCAAAAGCAAAATCAAATGAAAAGGTTGCACCCCATCTGCCGTCAAATGAAGGTCATTTTGAGGAGCCGAACCTACACTGAAGTAACTTTTGTTATTCATAAAAACAAATTTATGCAAAATAATGCCGTTAGCTACAATTCTAACCACCTGTATATGAAGGATATTGACAGGATGGCTACCCAAATGGTTGATAAGTTCCAAGGTCAGGCCTTCCAAAGTATGCACAACAACTCGTAACTTTAGCTCTTCAATAGATCATTTATGGGTAAGATTATTGCCATTGCCAATCAAAAAGGAGGAGTGGGAAAGACCACTACAGCCATTAATTTAGGTGGATGCCTTGGCGTATTAGAATATAAAACACTAATTATTGACGCAGATCCGCAGGCCAACACCACCTCTGGTACAGGTTTTGATCCAAAATTGGTCAAAAATATCTACGATTGTTTGGTCAATGACAGGCCTGCCTCAGAAGCAATACTCGAAACGTCTAACCCCAATTTATTTATTCTGCCTTCACACGTAGATTTAGTTGGGGCCGAACTTGAAATGATCAACATGCCTGACAGAGAATTTTTGTTGCGAAAAGCGCTCGAACCCATCAAAGATGACTACGACTTCATTCTCATCGACTGCTCTCCTTCCCTTGGTCTAATTACCGTCAATGCACTTGTTGCCGCCAATGCCATCATGATACCAGTACAATGCGAATATTTCGCCCTTGAAGGTTTAAGTAAATTATTGAATACCATTAAAATAGTCCAGGGCAGGCTCAATCCGGAATTGGAAATCGAAGGAATGGTACTGACCATGTACGATACCCGTTTGCGTTTGGCAAATCAGGTTGTAGATGAAGTCAAGACGCACTTCCAAGAATTGGTATTTGATACGGTGATTCACAGAAATACCACTCTTAGTGAGGCTTCAAGCCACGGCAATACAGTGATCATGCACGATGCTTCTTCGAAGGGCGCTATCAATTACCTCAATTTTGCACGCGAATTACTCCAAAAAAACGACCTCACGAAAATAGGAAACGACGATAAAATTATTGATATCAACCATGAGCTCTAACGCAAAGAAACAACCCGCTTTGGGCCGAGGCCTGAGTGCATTGCTGCATAATTCTGATACTGATATTACTTCAGCAAGTGCTGTGCCTGCTGGCGCTGTTGCATTGATTGCTATTGAGGCCATTGAAGCCAATCCTTTCAATCCCAGAACTCATTTTGAAATCACTGCCTTACAAGAATTAGAAAGCTCGATTCGATCCCATGGGATCATCCAACCACTGACGGTCAGAAAAATGGGTCGCGATCGCTACCAATTGATTTCTGGTGAGCGCAGGTTCAGGGCCGCACAACTTGCGGGCCTTACTGAAGTGCCGGCCTATGTACGAATAGCCAACGACCAAACCATGCTTGAAATGGCCTTGGTAGAAAACATTCAACGAGAAGATCTCAATGCCATAGAAGTCGCACTATCCTATCAACGGCTATTAGAAGAGTGCCAATTGACCCAAGAACAACTCTCAGAGAAAGTAGCCAAATCACGCTCTCACATCGCCAATCACTTGCGTTTGTTAAAGTTACCAGACGCCATTCAGGCAGCCGTACGCGACAAACAAATCACCATGGGGCATGCACGGGCTTTATTGGCCCTCAACTCCCAAGAAGAGCAAAGTGCAGCCTTGCGACGTATTTTAGATGAAGAGCTCTCTGTGAGAGATGTAGAAGCACTTAGCAAACCTATCCACAAGAGTAATACCGGAGCTAAAACAGCTAATAACAAAGCAAAAATAAACCTCAGCACGACCGAAAAACTATATCTTTCCTATCTCACCGCACAATTGGCCACCAAAGTGAGTATAGACAAGTCTCAAGATGGCAAAGGCAAACTCATTGTGCACTTTACCAACGAATCTGATTTACAACGTCTTATCGAATTGCTCAAAAAGTCGGAATGAAGCTGCTATTTTGTTTTGTGCTAATGAGTCAGATACTTAGTGCTCAGCCAATTTTACAAAAAAAAGACAGCCTTGTGTTAGCTTTTCATCAAAAGAGCATGTTGTATTCTGCGTTGCTTCCTGGTGCCGGGCAAGTATTCAATAGCATTGCCTCCCCATTGCACAACCATGCCTATTGGAAGGTGCCTATCATCTATACAGGGCTAGGAGCAGCGGGTTATTTTTTAGTGAGCAACCAACAAACCCAACGCAGTCTCAAAGAAGAATATACCAATCGACTGCAAGGGGGCACTCTCAATCCGCAGTGGGCTGCCTACGATAGCCCAGCCGTCTTGCAGCTCTATCGTCAATATTTAGATTGGCGAGATCTTTCTATTTTAGGATTGGCGGCCGTATACTTATTTCAAATTGCCGAAGCTGGTGCCGAAGCTCACTTTGTACACTTTGATACCAGCCCAGACTTAAGCTGGTCCATTGACCCCGTATTTTATTCAAACCAAACTTTTGGTGCCAAACTCCAACTTAGTTTTCATTGATAAACCTTAACTTTAGGCCATGAAAATAGCTTTGCTTGGATACGGCAAGATGGGAAAGGCCATCGAAGAGATCGCACTCGAAAGGGGGCATGAAATTTCAGCAAAAATTGATTCAACAACTGAGCTCAATAGCATTGATTGGTCTTTGATTGATGTCTGTATAGAATTTACGCGCCCAGAACTTGCTATCAAACATATTACTTATTGCACAGACAAGCAAGTACCTATCGTTGTTGGCACCACTGCTTGGCAAAAAGAACTTTCAATGGTGAAGCAATACGTATCGACCAATAACGGTGCATTGCTTTATGCTAGTAATTTTAGCGTTGGGGTTAATTTATTCTTTGAACTCAACCGACAACTAGCCAAGCTAATGAAAACACAAACTGATTACCAGATTTCAGTTGAAGAAACACACCATATTCAAAAACTAGATGCCCCAAGTGGCACTGCTGTGAGTTTGCTTGAAGATATTCTACAAATCAATGAGCAATACGACGGATGGTCACTCGAACCCATCAAGGAGCAACAGATCGCCGTAAAGGCCCACAGAGAGCCCAATGTTCCGGGCACACACCAAATTTCTTACGATTCTGCAATTGATAGCATCAAAATTGAACATATCGCACACAACCGCAAAGGTTTTGCCCTCGGTGCAGTTATTGCAGCAGAATTTTTATACCAACGCAAAGGCATTTACACCATGTCTGATGTATTAAAAACAACGCTATGAGTTTTCTTTATTACTATTTGTTCCTACTCGCTCACCCCTATTTGGCACAGTGGCATCGTTTGTTTGTTAAATTAGGGCGCAAGCCATGGGAAGCCTTGGTTCCGGGCTACAATTATTTCATTCTTTACAAAGAGGTATTAAATAAACCATGGTGGTCTTTATTACTCGCTTTTCCAGGAGTACATATCGTCATGTGGATGACTATCAATGTAAGTACATTGCGTCGTTTTGGCTTTTTTAGTTTAAAAGATACCCTACAAGGCCTGTTCTTCCCATACCTGCTTTTTGCCAAGGTGGTTAAAGATTCACAACTACAATATGGCGCCCCAACCAATTGGGCCAATTCCAAAGAACTTGAACAACGCAAATGGGGAGATCACCTCATATTATTTATGGCCCTTCCTGTAATTGGGCATGTACTTGCCATTGTGCTCGATAAAGTTTCTCGAGACAAGCCGGGAAGCAAACCGCGCGTCAAAGAATATGGCGATTCATTTGTATGGGCACTCGTGGCTGCGGCCGTTATACGGACCTATTCTTTTGAACCTTTTCAAATCCCAACAGGATCCATGGAAAAAACAATGGTCGTAGGAGACTTTCTATTTGTAAATAAGCTTGCTTATGGCCCCAAAGTACCCATCACTCCACTCTCCTACCCTTTGGTACATAATATTGTTCCGATCTTAAATATCAAATCCTATTTAGATTGGGAAAAAGGAACCTATACGCGCCTTCCAGGTTGGAGTAAAGTGGAGCGCAATGATATTGTTGTCTTCAATTTTCCATCTGGTGATACTGCCATCTTAGACCCAAGAACACCAAGTGGTCTCATGGGCCACGACTACCATGGACTCTTAAACCAAGAAGCCTTTAGTCAGTTCCTTTACAGTAAGCGCGGCACAGACCTTAGAAACTTAGATTCCCTAGGGCAAATCCAGCTCTATGAAGAATACATCAGTGGTTTTGAAAACTGGAAAAATCAAGCCAGGGCTCACTTTGCTGCCGGATTATTTCCAATCAATTCTCAAGAATTTGCCAATGGCATGACCCACGGCGGTCTTATCTATAGGCCCGTAGACAAGCGTGAGAATTATATCAAGCGTTGTGTTGGTGTTCCTGGAGATCTAATAGAAATCATCA
Organism: Crocinitomicaceae bacterium; assembly: GCA_030833845.1. Classification (GTDB taxonomy): domain Bacteria; phylum Bacteroidota; class Bacteroidia; order Flavobacteriales_D; family Crocinitomicaceae; genus UBA952. The sequence goes on along the minus strand of JAURGK010000011.1, from coordinate 13,193 downwards.
ATGCGACACTTTATGTGAATGGCAAAAAGGCTTATACCGCTCCTGGGCAAGCACTCAAGTACAGTGTCTTAAAGAATAAGGTGGTTTTCCCATCTACGACAGAAATGCTTTCTAGATATGGCTTGGAAAATTCTGCTGACGGAGCGCGTACAGACTTCGACGATTATTCAGATACTGCTTCTTATATCTTGAATTTAACTCGCAAAGAAAGAATGCGCATAGAAGCAGACTTTAAAATTAAACTCACCAAAATACGAGAACCGTTCATTATTCAAGATAACCTCAACAAACCACTAACGGCTTTGCAAAAGATCCAAAATTTAGATCAATTCCCCAAAGACCTGAATGTTGCCAATTCGATGACCGATTTTCAAAAATTTCGAATCCCAAAAAAAGGGCAGCGCATTAACATCAACATCAATAACATTGCTTGGTATAAAAGAATCATCACTGCTTATGAAGGGCATCAGTTGTCCATCAAAGGAAAAAATATTTATATCGATGGTAAAAAAGCCTCAACTTATCGTTTTGCGATGAACTATTACTGGATGATGGGAGACAACCGCTACCATTCTGCTGATTCCAGGGTCTGGGGATTTGTTCCCGAAGACCACATCGTTGGCAGGGCTTCTTTCTTATGGTTCTCAAAATCACCTTTTGTTGATAGTTTCTTGGGAATTCGTTTTGATCGCATATTCCGCTTTGTAGACTAAGATGCATGTACTGCCAAGTGCCTATTTTCCGTCGCTGGCCTACGTACGCGAACTCTACTTTGAGCCTGTTGTACACCTAGATTGCAAGGAGAATTTTATCAAGCAAAGCATACGGTCTCGATGCGAAATTTTGAGTGCAAATGGGCCCTTACAACTCAATGTCCCCATAGTGCATCAAGGTAAACAAGTTTTGGAAAATGTATGCATTGATTATTCAAAAAATTGGATCGCTGAGCACCTTAAAGCCATAGAGAGCGCTTATGCCAACGCACCTCATTTCGAGTACTACATGCACGATATTTTGGCCTTATTTGCACTCAAACCAAAGTATTTACAACAATTGAACTTAGAAATTCTCAAATGGATCAATCAGTCTTTGGGTTTGAATCTTGAAATAAATTTCACCTCCGTATATAGCGCACAAACACCACTTGACAAGAAAATTTGGCTTGGAAGGGAAGCAAAAATCACAGTACCTTACACACAAGTGTTTTCTGAACCCTTTGACTTTGTGAGTAATTTATCGGTAATTGATGGACTAATGAATGAAGGCCCCTTGCTTAGAAAGCATTTTTTGCCACTCTAGGCGCATCACAGCTGGGTGAAGGTTATCGGCATCAGTAACGATTAAATCACCATGATAAGAAAAGCTAATGATTTTAGGTTGGCTGAGTCCAGAGGGTAATTGCGCTCTTTTGATTATTTCACCATTTTGCCCTAGAACAACGACTTCTCCGCTTTCAGAAAGTAGATAAAATTCATTAGATTGTGGCTGAACGGCAATCGAAATAGGCTCAAAAAGTATTTCCTCGGTATCGAAAGAATACAAAGGCATTTGACTTAGTTGCAAACGACTGGTGTGTAGCAATTTACAAGTAAATCTCCTCTTTCCATTTTCGAGAAGCAAGCTATTGAAAACAACTAAACGTTTTAAGTTAGGATGGTAAGTTATCAAGTGCTTGACATCTTCTTCTGTAGGCAAGGTAAAAAGGCGTTCAGTTGAAAATGCATAGGGTGCAGTTAGAAAATGCAGTCGCTGCTCGGTATCAAGTAATACCAAGGTTGAATCAAATGAGGCCAGTTGCTGCATCTTCAGCTCCTGGGGCAATTGCAACACAGGGGCAAAGCGCTGAAGTTGGCTATCTAGTTCTATGACTTGAAGAGAATCTTGACTGAGCGCCATATTTCTCGTTGAATCTATTTGTACTAAGGCAGTAAGAGGCTGAAGCCCCATTGGTAAGTATGCTACTTTAGATGCGCGCTCAAAGTCAATAGCACCAATTTCTTCTTGAAATGCATCAGCAATTTTGTCAAAATAGTCCTGTACCCCTTCTTTTTGAATGGATTTGGCTGCAATGAAAGACAACGTAGCCAAGGCAAAGGAGAACAAATATTGTTTTGAAGTCATGATTTGAAACAAATTTATATGAAAAACAATTAACTACACCAATAATTAACAAGAAAAAGGACCTATTTTTGTTGGAACGATTATTGTTAGCTCAATGAATATGAAATATTTAGGTCTCTTCTTCTTCGGAATACTTCTTTCAAACCCCACTTTTGCTCAATTTAGTTTTGGTGGTGGATTGAGTACCACTCAATTCTTTAATACACAGGGGGTTCAGAATCAAAAATTAATTATGCCGGGCCTACATGCCCATATTGAAATACCAAGAAGTGGAGATGTAACGCTGTACGGAAGGGTTGCTTATCTGTTCCCTAAGGCAAATTACGACACCCTAACGAGTTACGTTACTGCAATCAATCCAACGACCAACCCTTACATTTTAGCCGTCAATAATCAATTCAAAACCAGCTATTTCACCATTGAAGGGGGCAATCGTTACTACATCGGTAACGATTATGACAACGGTTTTTCAGGCTACGGCGGATCAGGATTAATTTTAGCTTTAGGAAAAGTTAGAAAAGTATACTCCAATACTGATATCAGTGGAGAATACCTATGGCAAAATACACACCAAATAGATCCCAGTGAAATTAGCGAAGGAAAAGTGTTTGCTCTCGGTGGTTATTTGCAAGGTGGTCTCAAATATACCATTCCGGCAGTTGGCACGGTATATTCTGATGTAACGCTCAACTACCTACTTTTGGCCAATGGCAATAACAACACTGCCCTCTCTACGGAGTATCTTTCTCCATTATTTTTCAACTTCACCGTTGGATTTAAGAAAGACTTATACTAGTCCTAGAGCAATTAATTGCATCTTTAATGCCTCCGTGCGGTCTGACGCTTGGCCATCGACCGAAAATCTAAGATGCGCTTGCTTGTAAATAGTTTGGCGCTTCTCGAACAGGGCTTGATAAGTTTTAAAATCCGTGAGCAATGGCCTTTGTAAATCCTTTTCAATGCGCTTGTAAAGCAATTCTGGTGTGCCTTCAAGATAAACCACAGTGCCCTTTTCTTTGAGCACCTCCATTTGCTTGCCATAGCAGGGCAAGCCTCCACCGCAAGCTACTATGCAAGGTTTTTCAGAAAGATTGGCAATGATTTTTTTTTCTATTCCGCGAAAATACGCCTCCCCTTTTAATCTAAAAATTTCACTAACTGAGGCGCCTTCCAAATGCACTATTTGTTCATCCGTATCGATAAAAGGTATAGTCAATTCTTTGGCTAGTGCGCTGCCAACAGTTGACTTTCCTGCCCCCATCATTCCTATGAGAAAAATATAATTCATTCGTTAGACTAGGCTTTTGGCAATCAGCACTTTGCAAATGCCTTTTATTTTTTTATCAAAAATACCAACAATTTCTTTGATGAATCTAAAGATTTAATGTATATTTGCACCCTCAAAACGGCCGATTCCGTAGCTCAGCTGGTAGAGCAATACACTTTTAATGTATGGGCCCTGGGTTCGAATCCCAGCGGAATCACAAAAAAAGTCCACTTCTTTCAAAGTGGACTTTTTTTATACCCTTACCCCTTCGGCTCCTCTAGGCGCCCATCGGCGTGTTTGGCGAAGCGCCCGAGTTTAGCATCGTGCACTTGGTCATAGCGAGGCCAAGGCCAACCGCCGAATTGTGTACTTTGGTAATCTTGAAAAGCCTGATAAATTTCTTCTTTGGAATTCATCACAAAAGGGCCATGTTGCACTACAGGTTCGTTAATAGGGCGCCCTTGCAAAACGAGCACTTTTGAAACTTCCGCACCATTTTTTAGCATACAATTTTGTGCAGCATCGACATCTGCCGCATGATAGTGTGCTATTTGTTGCCCCCCTATCAGTAAACCGTTTCCTTCGTAATAATAAATACTCCTGTTGATACCGGGGCCTGCAGCAGGCAATTCAAAATCAGCACCAGCTTCTAAATGTATATTATAGATGGCAACTTGGTTACTAGGGTCGGCTGCCCATGAGTTGGGCGGGGTGTTGATAGACTGATATTGATTGAATTTTCCGACCAAGACCTCAAAATGCGTTTGAGAACCAATGTTACCTACACTAAATTTTGGAACCGATTCAGCCCACAGCATCTTAAAATGCGGCGCCACCATTTTGCTTTTTTTAGGCAGATTAAGCCAAATTTGAAAAAGCTCTAAGGGGTTGTCTTTGTCTTGATTGAGAAGTGGAAACATTTCTGCATGTTGAACGCCCTTGCCGGCTGTCATCCATTGCACATCTCCATTGCCGTATCTGCCCGCAGCCCCCATGCTATCGGCATGATCCACTAAACCAGTACGCACCACTGTGATGGTTTCAAAACCTCGGTGCGGGTGCCCAGGAAAACCCGGAACAGTTGAGCCATGATACATGCGAAAACCATCTTTTACAATGAAGTCTTGCCCCATATGTCGGCCTTCAAAATTTTTAGGATCCGGCCCCAATTGAGCATTGCCTTTTGGGAAAAAATCTTCATGATGAACGCAGAAGAGAAAAGGGTCTAGGGTTTCCCACTGGAAGCCCAGCGGACGCATTTTTAAAATGAGTTGAGCTTGCATAGTAGCTTGAGAATTTTTGGAAAACACTGAAAAAGGCTGCACGAGCAAAGCCCCTAGGCCCAAACCCATGCGGGATAAAAACGAACGACGTTCTAATGAATTCGACATAGCAATTATTTGATACTAAAATAATTGATTTACTCAAAAGGGCCTCTTGATTTAAATCAAGAATTTTTTAACCTTCTAATTTAAAGGCCGAAGTTTGATGAAAAGTAAGGTCTGGATAATCTTGTTCTGCCATTTGTAATAAAAATGGTGTTTCTGCTAAAAACACCAGATTTTCATCCTTGTCGAGCGCAATATAATTGCTCTTGGCGCGCTCAAATGAAGCGAGTTGTTCGGCATTAGAGGAAGTAATCCAGCATGCTTTATAATAATTTCGAGGTACAAATCGGCAATTGGCGCCATATTCATGGATCAAGCGATATGAAATAACTTCGAATTGCAATTGCCCTACGGTACCAACAATTTTTCGATTACCAGGCTGTTGAATGAAAAGCTGCGCTACCCCTTCATCTATCAACTGGCGTATGCCTTTATCAAGTTGCTTAGATTTGAGCGGATCTAAATTTTCAAGTTCTTGAAAAATTTCCGGTGAAAACGACGGAATGCCTTTGAACATCATCTTCTCTCCGGTGGTGAGTGTATCACCAATCTTAAAAGACCCTGTATCATAAAGACCAATCACATCTCCAGGATAAGCATCGTCAATGACACTTTTATCCTGGGCCATAAATGAAGTTGGGTTTGGAAACTTCATGTCTTTATTCAATCTGACGTGATGATAAAACTTATTGCGTTCAAATTTTCCCGAAACGATGCGCAAAAAGGCAATGCGGTCACGGTGTTTTGGATCTAGGTTGGCATGAATTTTAAATACAAATCCTGAAAAACGCTCATCGGTAGGATAAATCTCGCGCAAGTCAGTCTGTCGGCCCCGTGGCGATGGAGAAATCTCGCAAAATGTATCGAGGAGCTCTTTTACGCCAAAGTTGTTGACTGCTGAACCAAAGAATACGGGTGCCACCTCACCTGCTAAATAAGTATTTCTATCAAAAGAGTCATAAACTCCTTCAATCATATCAATTTCCTCGCGAAGTTCTACTGCGGGAGCCTCTCCGATGATTTGATCCAAACTCGAATCTGAAAGATCCGCAATGGAAATCACATCTTCAGAAATTTTGGTTTTATTGGCTGAAAATAAATTGAGCCCTTTCTGATAAATATTATAGACTCCCAAAAAGCGATCGCCCATTCCAATTGGCCATGTAAGTGGACACACTTTAATATTCAGTTTAGCCTCTAATTCATCGAGTAGGTCAAAAGCCTCCTTTCCGTCCCGGTCCATTTTATTGATAAAAATGATCACCGGCGTATTGCGCATCCGGCATACTTCCATAAGGCGCTCTGTCTGAGCCTCCACACCATTGGCACAGTCAATGACGAGTATTACGCTATCAACTGCAGTAAGGGTTCTGAAGGTGTCTTCAGCAAAATCTTTGTGACCAGGTGTGTCAAGGATATTTATTTGTTTGCCATTGTAGCCAAAAGCCATGACGGAAGTCGCTACAGAAATACCACGTTGTTTTTCGATTTCCATGAAATCGGAAGTAGCCGTTTTCTTTATTTTATTATTCTTTACAGCACCTGCAGTTTGGATAGCTCCTCCAAAGAGCAGAAGTTTTTCAGTGAGTGTTGTTTTTCCAGCATCCGGATGCGAGATGATACCGAAAGTACGACGGGTTTCTATGGCTTCTGAGAATTTCATTGTCTATTGCATAAAAAAAGACCGCTTGAGCGGTCTTTAAATCTATTGATAGCGTGAAATTAAAAAATTTCGTTCGCTGCGAAATGAAATTTACCTTCTATTTCTGCATTTTCATCTGAATCAGAACCGTGTACGGCGTTGCGACCTTTGCTTTCAGCATAAGCCTTGCGAATGGTTCCGTCTGCAGCTTCTGCTGGGTCGGTAGCACCGATAAGGGTACGAAAATCTGCAACTGCATTTTCTTTTTCAAGAATTGCTGCCACAATTGGGCCGCTTGTCATATACTCAACAAGTTCTCCGTAAAACGGACGCTCAGCATGAACCTCGTAAAAAGCCTTAGCCTGCGCCTCAGTCAATTGAGTATATTTCATTGCCTTGATCTGAAAGCCTGCGCCGATGATCATATCGATAATTTTGCCCATATGACCGTTTTCAATCGCATCGGGCTTGAGCATAGTAAATGTTCTGTTGGTTGCCATGTGTATAATTAATTTGGGTGCAAAGATACCACTTTTTTAAAAAAAGATGTGTAACATTTATTTCGCTTTTTTGGTAACGAACTCGATAATGATACCTATAGTCGGCTGCACAATACCCGAGGCGTTTTCGATGAGTTTGGTTTGGTAGCGCGTTGGGTCGTTGGCATCAAGCACGGGTTGGTTGTTGGCATCGGTCTCGACAAGCAAGATTGGTGCCAATTTTGCCTTGTATCCATAGACATTTTGAATATCCAAATAGAAATTCATATTGAACTTCTTAAGGTATAGCTTTTTATCAACGCGCACATTTAATTGATGAAAACTTGACTCTCTAGCGCTGTTGAGTTGCGAGTAATCTAATAAACCTACTCCATTGACATCCCAATTAGCGGTTAAGGAAGAGGTCGCTACATTATATGGCGTATAGGGTGCGCCACCTGAATATAGCCAGCGCATACCAAACTCCCAGCCATTATTGAAGCGTTTGCCACCTGTTAATGAAACAATATGGCGGCTGTCCCAAGAAGTTGGAACATACACATTATTTTTATCCCGGAATTCCGAACGCACCCAAGTGTAGGCCAGTACTGCATAAAATCCTTTGTAGAGCTTTTGCTGATATAAAAATTCAGAACCATAGCTCCTACCCGATGAACTCGAGCTTACCGCCTCATTGCCTACCACGCCAAAATCAGAACCAATATTGGCCAATGAAATGGAATCTTTTGTGGAGAATGGGTAATAGTTATACTTCTTGTAAAAACCCTCAAGTGTAACCCTGGCATTCCATTTGAAGAGGTATTCTGTCCCAAAAACAAAATGATCTGCTTGAATGTAGCGCAAACCGTTTTGCGCATTGACTAAATTTCCTGTGGCGTCTCTATACCCAAGGATGGTATAGGCAGGCAATTGATGGTAACGCGCGATGTTGGCATTGATAGCTAAATTTTCAGTGAGTCTGTATGATGCTGAAAACATTGGAGAAAACTGCTTAAATGGGTTGCGCATTTGTGTGCTATAAGTAGTACCATCGGCACGCACTCCTAATGACAAACGCAATCTTTCATTCATAAAAGCTTTGCCGAGTTGACTGAATGCAGCATATTTATGCAAGTTCAATTCAGACTGAAAATCAATAACGGCGGGTTGTCCAAAAATGGTCAGTTGCTGATAAGTGTCGTTAAAATATTTGGCAAATTCATAACCCAACCCTATATTCCATCGCCAACCATTCTTTAAATAGGTATGTTCAACACGCAATTTATTTTCTGCTTCAAAAGAACTGTAGTCTTGCAAAAGATATTGTGGTTCTTCAATGCGGTCCTTGTAGCGATATGCGCGGTTATTGAGCATATTCCTACTCGCTACCACCGTCTGAATAGAGGACTTAGATGCATGTTGCCACACTGCACCCATTGTATAATTCCACTGCCCTTGCATAGGAAGATTTCCTAAAATGAAATTATTGTACTTGATTTGATTGGTATCAGTTAGGCCGTTATTGACCTGATCATTGAGCCCAAATTGATCAAGCGCACCCAAACCAATGACAGACAATTTATCTTTTGGGGTGAGCTGAAAATTAAATTTAAATTGATAGTCATTGTAGGTAGGCAGAATGGGTAATTTGAGTGCGGCAAATAAAAACTGTAAATAAGACCTACGAAGTGAAAAAATAAAATCACCCTTTTGCCCTATTGGACCATCTAAGGTCAGGGCTGCATCAGAGGAACCTAGAGCAAAATTGGTTATCAAGGCATCCTTGTTGCCGTCTTTTTGTTTGAAAGAAAGTACAGAAGAGAGCCCGTTGGCTCGATTTGCAGGAAATGCACCTGAGTAAAACTCCACTTCGCGGATAAAATTTACATTGAGCAGGCCAACTGGGCCCCCACTACTTCCTTGTGTGGCAAAATGATTGATATTGGGCACCTCGATACCATCTAGATAAAATTTATTTTCGCCAGGAGAACCTCCTCTGATAATGATATCGTTGCGAAAAGTGGCCCTTGCCGCAACGCCCGGAAGCGCTGCAATTACCTTACTTACATCGCGGTTGGCACCTGGTAGGCGCTCGACTTCTGTTGCACTCAAAGTTTTGAGTGAATTTGGCGATTCCAATTTACGCACAAAAGGGGCGGCAGTGACTTTGATGTCCTTGGAAGTTTGAACGCGTTCTTCGAGTTCTACGTTCAACTCCGTTGGTCTTGCATTGGTAATGAGTACCTCGGACTGAATTTTTTCTTGGAAACCAGGAGCGGTAAATTTAACTGTATAAATACCTGGGGCAAGTCCTTCAAAAGCAAATTTTCCATCGAGATCTACGGCCCGCAATTCTTGCAATTCTATGATATTAACCTTGGCTGGAGATACCGAAGTGCCGTTCGCTAAATTGGTAATCTTGCCAGACAAATAACCCGTTTGTGAAAAAAAAGACGTGCAGATGAAAGAAAATAAGGCAGTTTGAAAAATTCGATTCATGATATGGGAGATTGTTACGTTTCAAACAATTAAACCTTCAAAAAGTTTAATCTTTTGGAATACTCTCTATCCTGATCCATTCTTGGGTTCGAAAAAATGGACCAATGTATCCTCTCACGTTCAATCTATCGTGGTTATTGGCATTGAGCCAAATGGTACAATCATAGGTTTTGCCATTGTCAGGGTCTAAAATAGTGCCTCCTTCCCACCTCGAACCATCCCAACTCATATTTCTCAAAACGAGCATTCCCATAATAGGCTGATTGAATAGTTTTCCGCTGCACTCCGTGCATTTTGAGTTGGGGCCATCCTTTCCACGCTTGTATATGTAGACTACCTTCCCGTAGAGCTTTCCCTCTTTTTTATATAGTTCAACGACCGATTTTTTTAACCCTGTAGCATCGTCTATGGTAATCCAGTATCCGGTGCAAGATTGCGAGCGAACCAGCCCATTTAAAAGAACGAAAAAAGAAAAAATTAAGAATTTAGACACTGTGAACAATTTGTATAAAGTTGTGCAAAATTTCTATACCATGTGGAGTCATAATAGATTCAGGATGAAACTGTACACCGTAAACCTTTTTTTGGGGCACCTCTATAGCCATTGGAACCTTTGTTTTGGAGCTTGCAGTGATCCATTGCTTAGGACACTTTACTTTCCAAGAATGATATAAACCCACTTCGAGCGCATCGGGTAAATTTTTAAACAAACCACTTTTTGCATGAATATCAATCACTTCCTGACAACCATGTTTTACAAGCGCTTGATTCTCAAGCGAACCCCCTAAGTACTCTGTCAGTGCTTGCATCCCAAGGCAAACTCCTAGGATGGGTTTGCGCCCCACCATTTGTTCCAAAAAAGAAAATAAACCTTCTTTATCTTTGGGCAAACCTGGCCCGGGTGACAACACAAAGGCGTCGTAATCGGGCAACAAAGAATGATCAATTTCATCGAAGCGTATGACATCGAGAGCCAAATCAAATCCTTCTAGGTAATGCACAAGATTGTACGTAAAGGAATCATAAAAATCGATCAAAAGAACCCTCACGTAGCTTGTTTTTTGTTACTTTGCAAAAGTAGTAAATTCAAGCATTTGGCATGACCTCAACAAAAAAAGCTATTCAAATTCCAAACGCACCGGCTCCTGTTGGCCCCTACAGTCAAGCAATACTCAAAGGCCATACACTTTATATAAGTGGGCAAATCCCTTTGAACCCTCAAACAGGCTCACTTGAAATAACGACCATAGCCGTAGCTACCCAGCGTGTTTTAGAGAATATTGAAAACCTCCTAACCGAAGCCGGGTTCGATAAAGACGATGTGGTGATGGTGAGTATCTTTTTAAAAGATCTCAATGATTTTCAGGTAGTGAATGAAACTTATGCAGCATTTTTTAGTGGTGTAGCACCTGCAAGACAAACTGTTGAAGTGGCTAGACTTCCACTCGATGTTCCGATTGAAATCTCCTGTATAGCCCAAAAATGAGAGACCAGCCAATTGATCTTAGTGTTGTTATTGTCAATTATAATGTTGCCAATTTTTTAGAGCAATGTCTTAATAGTGTTGAAGCCGCAAGCCAGCAACTAAATGTGGAAGTTTTTGTTGTAGACAACAACAGTGTAGACGGATCTGTGGAAATGGTTGGTAAAAAATTTCCAAATGTGCATCTTTATGCCAATACAGAAAATCTCGGTTTTTCTAAGGCCAACAATCAGGCCATCATGCAATGTAAGGGGCGTTATGTATTGTTGCTAAACCCTGATACAGTTGTTGAGCAAGACACATTTTTTAAATGTGTTGCCTACATGGATAAGCATACAAAGGTGGGTGGCCTTGGGGTACGCATGCTGGACGGTAAAGGAAAATTTTTACCTGAATCCAAACGAGGACTACCCACTCCAGCTGTTTCGTTTTATAAAATTTTTGGCTTAGCTACGCTTTTCCCTAAGAGCAAGCGCTTTGGCACTTACCACTTGGGTTACCTTGATGAATTTGAGATCAACGAGGTGGATGTATTGAGTGGTGCCTTTATGATGTTGCGTTCAGATGCCCTTCTCAAGGTAGGCTTATTAGATGAAGCTTTCTTCATGTATGGAGAGGATATTGACTTATCATATCGCATTCAATTGGGTGGTTTTACCAATGTTTATTTTCCTGAAACTAAAATCATTCACTACAAAGGAGAAAGCACCAAAAAAGGTTCCCTGAACTATGTTTTTGTATTCTACAATGCAATGATCATTTTTGCAAAAAAGCATTTTTCGGAGCGCTATGCCAAGTTCTTTTCAATTGCAATTCATACGGCGATTTATTTAAGGGCAAGCCTTTCTATAGCAAAGAGAGTTTTACAAAAAGTCAGCTGGCCCTTGTATGATGCCTTCGGAACTTACATGATACTGCGCTTACTGGGCAGCCAATGGCAAAAAAATGAAATTGAGTTTCCCGATATGGCCTACACCTATCTGAGTCCGACCTATATATTGATTTGGATATTTTGCACCTGGCTTTTTGGTCTCTACGACAAAGGAAGCCGTATTCATCAAATTTGGAAAAGTACCTTTATTGCCACGGTGGTAATTTTAGTAGCTTATGCCCTATTCCCTAAAGAATGGCAATTTTCAAGATTGTTTATCTTATTGGGCGCCATGGGATTCACCGGAGTCTTTTACGCTGGAAGAGTGATCCAAGACCTTATCCGTTATGGTAATATAAACTTTGGCAAACTTCCTAAAAAGCGCTTTGGCATTATTGCCAATGCCGAAGAATTTAACCGTATTGAAGAGCTTCTGGGTCTTACCTATCCCGAAATTGATCATATCCAACAAATCAATCCTAGCACGGATTCCTTAAACACCACTGAGCTTCAAGACATCATTCGGGTGCATCAGATCAATGAACTTATTTTTTCAGCAAAAGACTTCGGTGCTTCCAATACCATTCAATTGATGGCCGATACTGCGAACCTCAGTTTAGAATACAAGATTGCACAACCAGACACTAGCTACTTGATTGGAAGTTCATCGATAGACCAAGCAGGCGCCTATTATAACTTGCATTTTGATGCGCTGCAACTGCCCGCCAACAAAAGACTCAAAAGACTTTTTGATGTGCTCATGTCTCTGATTTTTTTATGCTTGAGCCCACTATTGATTTGGAAATACAAAAATCCGCAAAGATTCATGAGAAATCTGGTGCAAATCGCTCTGGGGCAGCTTTCTTTCGTAGGTATCGGCACACCCTCTCCTTCATCTAAAAAAGTCAAGGGTTTTATTCTTCGCCCTCAATTCAATCAGGACCAAGCTTTTGACTTACAAGCATTTATTTATATGAAGTCTTATCGGCTTAGCTACGATTTACTTTCTGTTTGGAATCAGCTACATATGCTCGATAATGACACACACTGATATTTACCGAATTTCCTTAATTTTGCAAGCAAAGACATCAATTAACAATACATGGCTCAAATAGAAATACGACTTCCTAAAATGGGAGAAAGCGTAACCGAAGCAACCATTACCAATTGGCTCAAACAAGTGGGCGATACAGTAGCAATGGACGAACCTCTTGTTGAGGTTGCTACAGATAAAGTGGACAACGAATTGCCCTCAGAAGCTGCTGGCACTCTAATTCAAATTTTATTCGAGAAAGACCAAGTTGCCCAGGTAGGCGATGTGATTGCGATTTTGTCTACGGATGGCAGTGCAAGCGCCCCAGAAAATTCAGTTGAAGATGCAGCTCCCTCAATGACAGCACAAAACTCTGAAGGACCCACAATAAATGAGCAAACTCCTAGCCT
>JAURGK010000035.1 GCA_030833845.1 Crocinitomicaceae bacterium | reverse complement strand
AAAGAACCAAACGAATTAGCTGCCAAAAACTGCCCGGTTAATATCATTTGGGTGAAGCAGTTGTAGTAGTTGACATAGTCAGCTTAAAAATATTTAGATTTCACCTAAACAAAAAAAGCAACCCTAAGGCTGCTTTTTTTTGTTTTCTTTTTTTTTGGCGGAGAGTCAGGGATTCGAACCCCCGGAACCTCTCGGTTCAACGGTTTTCAAGACCGCCGCAATCGACCACTCTGCCAACTCTCCGGGGCAAAAGTAGTAAAACTTCGGGTTACTGCAAGGGGTTTTTAAACTTTAAATGAAGATTTTTTTATTTTGATTTCATCTTCCAGGCTTCATCCATTCCAATTCCCTTGAATATGAATGGTTTGTATTTTTCAATGCGGGCAATTTTTGTGGACGATTGTTTGGCCTCAGCAAAATGCCTCACATAATTCTTTTGGCGGCCGGGCGTCAAAGATTCAAAAGCTTGTTTAAATGAAGCATCTTGAGCAAAAGCAGCTAATAATTCTTCGGGTAAAATCAAGGTCTCGGCTGGCTTTGGAGTTACTTTTAATCCAGCTTTTTCAATTTCTAAGGCCTCAAACAAGTAGGCCCGAATGAGTTCTTGCTTTTCAATGATTTCATTTAATTCGCTAAATCGCAGCAGTCTTGATGCGTGTGTATTTTCTGTTTGCTGCACCAGAATACCTTCGGCATCCGAGAGCAGGGCCCCCTTAAAGAAGGTAAATCCAAAAAAGTCCTTGAAACTATGCAGTATCACCACGTTTTTATTTTGGTAGCTGTAGCATGGGGAGCCCCATTTCATGTTTTCTTCATCAAATACTTCAAGAGCTATTTGTCTGAGTAGCTGAATTTGTGATTGATGGCGTCTTACCGAACAGGCGTCTGTGGCAAATTTACTGCAGCGGCCGCAACCGTCAGCCAAAAAAACATCTATGGTTTGAGTCATTTTCATAGATCAAAATTACAATTAAAGTGTGCTCTTGCAAAGCCTTGCTTATATTTGCATCATGAAATTAAAACAGCCACCCCTAGATCAACTCAACGCACTAAATTCGGGCACACTCATGGAAGCGCTCAAAATAGAGTACATTGAAATTGGAGATGATTTTGTGGTTGCTAGCATGCCAGTGTGCCAAAGTACTAAACAACCCCTAGGGCTCTTGCACGGTGGGGCTAGCGCCGCATTGATGGAAACTGTGGGTTCCTTGGGGTCGGCCTTACTTATTGATCCTCTCACCCACTATGCCGTTGGTCTAGACATCTCTGCAAATCATGTAGGTGCCATCAAAGAAGGGTATGTACATGCCAAAGCAAAGATTATTCATGCAGGCCGCACCACCCATTTGTGGAACATCGAAGTGCGAGAAGCATCGAGCCAACGCTTAATTTGCCACGGCAAACATACGGTCATGGTATTGCCTAAAGTTGATTAATTATGCTGCGCTACCGGTTTCCTGGAGAAAATTTAATATGCCTTGATGGTGATTTTGTTATTTCAGAAAACACTGATAATCAAAAATTTACAATTTGTAACTTTGATCAAAGCATTAAATACTATTGGCAAGAAGAATCCAAAGAGAATTCCGTTGAAGCAAGCCATCCGTTCTGCATTGATAAAGCAAGCTACCTAAAATTGGCCGACCAACTTATCGCCGACCTCAATCGAGGGATTGCCGATAAGATTGTATTCTCAAGAATAAGAAGATCTGATGACCAGGTTGTTGACCCCATAGAACTCTTTGAAAAATTGCTCGATAAATATCCAAATGCCTTGGTGTATTATTTTGATAATACCTCTATTGGTACTTGGATAGGTGCGAGCCCTGAAGTGCTGTTAGAACGCACTTCAGAGGGGTTTAAAACTATGGCTTTGGCAGGAACAAAATTAGTTTCAGAAGCTCGTGACTTTACTTTTAAAGAATACAACGAGCATGCCATGGTTGCTGAGTTTATAGAAGGTCAGCTTAGGCAAATCCCTAATTCCAATTTAATTTCATCAGAGATCCAAAACTTGCAACTAGGCCCAGTAATACATTTGATGCAAGAATTTCAATGGCAAATGCCAAATTACGTATTGCCCTTGCTCATCAAACACCTCCACCCTACGCCTGCTGTGGCTGGGCTGCCAAAAAGAGTGGCCAAAGATTACATTACAGCTATTGAAAGCCACGAGCGCGGCATTTATACTGGTGTGATTGGTCGCAGCACAATTGGGCATGAAAAATTATACGTGAATTTGCGCTGTGGCCAAATTATTGAGGGCTTTTTATACTGCTATGTCGGTGGAGGTTTTACCCCCGATTCTATTGCCCAAGACGAATGGCAAGAGAGTGAAAATAAAAGTCAAACATTGCTCGGACTCCTATGAATTGACGTAAATTTGCAGCATGCTAAGCTCCGATAAACAACTTGTGCAATTTGTAGTGTCCGCAATGGTGCATTATCAGATCACTAAGGTAGTTATCTCTCCAGGATCTAGGAATTCAGCATTTGCTATTGCCTTTGACGGACACCCTCAAATCGAAACATTGGTAGTGCACGATGAGCGTTGCGCAGCTTTTATTGCCTTGGGATGGGCACAACAAAGCGCAGCGCCTGTGGCTCTTTGCTGCACTTCTGGGTCGGCCTGTTTGAATTATTACCCTGCCATTGCTGAAGCTTATTACAGAAACATTCCTTTATTGGCCCTTACTGCTGACCGCCCTGCAAAATGGATCAACCAAGGCGATGGGCAAACCATAGTTCAGCAAGACGTTTTTAAAAACCATGTGCATGCCTACTTGGAGTTTGATGAAGATCATTTTGTTCCAAACCATGACCACACGCACAATGTAAGTACTTTTTTGAAGCATCTACATTCAGATTGGAAAGGACCTATACATTTAAATGTAGGCCTCAATGAGCCGCTTTATAACCTGGCAGAATTTTCTAGTTTTTCGTTTCCATCGATAGATTCAAAATCAATTCAAAATCAAAGGATAGATTTTAAACAAATTGAAGGTCAAAAAATAATGATCCTCATTGGTCAGATGGATCATCATGCCTTGTTGGAGCAGATTTTAGGAAGAATTGCAGACCATAGCAATGTTGTAGTTTTGGTTGAAAACACCTCTAATTTGAGACATCCGCTTTTCAATCATTGTATTGACCGCAGCTTAAATTTAATTGATGCATCAAATAGCGAGTATCATCCCCAAGTTTTAATTTCTTTGGGAGGTGCCGTGGTCTCGAAGCGCATCAAAGCCTTTTTAAGACAAGTAAAATTAAACTTTCATTGGCGCGTTGCAGCGGATTTCCCTCAAATGAATACCTACGGGCTGCTCAGCGCCTGTTATTCAATGAACCCCGTTGATTTTTTCAAACAATTAGATGACGCTCAAATTTGCTTAAATACACATAATTTTCAGGGCAAATGGAAGGCCTTGGATTACCAGGCCAAAGATCAGCAAGCGCAATTTAAAACCGATCAAAATCACCTCACTGACTATGATGTATTTGAGAGTTTGAATCATTTAATTTCAACAACGTGCAACCTGCATTTAGCGAATAGTTCAGTGGTGCGCTATGCACAATTATTTGACCCCCATCCAAACATTAGCTACCATAGCAATAGAGGAACAAGTGGCATTGACGGTACTGTTTCTACAGCCGTGGGGGCAGCACTTGCCTCCCCTGAGCAAAATCATATTTTAATCTGCGGCGATACCTCCTTTATATACGATAGCAACGCCCTTTGGACTACACCTTTTCCCAAAAATCTCAAAATCATTGTCATAGACAACCAAGGCGGGGGAATTTTTCAAATTATTGCTGGCCCTTCCACATCTCCTTTAAGAGAAAAGTATTTTGAAGCCACCCATACTAAATCACCAGGGAAAATAGCCCAAGGGTTTGGTTTTGAAGTGCTTTATTGTTCTGAGAAGATAAAATTGGAGAAAACACTACAATCATTCTTAGCTGATGAACAAATTCAAATAATGGAAATCAGCACCGCTAAAGACAAAAACGCCTCTACTTTACAAGACTTTTTTAACTTTATTAAAACACACTAATGTCATTACTGAACGACTATTTCGCTATTTTGAGCACCTCAGTTGGTTTGGGATATTTATTTATCCTGACGCTGCTTGAAATCGTTTTAGGAATCGATAACATTATTTTTATTTCGATTATTACGAGCAACCTCCCGAAAAACAAACAACGCAGTGCACGCCTCATTGGTCTGAGTTTGGCCTTAGGAATTCGAATTGTCATGCTCAGTTTGGTATCTATGATCATGAGTCTTGATAGAACCCCTTTATTTGAATTATTCAATTATTCTTTCACTGCTCATAGCTTGGTACTCATTATCGGAGGTCTGTTTTTAATTTATAAATCTGTTGGTGAAATGCATCAGAGTGTAAAAGGGAATCATCAGCAGTCCAAGCAAAAAATAATCCATTCATTTTCAGCAGCGATAATTCAAATTGTTTTCATCGATGTCATTTTTAGTTTTGACTCTATTATCTCTGCTATCGGCATGACCAATGACATCTCACATGAAACTCACGGAAACCCTCTGGTCATTATATTTTTATCAGTGATTATATCGATGATTGTCATGATGCTTTTCTCTGGGCCAATCAGCAGGTACATCAATAGTCGACCAACAATTAAGATGCTTGCACTGGCTTTTCTAGTCGCTATTGGCGTCATCTTGCTTGCAGAAGGTTTTGGAGAACATATACAAAAAGGTTATATCTATTTTGCACTTGTGTTTGCCTTCATTGTTGAGATGCTCAACTTGCGTTCGAGAAAAAATATTTCCAAATGACGCGTGCCCAAGCGCTTGCTCTGCTAAATATAAATATTGATCAAGACCTAGAAGATCAAATAGAAACCCTATTTTTTGATTACAAAACCAAAATCTATCAACAAATCGATCAAACGCTCTTGTACAAAAAATGGTCAAAGCAGCTGCTGCATTTTTTAGATGCAGCAAAGCACTTAGGTTATTTTAAAGAATCAAATGTAGATTTAAGCATGAGCATGCCAATTTTTGACAAACTGCAACCAATGATTGATAATTTCAATCAATACCAGTTCTCAAAGATGCGGCTTGCCAAAGGCATTTATGAAAGCCAAAACCCGGCTGAACTGACAATAATCATAGATCAACTATATCTATTACAATTCAATTGGATGTTATATTGGAATGCGATCAAATTAAATCCTTACGAGCTCCAGCTCTCCGAGCGTTTTGACTCACAGGCCTTGCTTTCAGAGCTGCAATCCATGGCAACAAAAAATGTCAACTATTTATCCGATTTACAAGTTGGCAATACGCCGGTTGTGATACAGCGCTATATAGCCTGGACACAATTAATTTATCAAAAATTAGTTGCCAGTTAAAAATCTCCACCGCCGTCAGCATTCATCTGTTTGGCTTTGGAAGAAGTTTCTAATTTACCAAATTTATAGGTTGCCGAAAAGTACACCCTACGGGTGAGCCACTTGAATTCGCCAGATTGGTATATGCCAGGACGATTCACCTCATAATAAAAACCTTGCCGATTAAAAATATCTGATACCCTTGTTCCTAGAACCCAATTACCTCCAGAGAGTCTTTTTTCAAAAGCAAGGTCAATAGGGCCTTTTCGCTGGGCGATGCCTTGAATAGTTACCCTTGGACCATTGTAATTTACACTAAGTTGGACATTTGCGGTTTTATTCCAAAATTCGTAAGCGGTATTCCACTTGAAATTATGATTAAATCCTTGCCTATTGGCTAGTGTTGGGTCGTTACTGATATACCAGGTGTAGTTATTGTTGTATGAGAAGGTAGTGCGCATCCCAGAGATGGGTTTAAGGGTCAGTATCATTTCATAACCTAGGGCTTTGGTTTGGGCAATGTTCATAAAAATGACCGCGCTGGTATTGTCTGCATAAAATTCTTTAAATCTTGAAATAACGTCGTTGGAAATTCTGTAATAAAAGGCACTAGAAAGCGTGAAATTCTTTTTTTCCAATGAGTATGCAAGATCAAAAGAATGTATGAATTCTGGACGCAAATACGGATTTCCTTTGCGTAAATTGAAAGGATCTGCGTAGTTGGTAAAAGGATTGAGTTGGCCTGAGGAAGCACGGTTAATTCGTCTTGAATAGCTCAAGCTCAATTCCGATTTAGGCTTTAGTTCGTAGCGCAAGTGAGCAGACGGGAAAAAGTTAAAATAATCGTTCACAATGCGCAAGCTATCTGATATCAAATTGGGAATTTGATAGGCTTTTTCGGTACGCAATCCCACCTGAGCTTTAACTCTTTTGAATTGTTTGGCTGCAACACCATAAGCGCTATAAATTTGTTCTTTGTAACCGTAAAGAAAATTAGCTAAGGTATCTTCTTGAAAATCAACAGGCACTATATACGCCGTTTGAGAATAGGTATCAACGAGTTGATCTCGAACAATGGCCTTCAATCCAGCTTCAGTACGCAAACCTAACTTGGGAAAAAGATAAACGATATCGGTCTGCGCAGTAGAGATATTGTTTTTTTCGGTGTTAAATAACTGTTGAAAAAGTGCTGGAGTGGATGTTTGAAGTGTATCTGGTGTATAGTAAGTATTATCATAGTAGCCCTCAATGTTTTCGGTGCCCATTGAATTACTCAAATCAAAAGTCAAATTGCCTCGCTCCTCATTGAATTCGTGTTTGAAATTCAAATTGATGTCGAAATTTTGTCTATTTGTCGGATCAAATGACGTACGTTTCCAAAGATCAATGACTTGGTTGTTCGAATCTAATTGTGCATTCCATAAATCACCCGTACGGTCTCTTCTAGCCAAGGCCCCTGTGATTACCATACCGAGTGTATTTTGAGGACTTAAATTGATGTCTGTACCTAGTCTAAAAGTCTGTCCTGCGTCGAGATCTGTACCCACCCGATTTTGATCCAAAATAAAAAGGCCAGTGCTCAATTCTTGGGTAATGTCATTGTAATTGTTTCGATATCCTTCTAAATAACGTGCATTGTAAGTGCCGAAGACATTTATATTCCCATTCCGATAACTAAGACTCGCATTGCCCTCTGCCACATTGCCGCCTTGAAGGTTACCAGATGCCAAATTTGTTGATAGCATTCCATTGATTCCAAGAAGTTTATTCTTCTTAAGAACAATATTAATAATGCCTGAAGTGCCATCGGGATCATATTTGGCCGATGGATTGCTTACAATTTCTACACGTTCAATGGAGTTAGCAGGCAAGGCATCGAGTAAGGTTTTCCCATTGCCACCACTCAGAGAACTAGGCCGACCATCAATCAAAATAGTCACGCCACCTTGCCCCCTGAGCATTACCCCACCATCTTGATCTACTTCCACTGATGGCAAACGGTTGAGGATGTCATTGGCAGTTCCACCGTTCACATTGAGGTCTTCGGCCACATTGTAAACTTTTTTATCAAAGCCTGTCTCCATTAATTCTTTCTGTCCACGCACAGTGATGTCTTTTACTTGCTGAGTCTTCTCCAAGTTTAAACGCAAAGTGCCTAAGTGAAAGTTTGATGCGCCATTAAGAACGGTAAATTCATCGGTTCGTTCTTTCTGGTAAGTACTAAGACTAAGTTCAAGGTAATATAAACCCGGATTTGCGATCAAAAGAAAACGACCATCGGCATTTGTAAAACCACCAAGAATAAAATTAGAATCCGGAAGCTCATATAATTTTACAATGACATCTGTCAAGGCTTGTCCTTTTTCACTTGAAAGTACACGGCCTGTGATGCTAGCAGTATTTTGTGCCGCTGTCCTGGATATAAAAATGATTGAAAAAAACAGGAGCGTTGTAAGGTAAGTAGCGTGGCGTTGAAACATAGCGCAAAAATAAGCAATTCATTTGCGAAAATGATTTATATTTGCGTTTCAAAATTTAGCATATGATTGAGCAATTCAGCTTTGAAGACCTTAAAAACAAATTCAACGACAATAAGAATTTCAAAATTGGCACTTATGTTGTTGCCGGTATTATTGCATTAACGGTAGTTTATTTTGCTTACCGACAGTTTATCTGGGGTCCGGCCAATGAAAAGTCTAATGATGGATGGTGGGTAGCTTTAAATTACATTACCAAAGATTCTACAGATCAAGCCATTGGAATACTAGTTCCATTTGTGAAGAACAACGATGGCAAGACCGGTGGAGAAATTGCTCAGTATTTGCTCGCTACGCAATACATGAAAAAAGGAAAGTATAGCGCGGCATTAAAGGAACTTAAAGACGTTGATCTTCAAGACACCTACATCGCTACAATGAGTATCGGCTTACAAGGAGACTGTTACAGCCAAATGAAAAAATATGCCGATGCACTTGATTTATATTCACAAGCAGCTGATCGCGAAGATAATGAATTCACCACCCCCTACTATTTATTCAAGGCAGGCCGTGTATGTGAAGAGCTCAAGAAAAAATCTGATGCACTTTCTTATTACCAACGCATCAAAGATGATTTTCCCAACTATGCGAGCACCAAAACAATCGATCGTTATATCGCGCGCTGCGCAACTAAATAAGCAACAATATGGCTACTGCAGGTAAGAACCTCTCGGCCTTTGATCCTAATCTTTTTACTAACTGTGCCGGTTTTCGAATCGGCATTGTTGTTTCTGATTGGAATGATCATATCACCTATAAGCTTCTAGAAGGAGCAAATAACGTGTTGGACGCCATTGGACACCCCAAAGCATTAAGAAGACAACTCCACGTGCCTGGTGCTTTTGAATTACCACTAGGCGCGCAACAACTCTGTAAAAATTCAGATATTGATGGTGTATTAGCCATTGGTGTGGTCATTCAGGGCGAAACCCGTCATTTTGATTTTGTGTGCAGTGGTGCAACCCAAGGGCTTATGGAAGTAATGCTCAAATTTGACAAACCTGTTGGCTTTTGTTTGCTCACCGACAATACGGAGCAGCAATC
This sequence comes from Crocinitomicaceae bacterium, assembly GCA_030833845.1. Classification (GTDB taxonomy): domain Bacteria; phylum Bacteroidota; class Bacteroidia; order Flavobacteriales_D; family Crocinitomicaceae; genus UBA952. The sequence goes on along the minus strand of JAURGK010000035.1, from coordinate 6,866 downwards.
CATCGACCGAGCTGGTGGAAAACATGGCAACAAAGGCACTGAAGCCATGGTGGCCGTTCTTCAAATGCTTCAAAATATTCTCCATGACACTTATTAAATCTATATCAGGAATTCGTGGCACCATTGGCGGAAAGGTAAATGATGCCCTTACCCCTATTGATGCAGTTAAATTCGCAGCCGCATATGGGACATGGTTGCAGCAACAAAATCCTGGTAAACGACTTAAGGTAGTCATTGGAAGAGATGCACGTATCTCAGGCCCAATGATAGCCACTTTGGTTCAACAAACCCTGATTGGTCTTGGTATAGATGTGATTGACTTAGGCTTATCCACCACGCCTACAGTTGAAATGGCTGTTCCAATGGAGATGGCCCAAGGCGGGATCATCCTTACAGCTAGCCACAATCCAAAACAATGGAACGCCCTTAAATTACTCAATGAAAAAGGTGAGTTTATTTCAGGGGCTGATGGCCAGATGCTACTCAAAATTGCTGAAGATGAAGCTTTTGATTTTGCAGAGGTGGATCACTTGGGGCATCTTCTTGAAGACTCAAGCTACATGCAGAAGCATATTGATGCCATTTTAGCCCTACCGCTTGTCAATAAAACCGCTATTGAAGCAGCCAATTTTAAAATTGCAATTGATGCAGTTAATTCAACAGGCGGCACCTTTGTTCCTGCCTTGTTACGTGCACTTGGTGTGAAAGATATCATCGAGCTTTATTGTGATCCTACGGGGCATTTTCCACATAATCCAGAGCCCCTACCCGAGCACTTAACTGAATTATCTGCTTGTGTTACTGAGCATGGCGCTCATATGGGCATTACCGTTGACCCAGATGTGGATCGTTTGGCACTTGTTTGCCAAGACGGAAGTATGTTTGGTGAAGAATACACGCTTGTGGCCGTCGCCGACTACATATTAAAACACAAACCTGGCCCCACTGTTTCAAATTTGTCGTCAACTAGAGCACTCAGAGATATCACCGAAAATTCGGGTCAAAGATATGCAGCAGCGGCTGTTGGAGAAGTTAATGTGGTCATAAAAATGAAAGAGACAGGCGCCGTTATTGGTGGTGAAGGTAACGGAGGAATTATCTACCCACCTCTGCATTATGGTCGAGACTCTTTGGTGGGTATAGCCCTATTTTTGAGTCACCTGGCCCTCCAAAAGCAAAGTATGACAGCGCTTCGGGCAAGTTACCCTAGCTATTTTATTTCTAAAAATAAAATTGATTTGGCTGCTGGCACAGATGTAGATGCGATTTTAAAAGCCATGGCAATAAGATATGCTTCCTTTGAAGTAGATACGACTGATGGCGTTAAGATATATATTGAGAAAGAATGGGTGCATTTACGTAAAAGCAACACAGAACCTATCATTCGAATTTATGCCGAATCTAAAGATGAAGCGAGTGCAGATTTGCTCGCAAAAAAAATAATGTCAGAAATTAAGTCCTTGGCCTAAATTGATTGAATCACCGATTCAATTGTTTGGATTACCGATTCAATTGCTTGTAGTGCTCGTATTTATCTTTGATAAACAAAATCAACTCCATTTCGGTTGCTGTTTTAATAAATTGCTCATCAATGTTTAAGAATGTGATAAAGGCATCGAATTCTGCTTCATTTAGTTCGATGATGTCAAAGGCAACATACAAGCGCAATAATTCTTGAACTATACGCCGTTGGTCATCCTTGAATTGCTGTTCTGCAATCCATCGCTTGTTCTGTTCTTTCTTTGAAAAAGCTTGATACAAGGCCGTGATAGGGCTTTCTAACACATTCACACCAGTGACCAAGCGGGTTTCGCGAAGCGCAAGATTTTCGCGTTCTTCTTTAATTTGTTCAAGTGTTTTAAGCGGACGCACAACCACTTCTGCAACTTCTTGGGGCAAGCGCTCTACATAGGCCAATACTTTTGTTTGGCAGTGATCATCAGGTTGTACAATAAACTGATAAACCGGATAACCTTTGGTCGAGAGTGCGATCAAATCTCCAGGATTAGCATATGCGGTAAAGTGTCCATTTGGTTGCCCAAACACCCCTCTTCCAGTCGTTTTGTTGACGACCATCAGGTTGTAAAAATTTTGCAGCCGCATGGTGTCGACAATTTTACCACTCACCAAAACCTGATCACATTGTCCAAAAATGGAAGAACAAGACCAATAAAAAACAAATAGAAATATGAATTTATATTGCTTCAAAATACCACGAAAAATCTAAAAAAGGCCCCATTAATAATAAGACGGGCAGCAAAAGTAAAAGTAACCAACATCCTATCAAAACAATTTTGAAAAGCTTAGACGCATCTCGATCATAGGGCACAGAAAGCACTGCATTGACATGGCTAGCAATCAAATCATCAGACTGTTCTGGATAGTGATTGACAATGGCAGACAATTTGGTATTTTCCTCCAATAAGACGCGCTTAATCTGGTGGTACTCTTGATCGGTAAGCTCGTCATAATCACATTCATATTCAATTTGATATGCGTCCAGAATTTTTCTGTAATGATAATTGCGCTGAAAACTCCTGACCTTAAATGACATAAGTAATCCAAAGGCCATCAGCACCCAGCTATCAATTAAATAACCTACCCCTGCCATAATTAAAGAAGATAAGAGCGCAAAGATGAGTAAGAACAAATCTCTTTTCTTCTTTACAAAAAGTTTAAATAATTGCCCGCCATCAAGTGGATCAATAGGCAAAAGATTCACCACGTTAAGAAATAAAAACAAAAAGCTCAATTCAAGCAACCAAAAGAGTTGCAAATAATGTGCAGTAATGATCAAGGTAATACCCAGGATGATACCTGGAAACGGACCCGCAACGATGACCAAAAAACTCTCCTTTTGTGAATACCTTTTTTTACTTCCCTGAACAAAGGCGCCCATCAAGGGAATAAACAACATACGTAAATCATCGTACTTGAAATATTTCATTAGAAGGTAATGACCCATCTCATGTATAAATAGCACCACCACTAAATAAAATATAAAGTCGAGTTCTTCGGAAAAAATGGATAAAAAACTCAGCGCGAATATAAGTACAGAAAAAAGTGTCAAGCCCCAATTGCTCTTGACCTTTACTTTTTCAAGAACAGGCTTTTGGCTATACCAATTTGAGGGGTGGTCATTTTCCATCTTACATACCTGGCATACCTCCCATGCCTTTGAGTTTGCTCATCATCCCCATCATATTGCGCGGATTACTCATGAGTTTCATCATTTTTCGCATTTCCTCAAATTGCTTGAGTAATTTATTAATCTCCTGAATATTGGTTCCACTCCCTTTGGCAATACGATTTTTTCTAGAGGGGTTTAACAATCCCGGATTGGCGCGCTCTTTGGGTGTCATTGACAAAATAATAGCTTCGATCCCTTTGAAAGCATCATCAGGAATGTCTACATCTTTCATGGCTTTGCCTACCCCAGGTAGCATTCCCATCAAATCTTTGACATTCCCCATTTTCTTTATCTGTTGCAATTGGGCTAAAAAATCATTGAGATCAAACTGATCTTTCATGATTTTCTTCTGAAGTCTGCGTGCTTCTTCTTCATTGAACTGCTCTTGGGCACGCTCTACCAAAGAAACAACATCTCCCATTCCGAGGATGCGGTCTGCCATTCGCTTTGGATAGAACACATCTAAGGCGTCCATTTTCTCGCCAGTACCTACAAATTTGATTGGTTTGTTGACTACGGCTTTGATCGAAAGCGCAGCACCACCCCTTGTATCACCGTCTAGCTTGGTAAGAACGACTCCATCAAAATTGATGCGTTCATTGAAGGCTTTGGCCGTGTTGACTGCATCTTGACCTGTCATTGAATCCACCACAAAGAGTGTTTCAGATGGCTGCACTGCTTCTTTGAGCAAGGCAATTTCATCCATCATTTGTGCATCTACAGCCAAACGACCTGCCGTATCGATCAACACCACATTGTAGCCTTTGCTTTTTGCATGAGCTATTGCGGCAGTTGCAATAGCTACCGGATTCTTTTCTTCTTTATTTGAAAACACCTCAATAGAGAGTTGTTCTCCTAGCACGTGTAACTGATCAATTGCAGCCGGACGATAGACATCACAAGCAACAAGCAGTACCTGTTTTCCTTTTTTATTCTTAAGATAGGCACCTAATTTACCGGTAAAAGTAGTTTTTCCAGAACCTTGCAAACCAGACATCAATACAATTGCAGGAGCACCTTTTGTATTGATCTCCACTTCATTACCTCCCATTAATTCAACGAGCTCTTCATGACATATTTTAATCATGAGTTGCCCAGGCGAAACAGCATTCAATACATCGCGTCCGAGTGCTTTTTCTTTGACTGTATTGGTGAATTGTTTGGCAGTATTAAAGCTAACGTCTGCATCCAGCAAGGCCCTTCTCACTTCCTTGAGCGTTTCGGCTACATTGATTTCAGTAATTTGGCCTTGCCCTTTAAGGACTTTGAACGCTCTTTCAAACTTATCGGTAAGATTCTCAAACATATTTCAATCGTATGCTACAAAGATACGCAGCAAAATTGAATTTGACTATGATTAGCTCATGGTAAGCTCGTTCTCTTCGATCATTTTTCTCAAATTTAATAGCGCATAACGCATTCTTCCCAAGGCTGTATTTATACTCAAGCCCTCAGTTTCAGCAATCTCCTTAAATGATTGCTCTTCAAACAAGCGCATGTGTATCATTTCTCTCTGACTTTCAGGTAAATAAGTTAATAATACATGCAATTGATCAAAAATTTCTGCTCGTGTTGTTTGCTGTAAAAAATTTGGATCTTCGGAAGCAATTTTGTGAAATATGTTATAGTCATCCGACCACGCATTGCGTTCAGAAATCAAACGTTGTTTGTTTTGTTTTCTAAAATGGTCAATGATCAGGTTGTGGGCGATACGCAATACCCAAGGCAAAAACTTACCTTCTTCTTGATAGGCACCTAATTTCAATTTTTGAATCACTTTCACAAAGGTTTCTTGAAAAAGATCATTACTAAGTTCGGTATCCTTTACTTTATGAAAGATAAACTTGAAAATTGCTTCATTATGACGGTCCAAGAGAACAGCAAATGCTGATTCATTACCAGAAACGTAAGATTTAATGAGCTGAGAGTCACTTAATTGAGAACAAATCATAATTTACACTTTGTGCAGAAAATAGGTATTCGGCGGTTAAGGTAAATTTGATTCTATAAGCGATGTATTAGGTATATAGGGCGAATATAAATAAAAATTGAAAACAATAAAAAAAATGACAAAAAAAAGATTGCGTAATTTTGAGCACAAATTAACACATTATGCCTTTATTGTCATCAAAAGCCATTGAAATGCCCGCCTCGCCAATTCGAAAGTTGGTGCCATTTGCCGAAGCAGCAAAGAAAGCGGGAAAAATCGTTTACCATCTCAATATTGGCCAGCCCGATATTTCCACACCGAAAGTAGCTCTTGAGGCCATCCATCAGCTCAAACACGATGTCTTGGAATACAGCCATTCAGCGGGCTTTGAATCGTACAGAACTAAATTGGCCCTGAGTTATCAAAAACAAGGAATTGAAGTTAATAAGGAAGATATCATTATAACAACAGGTGGTTCAGAAGCACTCATTTTTGGCCTCATGACTGCCTGCAACCCCGGAGATGAGGTGATCATACCTGAACCCTTTTATGCCAACTATAATGGCTTTGCTGTCATGGCGGGTTTGAAGGTGGTACCAGTAACGGCAAATATCGATAATGGATTTGCTTTACCTCCCGTATCTGAGTTTGAAGAAAAAATTACCGCCAAAACCAAAGCAATAATTATTTGCAATCCAGGAAATCCTACCGGTTATCTGTATTCCCAACAAGAACTAGAACAACTCCGAGACATCGTTAAAAAACATGACTTGTTCTTGTTTGCAGACGAAGTTTACCGTGAATTCTGCTATGATGGTGCCAAACCATTTTCAACCATGAACCTCAAAGGCATTGAAAACAATGTCATCATGATCGATTCAGTTTCTAAGCGCTATTCTATGTGCGGTGCACGAATTGGTGCATTGATTTCAAAAAATGAAGAGTTCATGAGTGCGGCACTAAAATTTGGCCAAGCTCGCCTATCACCGCCAACCGTAGACCAAATAGCCGCAGAAGCTGCACTAGACACACCGATGTCTTATTTTGAAGAAGTCATCAGTGAATATGTAGCAAGAAGAAATATCATGGTAGATGGCCTCAATAGCATACCTGGAGTATTTTGTCCTAAACCAAGTGGTGCATTTTACTGTGTAGCAAAGTTTCCGGTGAGCGATGCGGCGCATTTCTGCCAGTGGCTATTAGAAGAATTTGAATACGAAGGCCAAACAGTAATGATGGCGCCAGCAGATGGGTTTTATGCCACTAAAGGAGCTGGAAAAAACGAAGCGCGCATTGCCTATGTACTCGATCAAGCACATTTAAAGGCTTCTGTGGAGTGCTTGCGCGTGGCCTTAGAACTCTACGAAGGCACCCAACGATAACTGAACTAATTCATTGTAAAAGTGTTCTAAGACCATGAAACAATTTGAAGTACCCGCTTTTTTTAGATCTGGTCTGCTCTCCAAAGTGAAGGCTGAACGAAAGACCGCCGATCCTCGTAAAAAAGACTTCAGCCCTACCCAAATCATCATGGGTGACTTCACTTTTGTATTGGCCCGGCATTTTGGTTTTTGCTATGGAGTTGAAAATGCCATTGAACGTAGTTATAAGGCGCTTTCCGAGAATCCAGGAAAGCGAATTTTCCTACTCTCACAAATGATTCACAATCCGGCCGTTAACGAAGATTTACAAGCCAATGGCATTTCTTTTCTTCAAGATACCCATGGAAATCAACTCATTGATTTT